>CAIQIV010000305.1 GCA_903871905.1 uncultured Chloroflexota bacterium | reverse complement strand
CCAATTGGCTTGCCCAAGACCTCGATCTCAATCTCGCACGCTTCTTGCGCCAAGCGTTCCGCTGCAGCCAGCTCGCCGAGGTAGGAATACATGGCATGCAGCGCGCCCACGGTCACCGTGCTTGACGAGCCCAGTCCCGATCCGGTGGAGGGAATATCCCCCATGGTCGTGACTTCAACCCCCGACTCGATCCCGGTCTTGCGAAAAGCCTCGCGGATCAGGTCGTGCTGCAGATCATCAATCGAATCAACTATCTCCGTACGGGTATACCCGACTCTCAGGAAGCGGTCAAAGCGCTTCTTGATGGTGATAAAGATGTATTTATCAATGGTGGTGCTTAACACGCAGCCGCCTTCGCGCTCGTAGAACGAGGCAAAGTCAGTCCCCCCACCAAAAAGACTGATGCGCAAAGGCGCCTGGACGATAATCACAATAGCTATCCTTGGGCCTTGAAATAGCTCACCACGTCCGCCAGGCCGGCCTCGAGCGGGATCGTCGGCTGCCAGCGCAAATGCTGCCCGGCTTTCCTGGCATCCAGGTATATTTTTCGCGTCTCCCCCAACTTGGGAGGACCGTAATTGGGCTCCCTGGTATAACCGGTGATCTGCTTCAGCGCCGCAAAGATCTGGTTGACCGAGGTGCCCAGGTTGGAGCCCAGGTTATAGATCCCGCTGGGATGGTAGAGGGTCAGGGCGATCAGGTTTGCCCGGGCGCAGTCCTTCACGTGAACAAAATCTCGCTCCTGCTCCCCATCCCCGTTGATCACCACCTGCTGATCCCTGAGCATCTGGCCGGTAAATATCGCCACTACCCCGGCCTCTCCATACGGGTCCTGGCGTGGACCGTAGACATTGGGATAACGCAGCACGGTATAAGGCAGGCCATAATTGACCTGGTACATGAACAGGTAATGCTCCACCGTGTGCTTGCTGGCGCCGTACTGGCAGATTGGATTGACCGGGTGGGCTTCATCACACGGTACATACTCAGGCTCTCCATACGCCGCGCCGCCGGAGGAGATATACACGAAATGCTTGACACCAAAATTCTTGGCGCACTCGATCAAGTTCAGCGATCCCAGGACGTTGACGCGGGCGTCAAACAAGGGCTCAACCACCGAGCGGCGTACGTTCATCTGCGCGGCGTGATGGTTCACAAAATCCGGGCGTTCCTTCTCAAACACCGAAGCCAGCTGCGGATCACAAATATCCATTTCGTAAAACACTGCCGCGGGGTTGACGTTCTCTCGATGCCCGGTCGAAAGATCGTCTACAACCACGACCTCATAGCCATTTGCCAGGTAGGTATCGACAACATGCGAGGCGATAAACCCTGCGCCACCGGTGACCAATGCTTTCATTGCCTGTTCATCCCTTTCTGCGTGCTAATAAGCTCCCCTGGCTTTAAGGACAGCCGGGATCGTCTGCAGGATCAGCTGCATGTCCAACCAGATGCTCCAATTGCGGATATAGTGCATATCCAGGCGAATTCTCTCGCTGTAGGAAATGTCTGAACGCCCGCTCACCTGCCACAGCCCGGTGATGCCCGGGCGCACGGTGAGCAGGTTGATGCCCCAATTGTTATAGTTGTTCATTTCATCGGGACAGATCATGCGCGGCCCCACCAGCGACATCTCGTTGCGCAGGACATTGAAAAGCTGGGGCAGCTCATCAATGCTG
>CAIQIV010000304.1 GCA_903871905.1 uncultured Chloroflexota bacterium | reverse complement strand
GATACAAGGAGCACTGGCCTTAGGGCAGGGGGCGTTGCAGCCGTTGCGGGTCGCTGGACCGTTACACAGGATCCCCTGTTCGAGCAAACACAGGGTCGGATCGACCTGGATATGCTGCAGGCGCTTGAACTCTTTAATGTTCTTTACGTTCCTCTCCCGGGGACACTCGTCACAGACGGTAGTATTCCCGGCGCCAAGCACAGTGCCCTTGGGGGGCAGTTCTGCTTCGCCGTGCAGCACCTTTACTACGGCATCGATCACTGCAGCAACCTGATGGGATTCAGGCGGGCATCCGGGAATGTAGTAATCCACCGGAACAACCTGATCCAGGGTGCGCACCACGTTGTAAAAGACCGGGATGGTAATCTCGCCTTCGGGCATCATGGTGCTGGGTTGGGGGCGGATATTTTTGGGATTTTCAGTGGAGATCGTCTGGTACACCGTATCCAACAACTCTGTCCGGCTGCTCAGGTTAGCCAGGGCGGGCATGCAGCCCTCATTGGCACAGGAACCAAAAGCCACCAGGATTTTTGATTTGCGGCGCAGCAGGTGCGCCATATGCTCGTTCTCGCTGGTGCGGATGGCGCCGTTGAACAGCGTCAGCAGGATCGATTCATCTTCCATGGCTTCGACATCTTTGTACTTGGCATCCATGGCCACGGGCCAGAATACCCCCTCAAAGTTGGCATCGACATCCAGGATTTTTTCATTAATGTTGAGGACAGAGATCTCACAGCCACCACAGGAGGCAGCCCAATACATGGCGAATTTGGGTTTACCATTCTGGGTCATGCTGCCACCTCCTCCAACTTGTGATCAACGATAGGCTTAGAAGCCTTTTCTATGGATGTATTCCAGTGTAACGGCCCCAATTTTCTAACATCCTCAGTAAATTTGGTGATTTCCTCGGAAAGCCGTGCGCCTTCTGCCGCGCTGGCCCACACCAGGCGCAGCCGGTCTGGCTCGATTCCGAGTTGGACCAGGGTGCGCTTTAGCAGCATGAAGCGGCGCAGGGCTTTGTAATTCTGCTCCAGGTAGTGGCACTCGCCAGGGTGGCAGCCAGAAACCAACACCGCATCTGCGCCCCCCGAGAATGCTTTGAGCACGAAGGTGGGGTCCAGGCGTCCAGAGCACATCAACCGTACCAGGCGGATGTTCGGCGGGTATTTCATGCGAGCTGTCCCAGCCAGGTCCGCGGCGCGATAGCTGCACCAGTTACAGGTGAAGCCAATGATTACAGGTTCAAAGTGTTCAGTATCAGCCATTGCTTTTCTCCATTCATTCAGCAGGTGCATAGATTAGGGCAGGTACTGCCTATGCTGGCACCGCCTCATAAGGGGTCAGGTTGAGCATTAACAGGCCTTCGATCTGTGCCATGACCTGCTCATTGCTGAATACTGTTCCGCTGATCGCTCCCGCGGGGCAGGCCGCCACGCAGGTACCGCAACCCTGGCACAGAGCAGGATTGACCTCGGTGACCATCCGATCCTCGTGGAAAATGATGGCGTTGAACGGGCACATGGTGTTGCAGATACGGCAGCCGGAGCACTTGGCTTCGTCCACACTGGCGCGCACTGGCTCCAGGGCAATCTCACCCTGCTGGATGCGGCCCAGGACGCGCGCTGCAGTAGCTGCGCCTTGCGCGACACTGCTGGGGATATCTTTGGGTCCCTGGACACAGCCAGCAATAAAGATGCCTTCAGTCATGGTGGCAACTGGATCCAGTTTCGGATGCTTCTCGATGAACCAGCCATCGGCGCTGCAGGACAGGCCAAATTTCTTGGCGGTTTCCTTGGCATCATGCCGGGGCTGCAGGCCAATTGACAGGACGACCATGTCCACCGGGATGCGGCGCTGCTTGCCGACCAAGGTGTCCTCGACTTGAATGATCAGCTTGCCTTCCTCGCCGGGTAAACGGGCTGCATCTGTGACCTCGGCTACCTTCCCACGCACGAAGAGCGTGCCCTCTTCCAGTACCCGCTGGTAGAACTCATCATAGGCCTTGTAAGCCGTGCGCATGTCGATATAGAAGTTATACACGGTGGCGCCGGTACGTTCTTTGACCAGGTGGGCAAACTTCAACCCCTGCATACAGCAGATGGTCGAACAGTAGTTGTTGAAGTTGCGATCCCGGCTGCCCACGCAGTGGATGATGCCGACTGAGTTCGGTTGGGTGACCCCATCGCGCAGGACAATATTGCCGTTGGTGGGGCCGGCTGCATTGCTCAGGCGCTCGAATTCCAGACTGGTATAGACGTTAGCCAGCCGGCCGTAGCCGTAATTCGAAACGCGGCGGGCGTCGAACAGATCGTACCCGGTGGCCAGGATGATGTTCCCAACCTGGAAGGTCAGCATTTCGTCTTGCTGGTTGAAATCGATGGCGTTGGTCGGGCAGAACTTTTCGCAAGCCCGGCAGGTTCCCTTGATGAAG
>CAIQIV010000303.1 GCA_903871905.1 uncultured Chloroflexota bacterium | reverse complement strand
GCTGGTGTTGGAAGCTGCATCGATCTCGATCAGGTCCAGGAAACGACCTTCATTAACAGCCTGGCAGGGATTGCACTTGCCGCAAGGACGCTGCGCCGGGTCCGGCTCCAGGCAGTTGATCGCCTTGGCCAGCAGGCGGGCAGTGGTGGTTTTTCCCGTGCCGCGTGGTCCGGCAAACAGGTACGCATGGGCTACCCGGTCCGTTGCCAGGGCATTGCGCAGGGTCTGGATGATGTGCTCCTGCCCGATCACCGCATCCCAGGACTGGGGACGCCATTTCCGGTACAGTGTCTGGTAAGTGCCCTGGGTAGACATCATTCGTTTGCGCCCTGGTGAGGAGAGACTGGCTGCTGCACTCCCTGGAACTCTGCCTCGATATCCAGGGGCAGGATCTGGAGCTGGTGTGAGGGAGCTTGCAGATTATAAGAAAAGATGCGCTGGTTCAGATCTGCTGCCTGCTGGCGAAAACGCTGCTGGGCATCATTCCAGATCTTGCGAATATCCTGTGCTGACCGTCCAGCGGCTTGCGAGGCCATAACCCCCTCCCAGGCGCGGGAAAGCCGCAGGCGCACGGCCTGCATCTCTGCCAGGATTTCCTGGCGGTTCTCGATCCATGGCAGGGTAAAGCCGCTGCTGCTGAGCACATGGAAAGCCAGGCGCCAATCCGGATCGGCAAAAGGATTTTCATCGAGGTGCAGCGGCTGGCCTTTCCCCGGGAGGCCGGCAAATTTGCCCTCAGCCATCGCCTGGCGGATTTGTTCTTCTATACTATACATGGAAAACGATCCTGCCTATGGGATGGGATAGACCTGGCGCACCCGTCCTGTGGCATCTCGAAGGGTGACAGTTTTGCCCGATTGCCAGACCGCCTGGTTCAGGCCCCAATGCAGTTCCACGGCTGTGTTGGTGCCAGGTTGGGTGTAGACTACCAGCGCCCCCCCTTTGAGCAGCTGGATCGGAGGAAAGACATACAGGTTTCCCTGCCCATCATCCAGCTGCCAGCCTTCCATCGAAAGCTCATTCTCGCCGCGATGCTTGAGCTGGACGTGTTCGGTAGCCAGGTCATTCGCCCCTACTACGAGATCGATCACCGCGGTTGCCTCGGGATGGCGGGCAATGCGCAGCACTTCGCCCGGTCCCAAGGGGACCGGCTGGGGAAAGCCGTTGTCGCTGGTGAGCTGTTCCACGCTCATATTAAATTTCTCAGCCAGGCTGCTGAAGGTATCGCCATCCTGTACCTGGTAGGCGTAGTATTCCTGGGTGGGTGTGACCGCTGGAGCTCCGCTGCCCGGGTTTGCCTCCTGTGTGGCTGGAACAATGTTAGCCTGGACGGTCGCTTGTTGAGGAAATGGGAGAGAAATTGGATCGAGCAGGTCCTTGATAAACGAGCTGTGCGTCTTATCCCAGATCATCAGCACGGAAAAAGTGGTGCAGGCGGACACGATCACATTCAGCAGTATAAAGTAAAAAAGGCGAGACCATTGTTTCATAAGCCTATCTTCCCCAGACATGATAGCATAAAGTGCGAATTGTGCCAATTGGTTGGTCGCATTTATTGACGTTCCCTTCAGAAGTAACTACAATGGGAGCATGCCTTATATTATTGATGGACACAATTTGATCCCAAAGGTGCCCGGCCTGTCCCTGGATGCAATGGATGATGAGATGCAGCTGGTACAGCTGTTGCAGGAATTCTGCCATCGCACACACAAAGAAGCTGAAGTGTATTTT
>CAIQIV010000302.1 GCA_903871905.1 uncultured Chloroflexota bacterium | reverse complement strand
CGGTGAGGGTGTTGACCCCGCAGGCAAAATCCGTGGTGGGCGGGTGGGCGTTGATCTGGGCGGTGGTGAGGCCCATCGCCGTACCGCCGGTCTGGTGGATCACCACCGAGTCCTGGCCAGCGCCGTCTTTGAAGGTGGTGTCGAAGCCCAGGGAGACGTTCCGAGCCGGAGCCAGGCGGCGGATCTCGCCGGCGTTGGTCAGCGTTCCGTCCACGGGGAGGGTCAGGCCGCCCACGTCCAGGGCGGTGCCGGTGGTCACCTCCAGGTCATAGAAGAAGGTGGCCCCGTAGAGATACTGCACGTCCCGGGCATCGAATTTGACCTTGATCCAGGTCCCGGCGTCGAAGCTTCCGGTTTTGGTCCAGTCGCCGGTCAGGGTGAGGGTGTGGGCAGACCCGTCGTGGTTCAGCGAACCGTCAAGCTTGAGGTTGAGCAGGTAGGCGGTATCGGTGTTCAGGATGACGGTCCAGGTGACCGGGATGGTGACGCTGTCATCGTCGCCGGGCACGCGGCCGCAGTCCCAGGTGGAGGGCTGGTCCCAATTTCCACTGGCGACTGCGGTGCACTCCTTCTGGATGCGCAGCACGCGGTTATTATCCGTGTCTGCGACCCACGCGGATTGCCCGTCAGGGGAGGCGAACACCCCACCCGGATAATAGAACTTGGAGGCGGTGGTATCGCCGTCGCAGGAAGTGAAGCTGGTCTGCCCGAGCACATGGCTGGCGTTGGCGCCGTTTTCCAGGGATGCGGCGTCATCCCAAATGAGAACACGATGGTTGTATTCATCCGCCACGTACAGGCTTCCGGCGCCGTCAACACTGAGATAGTAAAAAGAATCCAGCCCACTTTGGCTGCAAGCAGTGTCAGCGGTTTCGAAGTCCGGCTGACCCAGCACGCCATCGGCGGGGGCGCCGTTGGGCTTGGCGGCGGCGTTATCAAAGCGCAGCACGCGGTAATTATCACGTTCGCCAACAAACAGTGCGCCATTGCTGACCCACACTCCCGTAGGCTGCCACATCCCATCCTCGGTGGTATTCCCACTCCAGGAGGTGAAGTCCGGCTGGCCGAGCACGCCGTCGGCGTCCGCGCCGTTGGCTTTGGCAGCGGCGTTGTCAAAGCGCAGCACCCGGTTGTTGTCAGAATCCGCCACCCACAGCGTCCCGTCTGTATCGACAAAGACGCCATCGGGCGAATCCATCGTACTCTGGGTTGTGTCGATAGAACTGGAGATGAAGTCCGGTTGGCCGAGCACGCCGTCGGCGTCCGCGCCGTTGGCTTTGGCAGAGGCGCTGTCGAAGCGCAGCACCCGGTTGTTGTCATAATCCGAAACCCACAGCGTTCCGTTTTGGTCGATATGGATACTCCCCGGTCCAAACATGCGGTTGGCGGCTGTGCCTTCGGTGCTTCCTGAGAAATCAGCCTGGCCGAGCACGGCTTCGGCAGGAGCGCCGTCCGTCAGCGAGGCGGCGTTGGCAAAACGCAGGACACGGTTGTTGTCGTAATCGGAGGCGAAGAGCTTGCCGCTGACCGGGTCAATGGCCATGTGGTACGGGGTATCAAACCCCAGGGCGCTGGTGGATCCACCGCGGTTGGCAGCCCAACTGGTGAAGTCCGCCTGGCCCAGCACCAGCGAGGCGGCCATGCCGTTTTGCCAGTCAGAGATGAGCGGGGCGTTGGGGTCACGCGTCTGGCGGATGACGGTGACGAAGTAATCCTTGGTGATTACGCCATCCTCGGCGGTGACGGTGGTGGTGATCAGGTTTACCCCGACGTGCAGGAAGATCTGGGGGGAGGGATTCCCCGACTGCACCGGCTCGCCGTTAACTTTAATCGTGGCGCCGGCATCTGCCGCAACGGGGGTGAGGCTGAAAAAGTGGACGGTATTGG
>CAIQIV010000301.1 GCA_903871905.1 uncultured Chloroflexota bacterium | reverse complement strand
GTGAAAATCAACTAATAAAATGCGTCAGGAAGGGGGAAAATAAAGCCGGGGAGTTTCGTAGGGGCGACCCTCCTGGGCCGTCCATGACAATCAGAGCGCCAGGTGAGGGTCGACCCTCCCCCGCCCGCATGTGCACCGCTGTGCCAGGGCGACCCTATCTGCCGGGGGGCGATCCAGCGCGCACCTCGGCGGGTCGCCCCTACAATACCGTCCACGAAAATATCCGAATGCGGCGGTGTGCATTCGATATTCGCGGCCCCATTCGTGGACGGCCCTCCTCAGCTTCCGAGACCGCGGAAGTCTGAGTGGTCTACGGCGCCGGGTAGTTATGCGGGACGAGCGGCACCCGGTTGTAATGCGTGCGGGGTTGCCAGTAGCCCAGCCCGACCTGGTAGTTAGTGCTGGTGGCGTTGGTCACCGCCACCTGGCCGGTGGTGAACTCCATCTGGTAATTGGTGGAGCTGGCCGCGCCGCCGCCGCCGGTGGTCAGCGGGGTATACCAGTCCAGGCGGTAACGGGTCGATTCCATGGCCAGGGCGCTGCCGGCAACCAGCAGCAGCAGGATCAGCAGCAGGGGGAATAGTAAATACCTGGTGTTCATCATGCGCCTCCCGCCTTAATAGTTGGTGTCCATGACCACGCGCACCCCCCCGATCTGCACATAATCCTGGTCATTGAGGAAAAAGATCCCCAACCGCAGCGTCACAAAGCCGCTGTCCAGGCCCAGGGTATAAAAAGTGGTAACGGTGTTCAAGGTGTACGAGGCGGCGGTGTTGGAGGTGCGGTTGTCGGTGTTGTTCACCAGGATATCCCAGGTATCGGCGTCGGTGCCTTTGTACAATTGGGTATCGGTGATGTAGCTGTTGGTCCCATTCTCGCAGAGATAGTAGACTTTGATCGCCGTGATGCGCGGATAGACGCCGTAGGCCCTGCCGGGCAGGATGATCGGCATGCGCACATTGCGCTGACCAGACAACGCGGTCCCGGCGGACACTCGGGCAGCATGGCCTGACAGGTCGATAAATACATAATCCGAATCTGCGGGATTCGTCGAATTCGGCGCCAGCGCCGTCCCGGGGACAAACACATAGCTGTCGGCGCCGCGGATCTCAGCCCCCGGGTGCAGGGCGGCGGCATAGGGCGTCACACCAATCACCTGGCGCGGGATCATCTCCGGGTCGGCGCCGATGGTGATGCCCAGCCAGGCGCTCTGCCCATCAAAGTCGCTGGCGACGCAGTCATTCATATAGGCGCTGAAAAATCCATTGACATACGAGACCGCATCGGTATCGGTGCACAGGACCGTACCGCCAGAGGATGCATCATACAGGGTCATCTTGGTGTTCAGGACGGCGTTGAGCGGCGCGCCGGCGGCGTTGGTCGCCCGCCCCTGGACGGGGATGCTCAGGGTCATCACCGCCTCCGGTTCATCCGGCGCAAGCTGCTGCTCCGGGGCATCCTGGGTGACTTCGGTATCGATCTGGACGCCATCGGGTGGCGGTGGGGTGCCCTCCTGGGCTTTGCTCCACTGTGCGCCAGAGGAAAAAGCCAGGATCAGCAGCAGTACAACAATGATCACGCGTTCGGTTTTCATGAGAGCCCTCCTGTGTCGGCTAAATTGGGGGTTGGTTTGTTAGAAAGCCATTACATCTATTATAGAGAAATACAATTTGAAAATCAACAGTTAATTTATTCCTGTACCGATGTGAATTCCCCTTCTTCTTTATCAATGGGAATCAAAAAAAAACTGGTAGAATCAACCCGGGTAACCATATCTCTCTTGGGCCAGGAGGTTCAATGGAAGGACAGCGCAAATACGATTTCCGTTGGGAGCTGCTGGGGGATATCGCCGTGGGGCGCCCAAACCTGGGCATGTACACCCGCCTGGAGCTGTACCGCCTGATGCAGTTCAGCTTTCGGGATGTGATCGAGGCGCGCTACGGCACCCAGGCTGCGGATGAGATCTTTTACCAGGCGGGTAAGCTGGCGGGGACCGAGTTCTACCGCCATTACCTTTCCGGGATTACCGAGTTCAACCAGCTCATCAGCCGGCTGCAGAGCCTGT
>CAIQIV010000300.1 GCA_903871905.1 uncultured Chloroflexota bacterium | reverse complement strand
TGCGCCGCCTGCTCGATACCGCGCACCACCCGCCCCAAAAATGGGTCGGCGATGGTGGTCACGACCAGGCCCAGGGTGTGGGTGCGCTGCGACTTAAGGCTCTGGGCCACCAGGTTGGGGGTATAGCCCATCTCGCCAGCCAGGCGCTGGATATTCTCTTTGACTTCAAGGCTGATCAGGGAACTGTTGCGCAGTGCGCGGGAAACCGTGGTATGCGAGACGCCCGCCACGCGGGCAATGTCCTGGATGGAGACCGCTCGGCTCACTGCGCTGTTCTCCGAGAGACATCAACAAACAAGCGGGCGGGGAGGATGTTTTATGCACACGTGAACATTATAGATCACCCCCCGGGCTTTGTCAAGACAGCATGAATTATACCCGCACCCTCCGGATTCAACAAAGCTCAACCCGCAGAATCAAACGAGCAGGGGCTGTTGGCAGCCCCTGCTCCATGTTTTTCGTGTGTTACCTAACGCCGCGCGCCCTTGCCCGCCTGGGCTGCGCTGCGCCCGCCGCTGTCCAGCTTGAACTGCGCCACCACGTCCTGCAACGCCCGCGCCATCTCCAGCAGCGACTGCGCCGAGGCTGTCACTTCCTCCACCTGGGCGCTCATCTCCTCCGCACTGGCGCTCACTTCTTCCATCGCCGCACTGTTCTCCTCGCTTACCGAGGCAATATTCTCGATCGACCGCGTCACCTCGCTGGCTCCCGCCGCCATCTCCTCGGTCGCCGCCGTGTTCTCTTCCACCACCGCAGACACCGAATCGACCGCATTCACCAGCTCGTCCGCCGCCTTGCCCATCACCTGTGCCGCCTGCGCCGCCTGTGACGCCTGCTGGTGCACCGCTTCCGCTGCCTGCAGAATGTCCGACAGCGCCGCTCCCGCCTGGTTCGCCCGCGACACCCCCGACTCCACTTCGCGCGCCCCGGCTTCCATGGCGCTCACCGCTTCCGCCACCGTCTTCTGGATGCCCTTGATCAGCCCCCCGATCTCCTTGGTGGCCACCGCAGCCCGCTCTGCCAGCTTGCGCACCTCATCCGCCACCACCGCAAACCCCTTGCCGTGCTCCCCGGCGCGCGCCGCTTCGATCGCCGCATTCAGCGCCAACAGGTTGGTCTGCGAGGCAATGTCCTCGATCGTCTCCACGATCGCCCCAATCTGGTCCGAGCGCTGTCCCATCTCCTGCACCTTCTGCGCCGAAATGCCGACCCGCTCCAAGATCTGCTGCATCCCCTCGAACGTCTCCTCAACCGACTGAGTGCCCTTGCGCGCCGCTTCCGCCGCATTCGCCGAATCGCGCGTCACCGCCTGGGCGTTGCCCGCCACCTGCTGCACCAAATGCGTGATCTGGCCGGCAACACTGGAGGCCTTGGCTACCGCAGACGCCTGTTCCTGCGCCCCACGCGCCACGCCGTCGATCGCCCGCCCCATCTGCTCCACCGAGCTGGCCGTGCTGTTCACCGCTTCCGACTGCTGTGTCGTGCCGCGCGCCACCTCCTGCACCGTCTGCGCAATCTGCGTGGTGGCATGCCCGGCCTGGCTGGCCGCCTGAGAAAGCTGGTGCGAGGCCGTATTCAGCTGCTCTGCGCTGTGCGCTACCTCACCCACCGAGCTCTGCAGGCTGGAGATCATGTGTACGAAAGCGTTGCCCAGCTCATCTTTATCATCGACGGCGGTCACCACCACCGTCAGGTCCCCGTCCGCTATCTTGCCGGCGGCGTCCGCCATGGCGCGCAGGTAGCGTCCGGTGGCCACTTCGGCCTTGCCTGCCTGCCCCAGTTCGTCCTCACGCTCGGTCATGATCGCCCGCTTCTCTGCCGTCATATCCCGGTTCAGGTTGCCATGCTGCAGGTTGCTCAACGCCCCGGTCAGCACCGCCAGCGGCCGGGTGATGCTGTTGGTCAGGGTGATCCCCATCACCAGCGCCAGCACCGTGCCGATAGCGCCCACCACCAGCAGCAGGATCCAGCCGCTGCGGAAAGTCGCCTGCCCCTGTTGATTGTTCTGCTCAGCCAGGTCGGTATTGATCTGGACAATCTTTTCCGCCGAAGTCCCCACCGCCTTGCGAGCATTGGAGGTAGCCCCGCCTTCCAGCAAGGTCTGCAGCGCCCCCTGGCTGTCACCGCTCTTCACCTTCTGCATCGTGTCCGCTGCCGCCGCCTGGTAGGCAGACCAGACCAGCTTGAAATTCGCCAGCTCCTGCTGCTCCTCTCCGGTCATCTCGTTCGCCGAATACTTCGCCACCAGTTGGTCAATCAGCTTGATATCCTCGCTGATTGACGTTTCAGTTGCCGGGCGAGACTGTTCATCGACATAGAATACATACAGATCGCCGCGCATTTTCATCAGCGTCATGGCGATCTGGCCAACATCCTCAATCGGCACGGTGCGATTCTCATACAAGTCGGTCATTCCATTGCTGATGGACCTGGCGCTGAAGAAGCC
>CAIQIV010000299.1 GCA_903871905.1 uncultured Chloroflexota bacterium | reverse complement strand
CCTGAGATATCCTGGGCGATGATTAAATCCACCCCTTCACCGTGGACCACTTCTTTGGCCTGCGCCAGCTGTGGGCGGGCAAGGCCGATGATGATCAGGGTCAAGGTCATCAGCCGTACTACACTGAGCATTGGGCGCAACATCGAACGCCAGGTGCGGGTTGAGCGAACCAGGCTCAGGCTGGCAAAGCGGAGTCCGGCAGTTTGGTGCCGCCCCTGTTTACGGTTCAACAGGTAACCCAGGAGCGGGACACATGCCAATAACGATAATATCCATGGGGCTGCAAACTGAAAGGTCATGCAAATACCTCTGCTTTTTTATGGCAGCCCTGGCGGCGCGAGGCGGGCTGGGGCTGCGGCGGATACAGTTCAATCAGATGCCGCACGGTGGCGATCATAGCCTGGAGATGCGGTCCTTCCAGGGTTTCATTGGCAAACTTCACATCATCGCAAATAAAAAGAACTTCAACGACCTTGTCGCTCCAATCTGGAGGAATCTCCAGGTCTTGTGTTCGGTTGGCAATCTCGCGAGTGGTCAGATCGCGCGCTGGAAGACTGGTTGTGGCAGCAAGGTAATCGCGCAAGGTGTCGGCCAGGAGAGCACTTCTGGCAGAGATCTCAACATGAGACTGCGGTTGCTGGGCAGCTAATCCTGCCAGCGTATCCAAAGCCCGCTGGCGCGGGGTACGCCGGTCAACCCGGGAAAATTGACGCCAGCGCCTGATGCCATAGCCAGTCAGTACTGCCGCGCACAGAACCCCGGCGGTAGCCAGCGGCCAATATAGGCGTCCTTCAGACACCATTTCTGCCTGTGGTTTGATTTCGCGCATAGCGGTATCCCCAGCGGCCAGAACGGAACGTACTGAGATTTGCACCGGAGCAACCTCCAGGTTGTTCAAGCTGCCCTGATCGTTTGCAACAGACAGAGCAAGCGCTGGAGTTTGCGTCTCTCCTGGGCGCATCCGTGCAAGTTTAATCTCCTGGATCGTTGTCTGGGTGCCGTCAGGATTGGTGATAATTTCTGGAACAGCCTGGCTGCGCACTTCAAAGTCACCCCACTGCCTGTCCAGAGTGGGGATGATGACCCGCCAACCGGCCGGGTGGGTGACTTGCAGAGTAAGCGGGATGACATCACCCACGGTGATATCGTTGCTGTTTAAATTCAGGGTAGCAGTCAGGGGTACCTCGGCGTGAACGGTATGAAAGGCTGCCCCCCCTGCAGCCATGATCAAAATCGCCGATAGCACCTGCCATAACAATTTCTTCTTGTTCTTTTTCATAAACTTTCAATCTCCATGCAATTCAACGATGACAGGTCTTAATGGACCAGTCGTCGCATGCGGTTCTGGAAGAAGATGGTCAGGGCATTAACAAAATCATCCGGTGTCTCCAAATCAATGCGATCGACCCTTGCGCTGTTGAGGACGTGCTTGATCGCTTCCTCCATCTGTTCGTGTCGTGCCTGGAACACCTTGCGCCAGGCAGGGTCAGCAGTGTCCACTTCTGTAATTTCACCGGTCTCGGCGTCCTCCAGGACCACCAGACCGATCGGAGCGATATGTTTCTCCAGCGGGTCATGCAGATCGATGGCTACCAGGTCGTGTCGCCGTCCGGTAATATTCAAAGCCTTGCGATAGGTCTCGGGCTCGACCTGGAAGTCCGACAATAGAAAGACGATGCCGCGCCGTTTGAGCATGCGATTTGAAAAATCCAGGGCAGCTCTTAGGTCTGTGCCACACCCTGCTGGCTCAAAGGTTAGCAGCTCCCGCACCAGACGCAGAATATGGCGGCGGCCTTTGCGGGGTGGGAAGAATTTCTCTACCCGGTCGGAGAACAGCAGCAGACCGACCTTATCATTGTTGCGGTTTGCGGCGAAGGCTAGCAGTGCGGCCATTTCAGCCACCGCTTCGCGCTTAAAACGGCCAATACTGCCGAAATCTTGCGAACCACTCACATCGACCATTAAAAGCACGGTGAGCTCCCGTTCTTCAATAAAACGCTTGACGTACAGCTCGCCCATGCGGGCGGTAACATTCCAGTCCACGGACCGGACATCATCACCGGTCTGGTAGGGGCGCACCTCGTCAAATTCGATGCCACGCCCCTTGAAGACCGAAAGATAACTCCCAGCAAAAAGATCTTCAACCTTGTGGTTAGTACGGATCTCGATGCGGCGGATCTGGTTGATCAGGTCACCTGAGAATGGCATCCCGGTATTCACTAAGGCACCTCAACGCGGGACAGAATTTGCTGTATGATCTCATCGCTGGTTATGTTCTCAGCTTCAGCCTCGTAGGTGATAATGATGCGGTGGCGCAAAACATCTGCAGCGAGTTCCTTCACATCATCTGGAATCACATATCCGCGACCGCGCAAGAAAGCATGTGCCCGGGCCGATTCGATCAGGTAGATACCTGCACGTGGGGAAGCGCCGTAGGCAATCAAGGGCTCCAGGGTCTTCAGGCCGCGCTCAGCCGGCTGGCGGGTGGTGGTGACCAGGTTGAGCACATAATCCTTGATGCGGTTGTCCATATAGATTTCTCGCACGAGTTTGCGTGCCGAAAGGATTTGCTCTGGCGTCACCACAGGCTGCACACTAGGCTTAACCGGGCTGGTCATGCGGTCAAGCATCAGGCGCTCGGCATCATGGGCAGGATAATTCACCAGCAGCTTAAGCATAAAGCGGTCTACCTGTGCCTCGGGCAGCGGGTAGGTGCCTTCCTGCTCAATTGGGTTTTGGGTAGCCATCACCATGAACAACTCGGGAAGATGGTCCGTCTTGCTGGCAATGGTGACCTGCCGTTCCTGCATGGCTTCCAACAGGGCACTCTGCACCTTTGCTGGAGCGCGGTTAATTTCATCGGCCAATAGTAAATTGGTAAAGATCGGTCCACGGTGAACCGCGAACATGCCCATCTGTTGGTTATAGACCTGGGTGCCGACCAGGTCGGCGGGCAGCAGGTCAGGGGTAAATTGGATGCGGGCAAAATGTGCTGAGATCGCTTCTGCAGTGGTCTTAATGAGGAGGGTCTTGGCTAACCCAGGGACACCTTCCAGTAAAATGTGGCCATCCGCCAATAGCGCAGTGAGCACGCGCTCGATCAAGGTCTCCTGCCCGACTACCACCTTG
Organism: uncultured Chloroflexota bacterium; assembly: GCA_903871905.1. GTDB lineage: Bacteria > Chloroflexota > Anaerolineae > Anaerolineales > UBA4823 > CAIQIV01. Next base: position 163 of record CAIQIV010000299.1, on the reverse strand, counting down.
TTAATCTCGGTAAGCAGGTCATTTATAAAAAGCATCTCGCCTTCAATACGCGAATTCAATTCTGCCAACTTAGTTCCCATCGTTTTATACTCCTTCCAAGAAAAACTATGAATGTCTGGAACTGCCAGGGTTGATGGGCTATAGGATACCTTGAAAGGCTTTT
>CAIQIV010000298.1 GCA_903871905.1 uncultured Chloroflexota bacterium | reverse complement strand
GCAGTCCTTGATGTAGCCCCATTCATTGCCGCTCATTTCCGGGACGCATAAGGGAATAAACCCCGCGGGGGTCCTTGCACCGGGCTCGTATGAATTCGTCATAATTTCCCTTCTCTCATATCAAACTGCGCCTGTTCATAGTCCGAGTGCTGCCCAATATCCAGCCAATATTCCCGCACCAGGAAACTGGCAACCTTTTTGCCATCATTGATCAGCCATTGGATCAGATCTGTCATGTTGAACCGCTCGCCATTTGGGATATATTGATAGACTCCTGGCTCAAGAATATAAATCCCGGCGTTGACCAGGAAATTTACATCCGGTTTCTCTTTAAGCCCGCTGACATAAGGCCCGTCACATTCGATGACACCGTAGGGTACTTGCAGGCAGAACTTGCGCACCGCGACCGTCAAATCTGCCTGGTGCTCCTGGTGGTAAGCCAGCATGGAACGGAAATCCACTTTGGTCAAGATATCCCCGTTGATCACCAGGATCGGATTGCTGGGATGGGGCAGGAGACCTAACGCGCCTCCGGTGCCTAAAGGCTGGTCCTCGTTTACATAATTGATTTCTAGCCCGAATGCCTCTCCGTTGCCAAAATGCTCGATGATCCTTTCAGGCTTGTAGTGGGTGGTGACATTGACCCTCTGGATCCCTGAAGACTGCAGCTGCTTGATGATCAGCTCCATCAGCGGCTGCCCTCCAACCAGGAGCATTGGCTTGGGGACATCTTCCGTCAGTGGGCGCAGGCGGGTGCCGCTGCCGCCCGCCATCACCACCGCCTGAAGCTGGTGGTAGGGATTGGGGAGCAGGTCGTCCAGCAAGGCCAGGTCTGTAACTTTCCCCTCCTCATCAAGCAGGGGAATATGGCGGACAACCCGTTCCTTCATCATGCTGACCAATACATCCTCGCTGGTTCCGACCGGGGCCGTGATGGGTACAGGGTAGATCGAATTTGTTTTTCTTTCAAGCAGCAAATGGATGGATGTGTCCAGGTCAATCTCGGAAAGCATGGCGCGGCGGATGTCGCCGTCGGTGATGGTGCCCTGTAAGAAGTTTTGGCCATCGACAACCAGGGCAATTGCCATTCCACCCTGGTCAATGGCGCTGATCGCCTGGCGGATGGATACGTCCGGTTGAATACAGATCTTCTTCAGCTTTTCTGAGTCCATCTTTTCTCTATTACATGGCTGGTAAGAATGGAAGGCTTCATCCCACTCATGGGGAAGTCTTCACAAAAGGCCGGGCTGGCACGCCAATGACCACCTGTCCTGGCGGCACATCTTTGACCACCACGGCTCCAGCTCCGATGATCGCACTTTCTCCAATGGTGATCCCCTGGCGGATAGCCGCCCCAATGCCGATATGCGCGCCCAGGCCGACGCTAACGGCCCCAGCCAGCCTGGCGCCGGTGGCGATGTGAACATGGGCGGCGATGAGGCAGTCGTGTTCAACGATTGCTCCGGTATTGATAATGGTATTCTTGCCAATCGCAGCGCCGGCATTAATGATACTGCCCGGAAAAATTTGTGCGCCTTGAGCGATTTCTGCCTGGGGTGAGATGATGGATCTTGGGTGCACCACCGATAAGGGCTCAAGCTGGTGTGCGCAGCCAAATTCAAACAGGCGCTGCCTAGGATAATGGTTGCCAACAGAGCCGATGCCTACAGCAAAACAGTCTACCGTTTCCAGTAAATCCGCTAATTCTTCATCCCCCCCCAGGATTTTAACCCCGAAGACCTCCTGTCCCCACAATGCCCGGTTATTATCCAGGATGCCGTGAACGGTGACGCCTCCCATCTGCAGGATACTATCCAATAATACCTTTGCGTGGCCTCCCCCACCTAAGATCATGCAGGTCCTGGAATCGGGCAATCTCATTTCAATTCAATCTGCCGGGCGCAATCCAGATCGTAGAATTGTTTTACAACCAGCTTTCCGTCCAGGGGGATCGATTTCAGCACTTCGGTGATGATCTCGGATGAGCTGCCTTGACCGTAGGGGTTGACCAGGTCGCGCAGGCTTTCCCGAAAAGAGGGGCTGATTGCGCGGGATACCCCCGCGCGGATCTCCGTGTGGTGATATCCGACATCGATCACGTTTTTTCCATGGATTCTGCCTTTTTGCCTGGTTCCGATATTCACCACGGGTAGTTTGAAAGTTGCTGCCTCAATGATCCCTGACGAAGAATTCCCAACCATGGCGCTGGCGGCTGTCATAAGGCTGAAATATACTCTTTGTCCCAGGTTGTCAAAAATGCTCGAATCGAGGTGCGTGGAAATAAATTCCTTGGTTCGTTGAATGATAACCCTACTATTGGTGTCCGCGTTCGGCAGGCTGAAAATAACCGGCAGGTTTACTTCGTGCAGTGCACACAGCAGCTCATTGATATAATCTTCGGACTTTTCATATTCCAGCGTCACCGGGTGAAAAGTAACCACCAGGAAAGTATCGGGCAGCTTTCTGTCCAACCGAAATTCTAGCTCGGCTCGAGAGAGGAGCTGAAAATTCCTCAGGTTCTCCAGGCTGGGGGCGCCGCATACCTTGATGCGCCAGGGCTCTTCGCCGAGTTGTATGACGCGTTGGCCATATTCTTGCGTGGACACAAAATGGAGATGGCTGAGCTTGGTGAGGGAGTGGCGCAAACCGTCATCAAAGGCCCCTTGGGTTACCTCGCCGCCATGGATATGAGCAACCGGGATGGTGAATGGTAGGGCAGCCACCGCGGCCGCATACATTTCAAACCGATCGCCTAAGATGACAAGCATATCGGGTTTTTTACCGCTGTAAGATTGTGCAAATCCCAGGATGCCCATCCCTATGGATTTCGCAATGCCTTGGGGTGTGTCCGATGAGAGCAGGGTTTCGATTTTGTCGGCAATTTGAAATCCATCCTGTTCGATAACCCGAAAAGTGCTGCCAAACTCCGGTGACAGGTGCATTCCGGTGACCAGGATGGATAGCTCCAGGCCGGGTTCTTTTGACAGCCTGGTCAGCAGTGGGTGGTAAATCCCGTAATCTGCCCGGGATACGGATACAACCGAGATGGACCTCATACCAGCATTCCAAACTCAATCATTGTATCGGGTTCTATATCGATTCGTGCGGTTCTCCCCAGTAAGAACGGAAGCAGCGCGGGCGGCAGGCCGGTGCCAGGACGTTTGCAAACCAGCTGCTCGTTGGTTATCGCAGCACCTGCCGGGATCCTTTGGGCTGCAACCAGGCTTTTGCGCGCGGCCCTAGCCGTCATGAGCTCTCTTTGGTTGGGGATCTTTTTCCCATCCCCCAAAGCTGCCTCCACGTTGCGCACACTGGAAACAAGGAGCTTGAGCTCGCCTGGCTCAAGCGAGCAAAGGTTATCCGGGCCGGGCAGGTTCCGATCCAGGGTGATGTGCTTCTCCAGGATGCTGGCTCCAAGGGCCACCGCGGCTACGGGCACCTCGATGCCCATGGTGTGATCAGAATAGCCGATGGGGACAGCAAAAGCCATTCTCAGGGTGGCTATTGCCTTTAGATTTGCCTCGCCGGGTTCGGTAGGATAATTGCTGACACAGTGCAGCAATGCATAGTCATGACAACCTGCCAGCTCAATTTCCTGGATTGCAGCTTCAATCTCAGCCAGGTAACTCATTCCCGTGGAAATGATCATGGGTTTTCCCTTGCGGGCGACATGGCTCAGAAACCCAAGGTTCGTAATCTCGCCGGATCCAAGTTTATAGACCGGGACGTTTAATTGCTCCAGGAGGTCCGCACTCCCCTGGTCAAAAGGGCTGGAAAAAAAGAGGATACCCTGTGCCTCTGCATATCGCTGCAGCTCAATGTGCGCTTCATAGGGCAACTCCAGGTTGTGAAGCATCTCAAGCTGTGACTCATCACTTCCTGTATTCTTAACCTGGTACTCGGCTTTCTTCGCGGCTGGCGTGGTCAGGTTCTCTGCCTTGAATGTCTGAAACTTGATGGCGTCTGCACCGGCTTCGACGGCAGAATCTATCAGCTTCTTGGCCAGCTCAACCCGCCCCCCATGGTTCACTCCTGCTTCAGCAATGATGAAACAGGGGTATCCGGGACCAATTTGTCTTTTACCTATCTGAAAAGTGCTCATGTGGTTTTTCCCAGGTGGAATTTGACCAGGAGGGGTTGGGCTGCTTTTAACATTGCCTGGAATTTTTGCAGGTAGATCGGCAGATCGCTCTTATCGAATAGCAGCAGGTGGATCGGGGTTGAGGTCAACCGCACGTACAGCAGGATCAGAACCAGGGCGCTCATTATATACGAAGCTGAAGAGGCAATGCCGGCTCCGACGACGCCGATCCTGGGGATCAACAGCAGATCAAGCAGGATGGTCAGGATCAAGGAGATAAAGGCGGAGAGGGTGCCATAATGGGGTTTTCCCCGGCCGGCCAGGTCACTGGCAACCACTTTGCCCACCGCCATAAAAATGGTGCCTGGTAACAGGGAGAGCAGGGCAGGATAAGCCCCGATAAAATCAGTCCCGTAAGCGAGGTAAATAAAGGGGAAGCCTAAAAGGATCAGGCCGGATGATAAAAATAACGAAATATATCCGGTGGTTCTTGCCAGGAAGGGCGTAAAGCTCTTGGCCTCATCCCAGTTTGCGGCGGTTTTTGGGAAGTTGATGGCAGCCACCGCGTTGGGGATATGCCAGATGATTTCGGAGAGCGCTACACCCAGGTGATACAGAGCCACCTGGCCCGGGTTGAAGAAAAAATTGATAATAAACACATCCAGGCGGTAATTGAAAAATTGGAGCAGGTTCCCCAGCCAGCTTTTCAGCCCGTATGAAAACATGGGTTTTTTCCAGGCTGAGAGGTTGAGCGCTCGCAATTTGATGCCGTTTTGGCGGACCCAGAACATACCAAGGCTGGCAACTACCAGGCTGGAAAGCCCAAACGAGATCAACGCTCCTGTTACACCCATCTGCAGCCAGACGACAAAGATCAGCACAAAAGTGATGATAAAGAATGGCGGCAGCACCCGAATGAAATTGTATTTTCCGACCTGCCCGATCCCCAGGAAAATCAGGGATTGGATGTTCAGCAGCGAAGAGATCGGAACCAGGCAAAGACCGAGCAGTAATACGTTGGTGGGTACTTTATCATCCAGGATGAAACGGGATACAGCCTGGTTGAAGAGGATAAAGAAAATGACCATCACCAGGGTTATCACAATCTGCATCCAGAAACCGGTGGCTGCGATTTCAGATTTCTTTTCCGGGTTCCGGTTGAGCAGGTAGATGGTGGCCGCGCCCAGCCCGAGGTTGCACAGCAGGGCAATAAACTGGTTGAGCGCAAATATGAGATCGTACTGGCCTTTGATATCCCTGCCAAGCGAGCGTGCCAGGATAATCCCACTGGATACAGCCAGGATGTAGAAGGCGATCTGGCTGGTTAGAACGGAAAGAACTTTTCTGGCAAACATGCTCAGGATTTCTGCTGCCGGGCTTGATCAACAAACCGGGTATAAGACTCGTGGATCTCCTCCGCGGTCATCTTTTCGCGCCTTTCCCGCCAGGGGAGGATGTCCCAATGGAAGATCCCCGGCCTGGGCGGCTGTTCAACCAACCTGGAGCGCACCGTGGATACAGCAGTCCGGACTGCTGCCGGGTTTCCAACCGCCACCATCCCATCGGGGACATCCCTGGTAACCACAGAGCCGGCGCCAACGATGGCCTTGGAACCGATGGTAACCCCTGGCAGGATGGTGACATTGGCCCCGATGTAGGCCTGCTCCTTGAGGGTGACTTTGCCTACTCGAATTGGATCGCCCGAGATATTATTCAGGGCGGAATCATGCAGGATGATGAACGTCCTGGCGGCAATGACTACGTTGTCCTCAATGGTGAGAAATTCAGCAAATCCTTCGTCTATCACCACGTCGAAGCCGATAAAGATATTTTTACCGATCGCGGCTCCCAGGCTTCTCCAACGAGCCAGTTTTTCCTCCATTGACTCTTCCTT
>CAIQIV010000297.1 GCA_903871905.1 uncultured Chloroflexota bacterium | reverse complement strand
TTGTGCTTTTACGAGGAATATTTGCCGGCTCGCTTGCGCGCTATGCGTCGTTTTCAAGGCGAGGTGCTGCCGGCGTTTGAATCCATTTGCCAATCTTTCCCCAGGCCTGCTGTGAGATGAAGAACCTGCTTCACTGTCTGGTTTTCGCCTGGTGTGCCTGGTTTCTGGTAGCGTGCGCTGCAGGAAGCAGTCCGGCGCCGGACACACCCTTGCCGCCCGAATATCTTCCTACTGCAGTTGCGCTTACGGTGGAAGCAGGGCAGCAGAATACCCCTCGACCGGTGCTGCCTGAGGTGGTGACTGCCACACCCTTGCCCCCCTTTGAACCCTCTCCGCTTCCAGTTACTGCGACCCCTGAGGCCAGTCCGAATGCGCCCAGGGCGACGGCCACTTCTACCGCGCCGCCCCCGCTGCCAGATGCGGATATTCAGATCTTCCGGTTGGGTGAGCTTTCGAAGGTTGTCTCACCTATCTCGGCGCGGGTGTATTTTCAGCGCGGTTATGTTGGTCCGGCGACTGCCGAGCTTCACGGTGAGGATGGACGGCTGCTAGCCCGTCAGATGAAGGAACTGGTCGCCAATCCACAGGCCTGGGCGGATATCACCCTCAAAATTCCATTTGAGATTGGGGCAGCCGCAGAAGCCGGGCAGCTGGTGATCCGATCGAACGACGCTTTTGGACGCCCGGCGGCTGTCAATTCGGTGAGCCTGGTGTTGTTATCACGGGGGACAAACGACTTCAACGCCAGTGATGCCCTGCAAAAGAAGATTATTATCCAGCAGCCGGCGGAGAATTCGCTGGTGCAGGGCGGTAAGCTGCTGGTGGCAGGGATGGCCCGCACGGCCAGCAGCCAGATGCTGCGCGTCCAGATCCTGGCTGAAGACGGGCGTATTGTTGGCTCACGCCTGGCGGCTCTAGCGGAGCACAAGGCCGGGGAATATGCCCAATTTGCGGTGGAAGTCCCCTATACTGTCGCAGATTTGACTCCAGTGAGGTTAATAGTTTTTGAAGATGGTGGGCAGATTTCTGAGTTCCTGCATCTGGCCAGTGTGCTGCTGCAGTTATCTCCCTAGCCTCGCCTCTTTAGAAGGATGAATCGGATGAGCGATAACGGTGGCAGCATCTATTCACAGCAGCGGGGTATATTTGACAATGCCCCAGTTTCCCTTTGGGAAGAAGATTACAGCCAGCTTAAGATTTTCCTGGATGAACTGCGCGCCTCCGGGGTGGATGATCTCTCTGCATACCTGGATCAGAACCCGGCTGTGGTATTCGACTGTATGCGCCGGGTCCGAGTGGTGGATGTCAACCGGAAAACGCTGGAGATGTTCAAAGCCCGGGATAAGGCGCATTTGCTGGATAACCTTGGGGATGTTTTTAGGGATGAGATGCGCCTGCATTTTCGAGATGAGCTGCTGGATATGTGGCAGGGAAAGTTGGCGTATGACCGCGAGGGGGTGAACTACGCCCTGGATGGCCAGGCAATCTTTATCCATCTCTTCTGGAGCGTGTTTCCGGGATTTGAGACGAACTGGGAGCGGGTTTTGGTCTCTCTGATCGACATGACTGCCCGGCGCCAGGCGGAAACCCGGCTGCAGGAAAGTGAAAGCCATTTTCACGGCCTGTTTGAAAATGCCCCAGTTTCTCTCTGGGAAGAAGATTACAGCGACTTGAAGCGCTACCTGGATGACCTGCGTTTCGCTGGGGTGGAAGACCTGGGCAGCTACCTGGACAGCCACCCGCAAGAGATCGACGCAGCCATGCGCAAAATCCGGGTGATTGATGTTAACCGCAAGACACTCTCCTTATTTGGCGCGAAAAGTAAGGATGAACTCCTGGCTGGGCTGCCGCGTGTCTTTCGGAACGGGATGCGTCTTCACTTCCGAGATGAGCTGGTGGATATGTGGAGCGGCTGCCTGGCATATGAGCGGGAGGGGATCAATTATTCCCTGGTTGGCGATCCGATTGATGTCCAGTTGCATTGGATGGTTTATCCTGGTTATGAGCGCACCTGGGAGCGGGTGCTGGTCTCCCTGGAGGATATCACTGCTCGCAAGCGCGCTGAAAAATACTTGCAATACCTGGGCACACATGATGTCCTTACTGGCCTGTATAATCGCGCATATTGGGATGAAACCCGCCGGCGGCTGCAGTCTGATGGACCCTTCCCGTTGAGTGTCCTGGAAATTGACCTGGATGGTCTGAAGGAAATTAACGACAGCCGTGGCCATGCCGCGGGGGATGACCTGCTGCGCCGGGCAGGAGAAATTCTGCAGCGGGCCTTCCGCAGCCAGGATGTGGTGGCGCGCATTGGTGGGGATGAGTTCTCTGTATTCATGCCGGGGGTGGATGCAAGGGAAGTAGAGATAAAGGTGACGGAGCTGCGCAAGCTGATTGAATTTAACAATGCTTTTTATCCATCACCTCAACTGAGTATGTCGATAGGTATGGCAACCTGCACTGCTCCGGGTATGCTGTTGGAAGAAATTGAACGCCTGGCTGATTCCCGGATGTATGCTGAAAAACGCAATCGCAAACTGGTTTAGGGCACAATCGGGGGAAATAAATATTTTTTCATTTTTAGTGATTTGACCACAGCCCTATTTTCATATAGAATTGAGGAATGCAGCTGTTGGATAAACTGTTCGATTATGCGGGGTTTTACCGGACCGACCATGATCCGCCGGCTGAGATATGGCCTGTTTTAGGGTAATGAAATTCCGTTTTACAAAGGATAACGGTTTTTATTTTTCTGATGTGGACTGAACAGGAGAATCACTCATGGCCAATACCCCTTTCCCTTCCAGGCGTGCCCCAGCTTATGCGGATGTCCCGGATGAGCAGTGGAATAACTGGCGCTGGCAGCTGAGCAACCGGATTAACACGGTTGAGGAATTTGAGCGCGTGATCCCGCTCACCGAAAGTGAACGCAAAGCGTTATCTGCTGCCAAGCTGTTTCGGGTCGATATCACCCCTTATTTTATCTCGTTGATTAATCCTGACGATCCTCAGGATCCGATCCGTCTGCAGGTTGTCCCTACCGACACAGAGATGGTGCCCTTTACCTCCATGATGGAAGATTCACTGGCGGAAGATCGGCACTCGCCGGTGCCAGGATTGGTTCACCGTTATCCGGATCGGGTGCTGATGTTGGTGACCACGCAGTGCGCCACATACTGCCGCTACTGCACTCGCTCACGCATTGTTGGCGATCCGACGGCCACTTTCTCCCGATCGGAATTTGAGATGCAGTTGGAGTATCTGAAAAATACCCCCCAGGTGCGCGATGTGCTGCTCTCTGGTGGCGATCCACTGGTGCTGGCGCCTAAGATCCTGGAAGAGATCCTGCGCCGGCTGCGCGAGATCCCGCATATTGAAATCGTGCGAATTGGCTCGCGCGTCCCGGTATTTTTGCCGATGCGCGTGACCGATGAGCTATGTGATATGCTGCAGAAATACCACCCTTTGTGGATGAATATTCATGTCAACCACCCCAATGAGATTACCGCTGAACTGGCGCAGGCCTGCGATAAGCTCACGCGTGCTGGCATCCCCCTGGGTAACCAGGCGGTGCTGCTCAAAGGGGTGAATGATAATGTGCACCTGCAGCGCCAGTTGGTGCAGGACCTGGTGCGCATCCGGGTGCGCCCGTATTATCTCTACCAGTGCGATCTGGTGGAGGGAGCAGGCCACTTCCGCACCCCGGTGGCAAAAGGAATCGAGATACTGGAGGGGCTGCGCGGGCATACTTCCGGTTTTGCTGTGCCGATGTTCATCGTCGATGCCCCGGGCGGCGGCGGCAAGATCCCCTTGATGCCCAATTACTTGCTGACCATGTCCGATCATAAACTTGTCCTGCGCAACTACGAGGGATATATCACCACATACGAGGAGCCAACGGACTATACCCCGCGTGATGCGGCGGCGTGGACTGGACGCCGGCCTGAGCCAGGACAGACCGGCCTGACCGGGTTGCTAGATGGCGACCAGATGGTTATCAAACCGGAGGGCTTTGACCAGCTCCATGATCGGGGTGGGATGCAACACCGGCTGAAAGATGAGCGGAAATGGGTCCCTCTGGGGATTGGCGAAGGTGAGTCTACACCTGGAAACGATGGATAAACCGGAACAGGTGATTTTTAGAATACTCTGATGGATGGAGGATACACGCATATGACGAAAGTAGTGGATATCGAAGGAATTGGCGAGATATTCGCAAAGAAGCTTGAGGCTGTTGGCGTAACCACTGTTGAAGGGCTTTTGGAAAAGGGCGCTTCAGCGAAAGGCCGGAAAGAACTGGAAGAGCAGAGCGGGATCAGCGGGACTTTGATCTTGAAATGGGTCAACCGGGCCGACCTGGACCGCATCAAAGGCATTGGCAGCGAATATGCTGATCTGTTGGAGGCAGCAGGTGTAGATTCGGTGCCAGAACTGGCCCAACGCCGTCCAGATTCTTTACATCAAAAACTGGTTGAGGTCAACGAGGCCAAGAAATTGGTGCGCCAGCTGCCAACCGAAAAACAGGTGGCCGACTGGGTGGAGCAGGCCAAGCAGCTCCCCCGCGTTGTCACCCACTGATCGGTTTTAAATCGTCCTATCAGGAGGTCCAGCGGCCAGGCTCAATCCGCTGGGCCTCTGGTAAATTTAAGGGGCCTCTTGACAGGTTTCTTTTTATAGCTATAATTATTACTAATTTACTCATATAAATCTAGTTTTCGGTGAAGGATCAGGAGCGAACAAGATGAAGGACAATTGGCTGGATAAGATCATCGGAAAAGTGCGCCAATGGCTGAACCCGGTTGTTCCAGCAGTCCCCGCCAGGGTTGCGGTACCGGTCACGGTACGGCCGGTCAGGGTACGCAGGCAGCGTTAAGGTGTAAACGATGCCTATCTTGAAAATACCCGCTCCATTGCGCTCCTATACGGGCGGGAAGCATGAGGTGTCCGTGCGCGGCGCTACCGTGGGCGAAGCGATGTCTGACCTGGTTGTTTCTTACCCCAGCCTGAAGGCGCATTTATTTAACAGCGAGGGCAGTCTGCGGCCCTTTGTCAACGTGTTTCTGGCAGATGAGAATGTCAAGGATTTGCAGGGGATGAATACCCCGCTGAGCGATGGGGACCGTCTGCTTCTGATCCCCAGCATTGCTGGAGGAAAATAGGGCGGATTGATGCTTCCAGACCTATCGCGCGCCGAAATCTTGCGCTACTCCCGTCACCTGCTGATCCCTGACGTTGGATTACAGGGTCAGCGCAAACTGAAAGCAGCCTCAGTCCTGGTAATCGGTACTGGTGGATTGGGCTCTCCGGTGGCGTTATACCTGGCGGCAGCTGGCGTGGGGCGTATTGGTCTGGTTGACTATGACGTGGTGGATTTCTCTAACCTGCAGCGCCAGGTGATCCATGGCATGTCCCACATGGGCGATCTCAAGGTGGACTCTGCGCGCAGCCGCATGTTGGATTTGAACCCGGATATCCGGGTGGATGTATTCAATGAGCCCTTTACTTCCGAAAACGCCTTACGCATTGCCCAGGATTATGACCTGCTGATCGATGGCACCGATAATTTCCCGACCCGTTACCTGGTCAACGATGTGTGTGTGCTGAGCGGCAAGCCGAACGTATACGGTTCGATATTTCGTTTTGATGGGCAGGTGAGTGTATTCGATGCGCGCCGGGGCCCCTGTTATCGCTGTTTGTTCCCTGAGCCGCCTCCACCCGGGCTGGTGCCTTCCTGCGCAGAAGGTGGGGTGCTGGGGGTCCTGCCTGGCACGATCGGCACACTGCAGGCAACGGAGGCGCTCAAGCTGCTTCTGGGAATTGGCGATCCATTGATCGGCAAGCTCCTGCTGTACAATGCACTGGAGATGAGTTTTGAGTTTGTGAAGCTGCGCAAGAACCCGAAATGTAAGATATGCAGTCCGCAGCCTGAGATCACAAAGCTTATTGATTACGAGGCATTCTGCGGAGTTCCTGGGCACGATCACGATGAAGGCTTAGTGGGTGATGGGTGGGATATCGATCCGGCAGAGTTGGCTGAAAGCCTGCGACAGGGCCGGGAAGTGCGCCTGCTAGATGTACGCGAGCCGCATGAACTGGAGATCTCACAGCTGGAAGGGGCAACCCTGATCCCCCTGGGACAGCTTGCAGCCCGTCTCTCGGAGCTGGACACCACTGAGGAGATGGTGATCTTCTGCAAGGCTGGCACGCGTTCGGCGCGTGCCCTGGATCTGTTGGTCAGCGCGGGCTTTCGCAAGGTCAAGAACCTGCGCGGCGGGATCAATGCCTGGGCGCGCGAGGTCGATCCATCCATGCCCGTGTATTGATTCTTTTTGAGATCGATCGGCGCCCCAAGGTTTTGGGGCGTTCTTTCTTAACCTCCCCATGGTAAAATAAAAGTAACCTTACCAGAGAGGTGTGCTATGAAGACTGGTAAAGACGTTCGTCCATCGCCCATTGCTGGACAGTGGTATGAAGCCAATCCGCAGCGCCTGGCGGCACAGGTAGATCGTTATATCAAAACTGCCTCTCTGCCAGTGCTGGCAGGGCAGGTGGTGGCTGTGATGTCCCCGCATGCAGGGCATCTCTATTCGGGGCCGGTCGCCGGGTATGCCTACGCGGCGCTGCGTGGCGCGCATCCTGAAGTCGTGGCGGTCATCTCTCCGATGCATTATATGACCCTTGATCCGCTGCTCACCACGGCGCACGCGGCCTATGAGACGCCGTTAGGACCGGTCCCAGTAGCCCAGGAATTGGTGCACAAGGTGAGCGAGCTGCTGCGGGCGGACCTCGGTTTTGGTCTGTCGCCAGTCCGGCGGGATCCGGAGCATTCCCTGGAGATCCAGCTGCCCTTCTTGCAGCGTGTCCTGGACAGCGAATTTCTTCTGCTGCCGGTGATGGTGCGCGATCAAACTGCCCGGGTGACACGCGTCCTGGGGCATGCGTTAGCCCAGGCGCTGCAAGGCCGGCAGGCGCTTTTAGTGGCCAGCACAGACCTGTCCCATTTCTATCCCCAGGCGACGGCAGCTGCACTGGACCATGAAGTGCTGCGCCAGGTGGAAGCATATGATCCTCAGGGAGTATTGGAGGTGGAAGAACAAGGGAAGGGGTTTGCTTGCGGGCGCGGGGCGCTGGCGGCTGTCCTATGGGCAGCCAAAGAGCTGGGTGCCGACCACGTGCAGCTTTTGAAATATGCCACCTCTGGCGATGTGACCGGAGATTTCACCAGGGTGGTGGGATATGGGGCAGCCGTGATCACGCGCGCCGTGCAGCCAGAAAACTAGGATATGCTTTCTACCACGGCTGTTGATCTGATCCGCCTGGGATTGGTATTTCTACTGGTTCTGGCAAATGCCTTTTTTGTGGCTGCAGAATTTTCCCTGGTCAGCGTGCGGCGAACCCGCATTGCTGAGCTGGCGGCGCGAGGCGACGTGTCTGCCCGGGCTGTCCAGAAAGTCCTGGAGAATCCCGACCGGGTGATCGCCGCGACTCAATTGGGGATTACCATCGCCAGCCTGGCCTTGGGCTGGCTGGGAGAGCCTGCCCTGGCACACCTGATCTCTCCCTTGGTAGAGATGTTTCCCTCATCTCTGCAGCCCGAAGTATCACACAGTATTTCTGCCGGGATTGCGTTCCTGATCATTACCACCATGCACGTGGTGGCAGGTGAGCTGGCTCCGAAATCCATTGCTTTGCAGGATCCAGAGCGAACCTCGCTGGCGGTGGCTGTGCCCACGTTGTGGACCGAGCGCCTGTTCAAGCCCGCCATCTGGGTCTTGAATGGCCTGGGAAATGGCTTGCTGCGCCTGATCGGGATCAAGCCGGCCTCGGGGCATGAGCTGGTCCATTCGGTGGAAGAATTGAAGATGCTGGTCAGTGAGAGTGCAAAGGAGGGGGTGGTGGAAGCGGAAGAGCGGGAAATGCTGCACGCAGTCTTCGACTTTGGCGACCTGGTGGTACGCCAGGTGATGATCCCCCGGACTGAGATTGTCGCCGTGGAGGTGGATACTCCCATCCCGGAAGTAGTGAACACTGCCACCCAATCCAACTTTACCAAGTTCCCGGTCTATGAACAAAGTCTTGACCAGATCGTGGGCATCATCCATGTCAAGGACCTGCTGAATGCGGTGAATGCTCCCAATAAAGAAGGTTTTACTGTGCGCACTATGATGCGCGAGCCGCTGTTTGTGCCGGAAACGATCTCGGTACGCTCGCTGCTGCGTCATTTTCGTGACAACCGCCGTCACATCGCCATTGTGATGGATGAATACAGCGGGACTGCCGGGCTGGTGACACTGGAGGACCTGCTGGAGGAAATTGTGGGGGAGGTCAGTGACCCCTTTAATGTTGAATCGCCGAGCATCCAGGTCCAGAATGATGGCACCGTGGTGATCGATGGTTTGACCTTGATTGAAGAGGTGGATGAAGAATTGGGCCTGAAGCTGCATGATCCCGATTATGATACGATTGCAGGGTATTTCCTGGGCCGGGTCGGGCATATCCCGCGCCTGGGTGAGACTTTTGAGGGTGATGGTGTGCGCATCAGGGTAGAGGAAATGGATGGCTTGCGAATATCTAAGCTGTCGCTGACGCGCCTGGACCCACCCCCTGCTCCAGAACCTGGAAAAGTGGGTAAGAACCGGGAATCAAAGAGTACCTGATTGCTGCAATGCCATATTTCCTGGAAATTGCCGTTCATGTGCCACAGGTAACCGGCCTGTTTCACTATCACCTGCCGCCGGAGCTTGAGGAGCCTGGAGTACCGGAGGTGCTGGTGGGCCGCCTGGCGGTGGTGCCCTTTGGTCAGCAGACCGTTCAGGGGGTGGTGCTGCGAATAATTGACCATCCCGAAGTGCCCGAGACGCGCCCGGTGCTGGGTTGGGTAGACCCGCAGGCAGTGCTTACCCCTCAACAATTGGCCCTGGCGCGCGACCTGGCGGAAACCAGCCTGGCATCTCTGTCGGACTGCATCGGCCTGATGCTGCCGCCGGGGCTGCTGCAGTTCGCGGATACTCTATACAGCCTGGCACGCTCTCCACAAGTGGGGGAAAAGAAGTTGGGCGAGGTGCAAGGCCGGCTGGTGAGCCTGCTGGAGAAGCGCGGGCCGCTGCGCAGCCAGCAGATCGACTACTCGTTGAAACACATCAACTGGCGCCCATCGGCGCGCCAGCTGGTGCAGCAGGGGTTCCTGGCATCGCGATCGATCCTGCCGCCTCCAACGGTGCGGCCTCGCTTTGTGCGCACTGCCGAGCTGGCCTGTCCGCTGTCTCGAGCAGAGAGCCTGCTGGCGGAGGCGGGTAAAATGAGCCAGGCGACCTTTGCGCGCAGGCTGGCTGTGCTGCGCTTCCTGGGGCAGGAGGCCCGACCGGTGCTGGTATCCTGGATCTATGCAGAGTGTGGGGCCAAGGCAGATGATTTACACTACCTGGCGGAGCATGACCTGGTCGTGTTGGGTGAGAGTGAAAGCTGGCGCGACCCACTGGCGCCGGCGGATGAAACCGATGCGCGGGCTGACCAGCAGGCGCCAGAGCTGACCACGGCTCAGCAGCAGGCCTGGGCCTCCCTGCAGCCGCTGCTGCAGGCAGCGGCGGACGGTCAGCCTGTGCGCCCGGCGCTTCTTTATGGGGTGACAGGTTCTGGCAAGACGGAAATTTACCTGCGGGCAGTCGAAGAGACTTTGAAACTGGGCCGCCAGGCGCTCATCCTGGTGCCGGAGATCTCACTCACCCCGCAGACGCTGCACCGTTTCCAGGCGCGCTTCCCAGGACAGGTGGGTGTTATTCATTCCAAACTGTCTGTAGGGGAGCGCTATGACACCTGGCGCAGGGCGCGCCTGGGCCGGCTGGCGGTGATAGTGGGTCCGCGCAGCGCACTATTTGCCCCTTTGCCCAACCCGGGGTTGGTGGTGGTAGATGAGTGCCATGATGATTCCTATTACCAGTCTGAATCTGCCCCGTATTATCACGCCCGCAGGGCGGCGATCGCCTATGCTCGGGTAGCCAGTGCAGTCTGCCTGCTTGGCTCAGCCACGCCGGATATGGAGAGCGCTTATGCAGCGGCTCAAGGCGCTTACCACTTGCTGCGTTTGCCCCAGCGCATCGGGCTGCAACTGGCGGAAAGGGCGCAGAGGCCTGGATCGAGTCCCCAGTCCACAGCTTCCGGCAGTGGCGGGCTGCCGGTTGTTCGGGTTGTCGATATGCGCCAGGAATTGAAGGAGGGCAACCGCTCGATCTTCAGCCGCTTACTGCAGGCGGAATTAGCGCGGGTTCTCGACGCCGGGCAGCAGGCGATCCTCTTTCTCAACCGGCGCGGCACTGCGACGTATGTTTTCTGCCGCGACTGCGGGTACGTTTTAAAATGCCCTCGCTGCAACCTGCCCCTGACCTATCACCTGCCCCAGGGGAAACTGGTCTGCCACCTGTGTGACTACCAGCGCAAGATGCCGGAATCCTGCCCCGTGTGCAGCAGCAAACAGATCCGCCATTTTGGTACCGGCACCGAACAGGTGGAAGCCCAGGTGCAAAAGCTGTTTCCCCAGGCGCGCACGCTGCGCTGGGATTATGAAAGCACGCGCCAGAAGGGCACTCACGAGGTAATCCTGGGGCATTTTATGGCGCATCGGGCGGATATCCTGGTAGGAACCCAGATGTTGGCGAAAGGTTTAGACCTGCCGCTGGTGACACTGGTCGGGATTGTGTTGGCAGACGTGGGACTCAGCCTGCCGGATTACCGGGTTGGAGAGCGGACCTTTGCCCTCCTCACCCAGGTCGCTGGAAGGGCTGGGCGCAGTCAATTGGGCGGGCAGGTGGTCTTGCAGACTTTTCAACCACAGGACTATGTGATCCAGGCTGCAGCCGCCCAGGATTTTCGCGGGTTTTATGAGAAGGAGATCGCCCAGCGGCGCAGGCTGGGATATCCGCCTTTCACCCGCCTCTTGCGCCTGGAATACCGCCATGCAGACCCGGTCCAGGCAGAGCGGGCGGCGCAGCAGTTGGCGGCTGATTTGCGCGCGGGGCTGGCAGCCGGAGGGCGCACCGCCAGCCAGTTAATAGGCCCTGCGCCATGTTTCTTTGCCCGGCAGGCTGGCGACTACCGTTGGCAAATTATCCTGCGGGGCTCTGACCCGGTGGAACTGCTGCGCGGGAAAAAGCTGGTGGATTGGATTGTGGAAGTCGATCCAACTTCGCTGCTTTAATATATAATTATGAGGATAGCCTTACCCGGTTTTAAGCTAAAACAAGACACGGTGTAGGCGGCCAAAACGTATTTACTGGCATTTTTTCTGTTCAGGAGCTGCAAATGTCACCCTTACGACGAGAGGTGCTCACCTGGGATGAGGTGACCAGGTTGATCGACCACCTGCTGCCCCAATTTGAGACTGAGTTTGATGCCATGGTGATGATTACCACCGGAGGGATCATCCCCGGTGGGTTGTTGGCCCAGGCGATGGGCATGACGCATATCCTGACCGCGGCGGTGGATTTCCCGGCGCAGACCGAGATGGAGGCAGCCAAGCTGCTGGCATGGCCGCAGTTTATCCAATTCCCAGAGGACCGCCTGCTGCGCGGCCGCCGCACGCTGATTGTCGATGACGTTTGGGGGTCAGGCCGCACGATTACCTCGGTGAAAATTCGTGTCTCCTCGGCCGGGGGGATGCCTTCGACCTGTGTCCTGCATTTTAATCCCTATCGCAACCTGTTTGGCTCGGCGCGTCCCGATTATTATTCTGCTGTCACGGATGCTTATATCGTTTACCCGTGGGAGATCGATCGCGGGCCTGACCGGGTGCTGCTGAACGATATGCCCTGACGCCCCGTGATGGAAGCAGACACATTGCCATTGTCCGGGCGGGTGATCGCCTTTATGGATATTGGCACCAACTCGGTCAGGCTGTTGTTGGTGCGCATCAATGCCAACCAGTCTTACACGGTTCTCTCCGACCAGAAGGAAACAGTGCGCCTGGGGGAAGGCGAGTTCATCGAGCAGTACCTGCAGCCCGAGGCCATGCAGCGCGCCATTCTGGTGTGTCATAAGTTTGCCGAGATGGCCCGCTCTTATCATGCGGAGGAGATCGTGGCGGTGGCGACCGCGGCTACCCGCGAGGCGCAGAACCGCGACGATTTCATCCGGCGCCTGAAGCGCGAAGCGCAGTTGGATGTGCGTGTGGTCTCAGGTAAGGAGGAAGCGCGCTTGATCTTCCTGGGGGTGGTCAGCGGCGTTTACCTCGGAGACCAGCAGGCTCTGTTTATCGACATTGGCGGCGGAAGCACGGAAATAATCCTGGGCAACCAGCGTGAGTACCTGCACCTGGATTCGCTAAAACTGGGGGCCATCCGGGTGACCTCCCTGTTTTTTCTGCCTGATGAGACCACTCCCGTGACGCCGGTGCGATATGCTGTGCTCAAGCAGTTTGTGCGCAACGCCCTGCTGCGAACTGCACAACAACTCCAGGGGCGGCAAATGGACCTGGCTTTTGGCAGCTCTGGCACGGCAGAGAACCTGGGTGATATTGCGGCGTATCATTTCTACAACCGGGCTCGCCAGCGTGATGACGTATTCAGCCATGCTCAGCTCAAAGAAGTGATCCAGATGTTATGCGACATGCCGCTGGAGGAGCGGCGCCGCGTACCGGGAATCAATCCTGGGCGTGCCGATATCATCCTCGGTGGGGCGGCTATCCTGGATACTATTATGGAGGAACTTCACCTGCCCGATCTGCACATCACCGATCGCGGCTTGCGGGATGGCCTGTTGATCGATTATCTTTCACGCAGCGAGCAGGCGCCGCTGTTCACCGGGGTCTCTGTACGTGAGCGCAGTGTGCTCCAGCTTGGCCGGACCTGTAATATCGATGAGGCGCATGCCCGGCACGTGGCGCAGCTTGCGCTTGAGCTTTTTGACAGCGCGCGCCAGATACACCTGCACCGGTTTTCATCCAAGGAGCGTGAGCTGCTGGAGTATGCCGCCCTGGTGCACGACGTGGGGGCTTTCCTTTCGTATAACAATCACCAGGCGCATTCCTATTACCTGGTGCGCAACTATGACCTTTTAGGGTTTTATCAGAACGAGATCAACCTGATTGCCCTGGCCGCCTTTTTTCATCGCAAGGCGCTGCCCAGCAAGAAAAAACACCTGGAGTTTGCTGAACTGGATAAACGCAGCCAGAAATTGGTGCGCCTGTATGCCGTGGTGCTGCGCCTGGCAGAAAACCTGGACCGCAGCCACCGCTCATCGGTGGAGCATGCGCGGTTCTGCCAGGGCAAGGGGAAAAGCGTTGTCCTGGAGCTGACCTCCAACAGCGACATCCAACTGGAAGTCTGGGGGACGCAGAACCACCTGCCTGCGTTTAGGAAGATCTTTGATCGAGATCTGACCATCGAGGTCAGGCAGGCCGCGGCTGACTGACCAGGCAGAAAACCAATTTAACATTGACACTTCTCTGCCTGTACGGGATCTTACAGCACGGAAACCGATAAGGCCAGGTTTCGGCGCAGTTCGTCCCGGTTGAAGTGTGTCCATACCTGGTTGAAGGTTGAAATCAAGGTGTGCCGTTCTCCAAAGCGCGCCGCCAGGTAAGTAACGATGCCCTGTGGATCCTGGTGAGCGAAGGCAGTTGGCGCGGCGCCCGCCTCGGTTTGGGGGAACCACTGGTCAAGAAATTGGCGCAATATGGTGGTGGCTACTTCAGCGTCGTTCAGATCGCCCAGGTGATCCTGGATCGCTTTCAGATCGTTGATCACCGCCTTGGTTTCGTCCCCTAACACCTCGCGGAAAAACTCCAATGTATAGCGGAATTTTTTAAATTCGATGCGCAGGGCATGCAGTTGGATCACCGAAGCATTTCTTACCACCCGGTCATAGGCACGCACTGCTGCCAGGCGCTCGTAGACCAGGACCGGGGCGACCTCGCGCACCAGGGCCGGGGAAGGAATTTGTGCATCCTGCTGCAGTTCGCCCTCGTCAGGTGTCTGTAAAAAGCGGTTGAACTCCCATTTGAAGGCCTGGTAAGCCTCGCTGTCCAGGTGCGCCAACATCTCGGCGCGCGCCTGCTCGCGGCGTTCGTGCCAGACTACCAACAGGGGATCCAGGTCGTGCTGGCTGCCCTTTGGCAGGGTCTGCAGGTAATGATCTGCTTTCTCCATGAAGACATCCAGGTCGCGCACCTGGCCCAGGGCGCGCCCGGCCTGGCGCAGGCCGCGCAGATGGGGTTTGAGCACCGCAGGTTGGTAGAAATCCCCAAACACCTCAAATGCCGCACGCATGCGGCGGGTGGCGACGCGCATATCGTGCAGCGCTTCGATATCCTCTCCCTGGCGCGTCCCCTCCTCATTGCGCAGCATTTCGGCAAACTGGTAGAGCCACACCTTGCGCCCGGCTTCAGACATCGTATCTTCTGGGCGTATCCCCATGCGCTCCAGCGGTTGTGGCAGGGGTGGGTAGCGCCGCAGCGTTTTGCTGCTTACGCTGGCTGCAACAATCACAAGCGGCGCAAACCCTGCCTTTTCCCACAGCCGGGTATTATGGCGGGCGACTTCAGCATCAGCTACCGCTGAGGGGCCATCCACCACCAGCCACAGGCCGCCGGGTGAAGCTGCCGGGCGAAGCGTCTCATCCAGGGGCAAGATATGGGTAGTCTGGCTGCGGGAATCGTCCAACCCGGCGGCAATGTGCAGCAGCGCCGCCAGGATTTGTAAGACCTCCAGCCTCACGGCTTCTGGAACCAGGACTGCCAGGTCATTGTGAGGCAGTTTCTTCCCGCTGGAGAGGATAATCAACGCCGCCAACTCGCCGCCGTCCTGGGAGATGGCGCCGGGTTCCGATGTCTCTGACGGGAGATCATCCTGCGTCTGGCTGCGCAGCATATCCAGGGCCGCTTTCAGGCGGTCTTTCTTGCCCTTCGCGGGAGGCAGGTCATGCATCAGTGCAGCGATCTCCAGCAGGTGACGCTCGGGCTCACCCAGCTTATGGGCTGGCTGGGTGCGGTCAAAAATCACCAGGGCCAGATCCCGGACATGTTCAGCGTGAGACAGTTCGGACATTGTTTCCTCCTGTTAGGTTCTTTGATGGTGCTTTAGCAGCCATTCCTGGACGGATAAGGTCTCATCACCGGGCGCAGCCTGGATATATTCATACGCCCCGTCGGGACGCAGAATGCGAGTTTTTACATTAGACTCTAGATAAGTGCCCAGCACGCTGTCGCGCAAATAGCGGATGATGCGGGCGTCCTGGACCGGGAACAGCACCTCCACCCGGCGGTTAATATTGCGGGGCATCAGGTCCGCCGATCCCAGATAGATCTCTTCGTCTCCAGCATTGTGGAAGTAATAGATGCGGCTGTGTTCCAGGAAGCGCCCAACCACGCTGATCACGCGGATGTTGTCGCTCACGCCGGTGATCCCGGGACGCAGGCAGCAGATGCCGCGCACAATCAGATCCACCTTGACCCCTGCCTGTGAGGCAAGATACAGGCGGCGGATGATGGGCGGGTCGACCAGAGCATTCATTTTCAGGATCAGATGGCCAGGTTTTCCATCTTGCTGATGTTGAATTTCGCGATCAATCAGCTCCTCGAAGCGCTGGCGTAGATTGATGGGCGCAACCAGCAGTTTGCGATACTCCTTTTTAGCCGAGTACCCGGTCAGGTAGTTGAACAGGTCCGTGGCATCGGCACCGATCTCTTCGTCCGCTGTGAACATGCCCAGGTCCTCGTAGATCTGGGCGGTGACCGCGTTGTAATTCCCGGTAGCCAGGTGGATATAGCGGCGGATGTGCTCCCCCTCGCGCCGCACAACCAGGGCTATTTTGGAATGAGTTTTGAGACCGGGTAGGCCGTAGATAACGTGCACGCCTTCGCTTTCCAGCATCTTGGCCCAGGTGATATTGCTCTCCTCATCGAAGCGGGCCTTGAGCTCGACCAGGACAGCTACCTGCTTTCCATTCTGGCTGGCTTCCAGCAGTGCTTTGACCACGGGTGAGTTGCGCCCCACCCGGTACAGGGTCTGTTTGATGGCCAGGACGTCTGGGTCGCGGGATGCCTTGCGCAGAAAATCGACCACCGGGAGGAAGGTGTCATAGGGGTGGTGAAGCAGCACATCTTCATGGCGGATCAGGTTGAAGATATTGGCATCCGCTGTCTCGCTTCTCAGCCGGGCAGGGATCGACTGGCGCAGAGTGGGATCTTTCAGATCATGGCGCTCAATGCGGTACAGGCTCATCAGGTCACTTAAACCTAACGGGCCATCCAGGGTATAGATATCACGCCGATCAACCTCCAGGTTCTCCACCAGGATGTCCCGTACGTGGGAGGGCATTGCATCGTTGACCGTGACACGCACAACCGAACCAAACCGCCGCTGGCGCACACTTTGCTCCATGGTTTCCAGCAGATCGCCAGCTTCGATTTCCTGGATTTCCATATCGGCATCACGGGTGATGCGGAAGGGATGCGCCTCGACAATTTCCATGCCCGGGAATAATTCATGCAGGTTGGCGGCGATCAACGTTTCCAACCAGACAAAGTAATACTGGTGGGGTGGGGTTCCATCTTTGCGCATTCCGCTGGAAGAGCGCTTAATCGGCACCAGGCGCGGCAGGGTGTTGGGTACCTTGATGCGGGCAAACAGCTCCTCATCATCTTCGCCGCGGATCACTACAGCCAGGTTCAGACTGAGGTTGGAAATGTGCGGGAAAGGATGGCCTGGATCAAACGCCAGCGGCGTCAGGACAGGAAAGACAATTTCCTGGAAGTATTGGTTGGCCATCTCTTTCTGCCGGCTGCTGAGGGCGGCATAATCGAGGATGTGAATGCCGGCCTTGTGCAGCAGGGGGAGGAGCTCATCCCGCAGGCACTCCCGCGCCTCCGCCATCAGAGTGTGGGTCAGCTTGCGGATGGCCGCCAGTTCTTCAAACGGTGTCATGCCATCCGGTGTGGTGTCGATCACCCCGGCGTCAATCTGCTTGTGTAAGCCGGCAACGCGGACCATGAAGAACTCATCCAGGTTTGACCCAACAATGGCCAGGAACTTGACCCGTTCCAGCAGGGGGTTGTTCTCATCTTTTCCCTCCTGGAGCACCCGGCGTTGGAACTCAAGCAGGCTGAGATCGCGGTTGATAAAAAGCCGGGGATCGTTTAGATGAATCTCTTCTGTGCTATCTGGTTTATCGAGGGCCAGTTCCGTATGTTCATTGAGATACATGAAAAAAAACTCCCATCCGTTAGAGTGCAGGCTGGTCGGCCTTTTTCTTCTTCTTCTCCGCTTCATCGCCAGATTTCCTGGCCGGAGTTTCCTTCTTAGATCGGTCTTTCTTATCCTTCTTGCCGGAATCGCCAAAGCCCGTTGCAGTGAAGGGGTCGTAGTTCAATTCCTTTGACAGCTTTTCCACGATGGTGCGCAGAATCTTTACCCGGGCATAGGGTTTGGAGTTGCCCTCAACCACGGTCCAGGGGGCAGAAAGGGTACTGGTTTTAAGCAGCATTTCGTTAACTGCTTCCTCGTAGGGCCCCCATTTTTCACGGTTGCGCCAGTCTTCATCGGTCAGCTTCCAACTGCGCAGCTTATCTCCGGAGCGTGATTCAAAACGGCGCAGTTGTTCTTCTTCACTGATATGGATCCAGAATTTGAACAGGATTGAGCCAAAATCCACCAACTGGCGTTCAAAGTAGTTGATTTCACGGTAGGCGCGCTTCCATTCCGCCTCGGTACAGAAGCCCTCAATACGCTCGACCATCACCCGTCCATACCAACTGCGGTCAAAGATGGCAACCTGCCCGGCTTCAGGCAGGCGGCGCCAGAAGCGCCACAGGTAGTGGTGGGTGGCGTCCTCCCCCTTGGGGGCAGCTATGGGATATACAACATAGCCGCGCGGGTCGATCTTCTCGGTGACGCGGCGAATAGCGCCTCCCTTTCCGGCGGCGTCCCAGCCTTCAAAAACCATGATCACCGGTCTCTGCTGCTGGTAAACCTGGTATGCCAGGGCATACAAAGCAACCTGGTATTTGATCAACAGCCGGGTATATTCTTCCTCGCTGAGTGTTTGGGAGAGATTAATGGTGTTAAGCATGTTTTCCTCCTGGGTTGGTATTACACCGCGCCGCCTTCAAGTTCCAGATTGGTTTCAAAATCGGTCTGATCGATTGGGTTGGTCAATGGCGTGGGAGGAGGCCCCAATACTTCGGTGAAAGTTTCATCGCGTATGGCAGGAAGCCCCAGGACCGGGTCATCTTCCAGGTAATCATCCACGCTTTCTTCGGAGATATCGTAATCTTCGTAGTCTGAAGGGGTGAGGATATCCGATTTTACGCCTTCAAGTTCCTGCGCCATGGCTTCAACCTTAATCTGGGTTGGCTCAACTCCCAGACGCTCTTCCATGCTGTTGATGATGGTCTGGAAAATCTTTGCCCAGGTGAAACGCCGGTCGGTGGCTTCGACGATGGTCCAGGGACCCCACTCGCTGTCTGTGCGCTCAAAAGCCTCTTCGTACGCCAGCAGCCATTCTTCATAGTTACGGTGGTGTTCCCAATCCTCGGCAGTCACGTGCCAGGAAGTTAATGGATCTTTGGTAAGCTTCTCGAAGCGGCGTTTTTGTTCGCCCTTGCTGATGTGCAGGAAGAACTTGATGATCAGCGTGCCATCATCTGCCAGGGTGCGCTCAAAATCCACAATGTCCCGGAAAGCCCGGCGCCATTCCGCTTCTGGTGTGAGCTGTTCGACGCGTTCCACCAGCACCCGGCCGTACCAGGAACGGTCAAAGATGGCCCACTCGCCTCGAGCAGGAATTTTTTGCCAGAAGCGCCACAACCAGGGATGTTTTTTCTCGTAAGTGCGTGCGGCGCGGATCGGATAGAGCTTAAACCCTCGGGGATCCAGGGGTGAGGTCAATTTTTGAATGGAGGTGCCTTTTCCAGCCGCATCCCAGCCTTCAAAAAGAATGATGACCGGAATGTTGGCGTCCCAAGAGGCTTTCTGCACGTTATACAGCCGGTTGGAAAGCTCAGGCATGATCTGTTTGAAGGCTCTTTTATCGAACTTCTTGCTCAGGTCAATTTTTTCTAGCATAGCCACCGGATCCTTTCCTGGAACAGCCCTTTGCCGGGAATTTGAGTATGTTATCTCTTATTTTATGACAATCTGTCCAGCATTGCAACACCAGTTATTGGCTATCACTTGTCTGGAAGATTCCCACATCCTCTTGCCATTCTGTGTTTCCTTATATAAAATCAGTGTGATCAAGCCAGACAAGTGAAAGGATTAGCTTATGCAGTTTTTGGTGACTTCTCTGGAAGAGCGAACTCAGGCACTTCGAGATGCTGAATATTTCAGGTCACTGGATGATGCTGTTTTGGCTGAACTGGCCAAAGGCGTCTCCCTGCGGCACTACGAGACGGGTGAGATCGTTTGCTGGTTTGACGAGGATTGCCAGGGCCTGTATATCGTCCGTCGCGGCAGCGTTAAACTGTTCAGGCTTTCTGCAAAGGGGCGGGAGCTGATCATCCAGGTGTTCAGTGAAGGGGCAACTTTTAATGAGGTGCCAGTATTGGATCGGGGGAAAAATGCGGTCAACGTAGCCGCTCTGGAGCCATGTGACGTATGGATGGTGGATAAGGACGTGCTGCGCGATGCTATTCGCCGCTACCCAGAACTGGCAGAGTCGGTGATCCTCAACCTGGCCAGCACCTTGCGTATGTTGGTGACAAAAGTGGAGGAGCTGTCGTTTTTCCAGGTGACCAACCGGCTGGCCCGCCTGATCTGCGAGCTTCCTACGGACGAATCGAGCGGGAAGGCCACGCGGCGGATCACCCAGGACCAGCTTGCGGGCAGGCTGGGTACGGTGCGCGAGGTTGTGGCGCGCTCACTGCGTGAGCTGGAGCGCAGCGGCGCCATCCAGGTGGAGAGGCGCCAGATCTATGTTTTGAACGAGTGTCTGCTGATGGATTGGGCTCAGGTACCAGAGTAGATGGCCTGGAATGAAAAAGCCCTCAGGGATGTGCTTCCCTGAGGGCTGATGATCGGACACGAAATCTTTACTGGCTGCTGGATTGAAGGATGGCCGGCGTGCCGGCAGCCTGTACTGCTTTCAACTGGGCCTGGCGAGCAATGTCGGTCGCAGATGCCAGGATGCGCAGCACTTCTTCTGGGTTGTGGAAGCCCATGCTGTTTTCTGCGGCGATGAAGTCCCAACGCAACTGCGCTTCGCGATGCAGGTTCTGGGCTTCTGCCAGCAGGGTCGGGTCGACATTGGCGGTTTTGGTCGCGGCCTCAATGGCGTTAATCGCTGCCACCAGGGCGTCCTCGGTGGCGTCCATCGTCTGGCGCACCTGTTTCTGGATATCCGCCACGCGAGCAGTGACATAATTCACGTCAGTATGGCATTGACCACAGGCCGCTTCTGCATTCAGCAGCGGGCTTTTTACGTCATGGGTGGAGAATTTTGCTGCCCCATCCCGGGTGTAGGGCATGTGGCAGTCCGCACAGGCGACACCGGCTTTGTAATGGGTGCTGTCGGCGGTGAAGACCTCAAACTCTGGGTGCTGCATCTTGATCATCGGCGCCTTGGACTGCGGGTGTTCCCAGTCCTTAAATTGGATGTCTGCATAAAACTTTGAGATATCTTCAATCCGCCGGCCATTGGCCCATGGGAAGGTCAGGTATTTCCCATCACCCTTGAAGTAGTACTCCACGTGGCAGTTGGCGCAGACTACGGTGCGCATCTCCTGGCGGGTGAAGGTATGCCAGTCCAATCCCTGCGCCTTGAGCGCCTCATCCAGGGCCGGATTGGTGACAATCAATTTCATTGTATTGGCTTCATGGCAGTTGGCACAGCCAATGGGCTGCTCGATCTTGCTCCCCAGGTCTTTGAAGAGCATGTGGTCATATTCAGCCATGCCCATCTCTGCCCACAGGCCTGGGTTGTTGGAGCTTTTACACGAATAGCAGGTTCCGGCAGTCTTTTCATTCACTCGCTTGGTGGCGCGCACGTCAGTTAGCGCGTTCAGATGGCCGCGCTCCTCGTTGTAATCCTTGCTGAATGGGTACCCATTAAACAAGGTCACCAGGCGGGGGTCCTCTTCCAGCTTGGAGGCAGGCTGCGAGCCGCCGTAGGTGGTACGGGTGTTGTTGGTCTTGGTCTTTTCCAGTGTGGAATACTGGTTGGGAAAATTCAGCCCCCATTTGGATGAATCAGGTTCCATGGCGGCGATCTCGATCAATGGTTGAACACCACGGGTGGGGGCAGGCTGGTTCTTAAGATAGAGCAGCACGCCGATTAATCCCACCGCCAGGACGACGATGGCGCCAACTAAGAAAATTGTTGCTCCTGAGCGCTTCATTCTTTACTTCTCCGCATCTTGATATGGAAGGATAGATATACCACGTTCGCCATGGGCTACACTGCGGTGGCAGCTAAAGCAGTAACGTCCTGCATCCATTTGCCCATCCGCAACATTCTCAACCGTCTGTTCATGACAGCGAATACAATTTTCCTGGATCACTTCTTTGGAAGATTCTTTTGCCCGGATGGCATACGGGATATTCCCAAACACAAAGGCGGTAACGTGATGGTAGCCGGATTGGGCCTTGACGATGTATTTGGGGATGAGGGCATGCGGGGTATGGCAGTCATTACAATTTGCCCACTGTTTATGACCGCCATGATACCACCCTTCATAGACTGCATCCATGACATGACAGTTGTTACAGGTGGTAGGGTTGTTACCCAGGTAAGCGGTGAAATCAGTGACATACAGGCCAACGCCAATGACTGCAACCAGGGCCAGAACAGGGAGTATCAGCAGGTACTTCATAAACATCCTTAGCAAGCCGGGCAATTCATCCAGGGATCGGACTTTCCTTATGCTGTTCTCAGTTTACTCTTATCTGCCCGATCCGTATGTGACTTTTGTTACAATTTCAATTCGCCCGTATCTTTTCTCCCTGTTAAGCGACTATTAAGTTGAATGGCAACCTTAACATCTACTTAATATCGGAAACCAGGAGATACCCATCATCACGGATAATTGCAGAATAAAGGTGGTATTTAGGGCAAAAATAGGATACAATCAAGCCTAATTCTGCGCGATTGTACTGCTTTGCCCTCATCTGTGATGCTCTCCGGTAATGACGATAAAGAACTGCTTGCCCGCGCCCGGCGCCTGGATGCCGAGGGGTTGAGTGAGATTCACGACCGGTTTTACCCGGACGTGTACCGGTACGTTCGTTATCGACTGGAGGATGAGCTGGTTTGTGAAGATATCACGGCTGAGGTATTTATGCGATTGTTGGACGCTTTGCATCGCCGGCGAGGTCCTGACCACAATCTGCGAGGCTGGCTGATGGGGACTGCATCGAACATGGTCAATGATTTTCTGCGCCAGGCTTATCGGCGGAAGATTGAGAACCTGGAAGAGAGTGCAGAGGATCAACTGGTATCGGATGATAACCTGGATGATCGATGGGATGCGCGCTGGGATCGCTCACGGGTGCGCCGGGCTGTGCAGCAGCTAACGCCTGAGCAGCAGCATATTCTGGCGCTGCGTTTTGTAGATGAACGCTCCCTGGATGAGACAGCCAGCCTGGTAGGGAAGACGGTAACAGCCGTTAAAGCATTGCAGTTTCGAGCGCTAGCATCGCTGCGCAGATTGCTTGAGAAGGAAGAGAATGGTGTCGGAAAATGAAGGCCGATGCGAGGGTTAGAGCTTTAGAGTCCTGCTTACAGCAGATCCAGGCTGGCTGCAGCCTGGAAGAAGCCCTGGCAGCATATCCGGAGTACAGCCAGGAGATGCGCCCCATTCTGGAGGCCTCTCAAGCTTTAATTGCACTGGGGACGGATGTGCGCCAGGAGGCATCGCGCCCCGCGGTGCGCCGCATGCAGGCGCGGGACAAGGTGCGCTTTATGCAGGCGGCCCAGGCACTGGAGGCGAGGTCAAAGAAATCCCTCTGGTCGCTGCCTTTGCGCTTTGGGATGGGGTTGGCGTTCATTCTAATTTTGGTCATTTTTAGTGCGGTGCGTACGGTAGCCGCTTCTTCACGGGCTTTACCTGGCGAGGCGTTGTATCCGATTAAACTGGCTTCTGAGCATGCACGCCTGTTGCTGGCGAGCACACAAAGCGAGCGCCTGGAGTTAGAGCGCAACTTTGATCGTGAGCGAACGGACGAAGTGGAAGCCCTGCTGTTGAAAACGGGGGAATTGGGGAACTCGGGACGCAGTCAAGAAGTCCGTTTTGTCGGCGGGCTGGGCGACATGGACGCGGATGGCTGGCACGTGGATGGGATCAAGGTGTTGGTGTCTCCGGATGCCCGCCTGGTAGGGGACATTTTCCCCGGGGTTTACGTGGAGGTGTCTGGTGTACTGCAGCCGAATGGCACGGTTCTGGCGCGGCAGATCCAGGTTCGCTTATTTGAGATCGGTGGACACCTGGAGAGGGTGGCTGGAGCACAGTGGTGGGTAGATAATATTCCTGTTCGGG
>CAIQIV010000296.1 GCA_903871905.1 uncultured Chloroflexota bacterium | reverse complement strand
TTCATCGATAAATGCACCCTCTGCCCACAGCGCATTGATAATGGGCTGGAGCCGGCCTGCGTGGCCACCTGCCCTACCGATGCGCTGGCCTACGGGGAGCGCGACGAGCTGCTGAAAATCGCCCATGAGCGCATCGCGGCGCACCCTGAGCGCTACATCAACCATGTCTATGGTGAAACGGAAAACGGCGGAACCTCTTACCTGGTCCTCTCGCATGTCCCCTTTACCGAGCTGGGGCTGCCCGAGCTAGGGCCAGTTCCCGTGAATGAGGTCAGTGAAAAGGTGATGGAGATGACCATCCCCTTTGCCCTGGGTTGGGGTGCTGTGCTGACCGGGGTGGCTGCTGGCGTTGCCTATTTTAAGAACAAGTCCGAGAAGCAGGCGCTGCCCGCAGCGGACGAAAAACCAGAGGTGACCCAATGAAATTCAATCTCACTATCCACCCGCGCCTGCGTATCGGCTGGCTGGCTGCCACCCTGCTGGCCCTGATGGGAATTGCCTTCATCATCGCCATGCTGCGCTATATCTACGGGATCGGCGCCATCAGCGATTTAAGCTATGCCTATCCCTGGGGCTTCTGGATCAGCTTTGACCTGTTCACCGGCGTGGCGATCAGCAGCGGAGGCTTCCTGATGGCCGGCACCGTCTACATCCTGCAAAAGAAAGAATTCGAGCCCCTGCTCAGGCCGTCGATTTTGACCGCCTTCCTGGGCTACCTCATGGTGGCGGTGGCCTTGCTGGTAGACCTGGGACACCCGGAGCGCATCTGGTATATGATGATCCACTGGAACCATACCTCCGTCCTGCTGGAGATTGGCATCTGTGTGATGTCTTACCTCACCGTGCTGGCGATCGAGTTTGCGCCAGTCGTCTTTGAGGGTCTCAAATGGAAAAAATGGGCGCACTTCATCCACCGCTTTATCATGCCGTTTGTCATCCTGGGCGTGGTGCTCTCCACGCTGCACCAGTCATCCCTCGGTTCGCTGCTGCTGATCCAGCCGACCAAGCTGCACCCGCTGTGGTGGACGCCGTTCCTACCGGTGATGTTCTTCACCTCCGCCATTTCGATTGGGCTGGCGATGATCATCTTTGAGTCATCGCTCAGCTCGCGCTACTTCCAGCGCGGGCTGGAAAGCCACCTGCTGGAAAAACTGGCAAAAGCCATCCCGGTAGTCCTGGCAGTATACGCCCTGCTCAAGTTCGTCGAGCTGGCCTGGGCCGGCGACCTGAAGTATCTCTTCACCAGCGGATGGATGAGCCTCCTGTTTTGGGCAGAAATCACCATCGGGATAGTCATCCCAGCGCTTCTACTCACCAGCAAGCGGGTGCGCCAGAACCCCAATGCCCTGCTGGCCTGCGCAGTGATCCTGCTGCTCGGCATGATCCTCAACCGTTTCAACGTGAGCTGGTTTGCGGTAGAACACCCTGATCCGCTGTTCTACCTGCCATCCTTCATGAGCAACGTGCGCTATTTTCCAACCCTGCCTGAGGTGCTGGTGTCGGTCGGAAT
>CAIQIV010000295.1 GCA_903871905.1 uncultured Chloroflexota bacterium | reverse complement strand
GGTCAGTGCGGGGGTGACGCTGACCATCCGGGCGGGAACGACGGTGCAGTTCACCAGCGGGAACTACCTGACGGTGTATGGAAATCTGCTGGCTGAAGGCACGGACGCCCAACCCATCCTGTTTTCCTCTGCGGCGGCCTCGCCGCAGGCCGGCGATTGGCGCGGGTTGTTCTTCCATCCCGGGTCGCAAGCCCTGGTCAAACACTGCGAGCTGAGCTACGGCGGGTACGGCAATGAGGATGGCGTCTCCATCATGTCCTCACAGGTGACCCTGGACAACTGCTCGATCCACCACAACCGGGAGGATGCCGTCTCCCTGGAAGGGGAGGGGCTGGCGCCGGTGTTGGAGAATCTCCACATCCAGGAAAACGGGGCGGCGGCGGTGCGCATGGTCAATCCCGGCAGCTCCATGGAGGCGCGCAATATCCTGGCAAGCGGAAACCACCCGGATGCTGTGGCTACCGGGGGGACCCTGAACACCAACGCCAACTGGAATGGGGCAGAAGCCGGGCTGCCATTTGAGCTGGCCTCAGTCCTGGTCATCCCATCCGGAAAATCCCTGACGCTGTCCCCCGGGACCCAGGTCCAGGCGACCTCCCTGTCCTATATCTCTGTGAATGGGACGCTGTACGCCTTGGGCAGCACTACCCGGCCCATTTCCTTCACGGGCAGCACGGAGACCCCAGGTTTCTGGCGTGGAGTGTTCATTTCAGGGGGGACCGGGTTGTTCCAGTACTGCAGGTTTGCATACGGGGGTGGAGCAGGCTCAGCGATGCTGGAATTTTCCGGGTTAGGCATGCTCCAGAACTGCACTTTGCAGCACGCCCTGGGAGACGGGCTGCGCGTCAGCAATGCCAATCCCTACCTGGCGAACAACCGCATCGAGGCGAACGGCTTCGGGCTGCGGAATACCACCCCGGTTAACCTGGTGGATGCCCGCAGTAACTATTGGGGACACCCCAGCGGGCCAACGCATGCCTCCAATCCCAGCGGAAGCGGCCAACCGGTGAGCGATGGTGTGCTGTTTGATCCCTGGTTAACCAGCCCGGAGGAAGGCGGCATACCAACGGGGGATCTGATCCTGTCGGTTGGCGGCCCGGTTCATGTCAGCCCGGGACAGACTGCGGACCTGGGTGTCTTTTACATGAATGCCATGACCCAGACCGTGGAGGATGCGGTGCTGGTGCTGGTCCTGCCAGACGGCGCGCAGCTGGTCGATCCGCAGGAGGGGATCGATTGGGCGGAGCGCGGCCAGGTCTTCTGGAAGCTGGGCAGCGTGCCACCCGGCGCCTGGGATACGCTGTCGGTGCGGGTCAAGTTCCGCTGGGGCCTGCCGGCCGGCTCGCAGGACGACGCCATGGTGTTAATGGGCGGCTCGAACCTGCCGCAGCAGGCGATCAACTGGCAGGAGTACCTGGACTACACACCGGTGGTCGTTGCCGCACGCGCTGCGATGACCGATGCACAGGCAGCCGCAGAAAGGTTGAACTATCCGCAGGTGGATGCATTAGCCCAGGCTGCCCTGCAGCAGGGGTATGGTTTTGCTGCCGGGCAGGCAATTACCATGAGCAACGGCGCAGCTTTCTCTGCCTTGTTGTACATTTTACCGGATGAAGGCAAGCTGTTCAGCATCAGCCGGGAAGGTGACCAGGTGCTGGCCTCCATCTTTGACGCTTCCACCTATGCAGTGCGCGATGTGACCGGCGGGATGACCATCACCAACGACACCGGCGAATACCGGTTTTGGGGGAGCTGGACACAGCCAGCGGCAGAGGCGCCGGCAGCCCCAGAAGCCCCCACCGCTCCCACCTACCGGCTGTGCTTCCGCAACTGTTTGATCAAGGCTGCTTTGGGCTATGTCGTCGAGAAGATGACCATCGAAAAGATCCCCCTGCTTTCGGATTCGCTGGAATGCAAGGCGTGTTTCCAAAACCACCACCGTGAGCCCTGCCTGAACTGCGCCAATTTCCTGTGGGAAAAGGTTGCCGGGATTAAAGCTCCTTTGATCGATGAATATATGCGCGTCCAGACCTGCCAGCGCGAATGCCGCACCCCTAGCTCGCATGTGTGCACCCAGGATGTGGTTGAATGCCCCAATAACTGGTTGACGCGCAAACTCAGCCCGCTGTTTCGCTATTACTGGGTCTGGAGATGTGATAAACCCAGCGGTTTGTTTATTCACATGGAGCTCAAATCCTGCCTGACTGCCCTGGATGGGAAACCGAAATGCATCAAGGGGTACACCAGCCCGGTTCAGACGCCGTGCAAAGGGCCATGCAAGGTGAAGCCCAAGCCGAAATTGGACACCCTGGCGCCCACGTTGCCGTGTGACCAGGTGGAAGAAGATGGCATCGGCTGCGACTCACTCCTGGTTGAGGTGCGCACGCCGCGCGATCCCAATGAGAAATTTGGCCCAATCCAGGACGTGCTTCCCGGCCAGGTGATGACCTATACGATCACCTATGAAAACGAGGGGACAGGGACCGCCTATGGCGTGTACATCCTGGATGAGCTGAGCGAGGCCCTGGACGAGGGAACGCTGCAGCCCCTGACTGGCGATTGGATCTGGCTGGAGGGCTCTCGAACCCTGGCCTGGAATATTGGTGAGCTGGCGCCCAAGGGGGAGCCGGGTTCGAGCGGCGTGGTGACGTTCACCGCGCGGTTAAAGGACGGGCTGCCGGCTGGCACTGTGGTAACCAACCAGGCAGTGGTGTACTTCCCTACGGTTCCTGAAGAGACGCCGACCAATACGATCGTCAATGTCATCCGGCCATTGATTGCCCGGTCGCAAAGCGTGCAAACGCCTGCTCAAACGGCGGTGAATATCACCTTGGGCGGCGCGGGAGGCGGCGGCTCGCTGACCTACCAGGTCGCTTCTCAACCCAGGTACGGTGTCCTGAGCGGAGCGGCGCCTGCCCTGGTGTACACGCCGCAGGCAAATTTCACCGGCGAAGATACCTTCCAGTTCACTGTCAGCCAGGGCAGTGACCGGAGCCAACCTGCAGAAGTGCAGATCATCGTCAACCCGTCTCAGAGTGATCGCACACCGCCCGGTGTGTCCTGGAGCCGCCCGGCGCCGGGGGAGGAGCAGGTGGCAGCCCCGGCACAGCCCTATTTCAGCGATGAGAATGGGAATGCGTACCTGCCCCAGGTGATCATTCAATTCAGCGAAGCGCTGGACGCAGATACCGTCAACGCCGGCAGCATCCAGCTGATGGACCAGGGCGGGAAGGTTCTCTCTGCGACGGTTGATTATATTGGGTTTAACCACCAGGCTGCCCTCACCCCACGCCAGGCGTTGGAAGGCGGCGCCTGGTACACGGTTTCGGTCAACACGGCGGTGAAGGATGCCTCGGGCAACGGCCTGGCGGCGGGCCAGAGCTGGCAGTTTAAGACAGCTGAGGCGATATACACCCTGCTGCTGCCGATGATCCGCAGGTGATCCGCTGCATCCATGGTGAGGGTCTTCCCTCTACCCGCAGCGGGACGGCAAATGCGGCTGCAGCAGCTTCTTCTGCGCCGCGCTGCGTTCCGGTAATTGATAGGCGGCTATCCTGCTCTCCAAAACCTGCTGCACTTTGCGAGCCAGGTCGGATTTCTCGGCATTGCCAGCCTGGGAGATCCCCCCCTTGTTGAAGACCTTGGTCAGGTAGTTGTCCCGCCGGTAGGTTTTCATGGAGCCGGCGCTGAGGAAATTGCCGGCCTCCCGCCCGGCGGCCAGCAGCCCCGGAAGTTTTGGGTCGATGGTCATTTCGGCCCCCTGGAGCAGGCGGTTGGCATAGCGCATCATCTCCTCATCCAGGATCGCCTTGTGGAAGCTCCCGCAGGCAAAGCCCGCCAGCAGGCCCGGGAAACACCATACCTCGCCGGCATCGGTCAGGCTGAACGGCAGCAGCGTGGTCAGCATGGCCTCCACCCCGGCCTGGTAATCCACCGCCGTCCCGTCTCCGTAGCCGCCGCAGATCGCGCAATGCAGGCTCAAGGATTTGCACAGCTCGTAAAAGATCACCTGGATAAAAACGCTTTCCGGGCTGCCATAATTCGGCTGCAGCGTCTGGATGTTGCTGATGGTGGAAAAGTTACTGAAAGAAGTGGGATGTCCCGGCGATTTCAGCTGGATATAGACCAACCCCGCCAGGGACATGGCGAAATCATGGATCACAGTTCCCAGGATGCTTTCCGGCCCGGTCATGTATCCCAGGGAGCAGGGAAACAGGGAGATGGCCTGCTGTTCATCCAGGGCGGCGCGCAGGTTGTCCAGGCTCTCCTGGTCATAAGCCAGGGGAGGGTTGGGGCAAATGCCCTGGGTCATCACCGGCCTGTCCCAGGTGTCGTAAAACTCGCGCACCAACCGGAACGCCCGGCGGGCGCTGCCGTAGACATCGCCGCGGGCGGAAGTGCTGCTGGTGGCGCGCAAACCGATGCTGGGGTATTTATCGGAATATTTTAAGGCCATGGCCACCTGGGCTACAAATGGGTCCGGGCCATCGTTGTCAACCGGGTCAGCGCAGCCGGGATTGGCGCACTCGTACAGGGGAGAGGTCTCGTTGACCTGGTACAGTTTGATCGCATCCTCGATGGTACAGCGGCGGATGGCTCCCGTAGCGTCGTCCAGGATGAAGGGTGCGTTGCTAAACGGCGTGGCGGCAGCGACTCTCCTCGGGGCGGGAAGGCGGTAGTCCTGCCTGGGGGCGGTCTCCAGGGCCTCATCCACCAGGCGGTGGGGAATAGAAACCAGGTCGCCCTCAACCCGGGCGCCGTGTTTTTGAAAAAGCGCTCTCACCACCTCGCTTTCGAACCGCACACCGGTGGTTTTGAGGATCTCGATAGCCTGGGTGGAAGCATCTTGAAGGATTGCAGGTTCAACAAAGCTGCGCATAGTTTAAGCCTCGCTCCGCAAAGAATTCTGCCTCATGAAATTTCCTCTGTCAAACTTCTAAGGTGCAATTTTAGAAGGCGGTGACAACGATCCCCAATACAGCCAGGGCCATGCCGAGCCCCTGGAGCCGGGTCACTCTCTCTTTCAAGAAAATCATCACCAGCGCAATGGTCACGATGGACAGGGCGGAGGCGATGGGGGTGATCAGGATGGCGTCGCCGATGGTCAGGCCGTAATTCACCAGGGCCACCGCACCCGCTTCGATCACCCCCATCAGCGCCACCACGTATTTCGTCTGCGGGGCGGCCTTTGACAGGTTCAGCCCTCGTTTCACAAGAAAAGAGAAGACCAGCAAAAAGAGGAGGATGCCGAATTTTACGAAAAGCGTGGTAGATAACCACCCGATCTGCTCCGAGATAATCTCGCTGATGTTCCAGAATACTCCAAAGAAAAATGCCCCTGCAACGGCTTCCTTGACCCCGGCTGAAAGGGTGAACTTTTGCTGCCGGATGTCCTGCCAGTTCAAGGATGCCAGGGCTGCCCCCGAGATAATCATCAGCACCCCCGCAGTCTGCAGGGGAGAAAGCCGCTGTCCCATGAAGAGAAAAGCAAACAGCATGGTGAACACCGCCCACAGGTTCATGGTGGCAGCAACGATGGACACGTTCCCGATCTCGAAACCCTTGAAAAAGAGCAGGTATCCGGCAGAATAAATCACAGCCGCTGCGGCTGATAAAGTGATCGCCAGGATCGAAACGCTTCCGCGGGCTGCCGAAACCAGGGCAAGCACGATGATGAAGGCCAGGCCAGCCAGCTGCGACCAAAAGAAGGACTTAAACGGGCCGATTTGTTTGGCATATACGCCGCCGAGGAAATCATAGATCCCCCAGCCCAGCATACCCCCTACTCCCAACAGGATGCTCAAAATGGTTGTATTCATGAGATTTGTGAACCTTCCTTCAATCATAGCACGGATTTGTTCCGGGGGAATCCCGGTTTTTGCGATACACCGTACCCAGGAATCCTGTTCAATGAAAATAGATTGCCAAATATTTTGCAAAATATAGTAAAATAATAATTCAAATGTAAGGTGCCAGGTGAATTCCCTGGGATAGGAGCTGCTCGATGATCGGATGGCGTGCGCAAAGGAACCATGGACTGTTCGTCTTCTTGTTGGTGTTGGCTGCGGTGAGCACTGCCGCCGCAGTCTCCTGTTCAAAAAGTGGTTCCCAGGCCGACTACAACCAGGCCTACACCATCGGTCTGCAGGCCTACACCTATGGGCTGCCGCTGCTCGAGACCAACAAGACGTTTTTGACCATGACCAGCATTAACGTTTCCAACGGCGCCGGGTTCGGGCCGGTCAACCAGTTCAACCACGTGCGCAGTCTGAATAATCCGAACAGCACGGCGGTCGTGGCACCGGGTGCGAACGGGCTTTCGTCCATCGCCTGGTTGGATCTCACGCAGGAGCCGCAGGTGCTGCAGGTGCCGCAGGTCACCGGCCATTCCTTCGTCCTGGCGCTGTTGAACCCCTATACCGAGGATCTCCAAAACCTCGGGAGCGTCCATAACACCGCGCCGGGCGCCTATGTCATCTGCAGCCCCGCGCAGCAGCAGGTCGCCCTGCCGGCAGGGACACAGCGGATCAACGTCGATTCCACCCGGATCTGGATCATCGGCTCGACCCAGGTGCTGAGCGCAACCGACGTGCCCAACGTGAACAAGATCCAGGATGGCTACACCCTGACCCCCCTCAGCAAGTATGGGACCGGCTACCAGCCCCAGCCCCCCGCAAACCCGGACACTACGGTCGACAATGCCGCCCTTCCCACCGGGGTAGCGTTCTTCGATACCCTTGGGCAGCTGCTGGAGCAGTTCCCGCCGCCGGCGGCCGATAAACCCGCGCTGGACACGTTCGCCTCGGTCGGGATCGGGCCTGGACGGACGCCTTCGAAGGACAGCAAGCTGAGCGCCGACACGCTGCGCGGCCTGGCCGATGCCGTGGCTGCAGGGCCAGCCCAGGTCCAACAGGAGGCTAAGTCCCTTTTCAGCGCCGGGGCGCAAAAGCACAATGGTTACTTCCTCGGGGGGTTCGGCCAGTACGGCACGAACTACCCGCTGCGCGCGGTGATCTCGCAGATAGGCCTGGGCGCCATGACCTCGGACCAGTCGATCTTCGCCATAGCCATGACCGACAAGAGCGGGAAACCGTTAAGCGGAACAACCCATTACGTGCTGCACCTGCCTGAAATGCCTCCGGCGAGCGAGGGTTGGTCCCTCACGGTTTATAACCTGAAAGGGGCGCTGATCCCCAATTCCATCAACCGCTACGAGTTCAGCAGCAGCTCCGTGCTCACCAAGAACCCGGATGGTTCGGTGGACATCTATCTCCAGGCCGATCAGCCATCGGACCCGGCTCAGGCTGCAAACTGGCTGCCCACCGCCAGTGGGCAGGGGTTTGAGGTGATGTGGCGGCTGCTGGCGCCGCAGCCCGACAGCATTAACGGCATCCTGGACGGCAGCGGCTGGCAGCCGCCCGCCATCACCGCCGCGCCGTGACCTCTGGTTACCCGCCCTCTTCCCACAGGGGGAGCTGGATGGTGAGGCGCGTCCCGCGCCCCACCTGGGATTCCAGGTGGAACTGCCCATTGAACATGCGCACCCGCTCGCGCATGCTGCTCAGCCCGCGGTCCTGGGCCAGGCCGGCCTGGGCATCAAAGCCCCGCCCGCTATCTTCGATCCCAATCAGCAGGCGCTCATCCTGGGCATAGGCCTCCACCCGGGCGCTCCAGGCCTGGGCATGGCGCGCCACGTTGTTCAGCGCCTCCTGCACCAGGCGGTAAGCGCTGGTCTCGATCTGCGGCCCAAGGCGTTTCCCCTCCAGCCCGCGGTGGGAAAAATGCACCATGATCCCGGTCTGCTCCTGGAAGCGCTGGATGTGCCAATGCAGGGTGGGGATCAGCCCGGCGTCATCCAGCATGGGCGGGCGCAGCTGCTCGGACAGGGCGCCGATGCGCTGCTGCAGGCTGCTCACCAGCTCCTGCGCCTGGCTCAGGTTTCGCTCGGACAGCTCAGGCGGGAGATGGGGGACGGTGGACAGGGTGGAATTCAGGGCGTTGAGCACCTGCCCGACCTGGTCGCGCAGCTCGCGGGCGATGGCGCGGCGCTCGGTCTCCTGGATCTCGACCTGGCGGCGGGTAAGCAGCTCCAGGCCGTGCCGGGCGCGGCGGGTCTCCTCCAACAGGCGGGCGTTGTGGATGGCGGTGGAGACCTGGGCGGCGACCGTCTCCAGGATGCGCTGGTCGCCGGGGGTGAAGGCGTCAGCCTGGTCCGATTCGAAGTTGATCACCCCGATCACCTGCTCGTGCGGGCGCAGGGGCACGCACAGCTCGGAGAGGATGTATGAGCGCACGCCCACGTAGCGCGGGTCGAGACGCACGTCACCCACCCGCAGGCTCTCCCCGTGCTGCGCCACCCAGCCGGTGATGCCC
>CAIQIV010000294.1 GCA_903871905.1 uncultured Chloroflexota bacterium | reverse complement strand
CTGGAAGCTCTCGGTGATGCCTTCGGCGATCAGGGCCTGGGCCTGGTCCATGCGGCTCTGGCAGTCCTCCGGGTTGTTTTGGCAAATGTAATGCATCCGCCCGGTGGGATGGCCAAATGTTTTCATCCAGGGAGCGACGATGGGCTCACCTTCAAAATTCCGGGCATGCCCGGCAGGGTAAATGGTGTTTAACGCGGCCACAAAGACCGGTACGCGAGCTTTGAGCTGAGCGATCTGCTCGCGATCGCGGATGTAAGACCATTCCAGCCGGGTGGGCCGGACCTGGTCGAGCAGTTCGATGGCACGCTCGAAAGATCCCGGTCCGCCTGGGGCAGCCTCCTCTTTGACCATGCGAATGGATAAGCAAATTTCAGAGTTGCGCATGAGAATCCTCCAGGCGGTCTTCCAGAAGCGCACGCTGCAGCGCCACCGCTTCACTGGTGAGCAGAAAACGGTCGTGCACCAGCAGGCGTCTCACCCGGCCCCGCAAGCCAGGACCAATCTCCCAGCGATCCAGGCGATCCAGGCCGCCAAACTCGTGGCTAAACCAGACGGTTCCGCGTTCGGCCTCCAGGCCGCCATCCTGGAGGCGCTCATCTACCACCCAACTGGCCATGCCTGGGAGCCCATCCACGATCAAGCTGGCACGATGAAGCCGGCCCGCCGCGGCAGAACCCGCATCACTGAACAGGCGCACCGTGCGCTGCCCATCACTCATAACAAACTGCAGGTTCTGGTTCGGCCCGGTCAGGATGCGCACGCCGCGGTCCCACATGCCATTCAGCAGCACCTGACCCGGGCCGTCTTCCTCCAGCTGGAATGACAGGGACAGGGTGAAGCCGCCGCCCGGGCCTGGTTCTGGCAGGGACACTGCCGGAATAGCAGGCGGCGGTTCCGGCAGATCCAGCACGAGTCCCACTGCCGGGACGCCGCAGTCCTGCCACTGTCCGGTCAGCGCTTCCAGAAACTCCCCTGGGATGCGAAAGCGCAGGATCTGGAGCTTGTCACTGCCCTGGCCGGTGAGGCTGCCATCCGGGCCTATCTGGAGCACGGGCGGGTTCAGGCGGCGGGTAGAATGACGCTCATACCCGCTCTGATCGGCATGGTAGTAGAAAAGCTCGGGCTGGCTGACCCACACCTCCTGATCCACGATGCGGACATGGCTGATGAACAGGCGGTCGCGAGCGGCGTAGCTGCCTTCTCCGACGGTATAACTGTCGTTATAGTACACCAGGAAGATTCGTCCCTGCCCGTCGCGGGTGATCGCCAGCGGTCCTTCGGGATTTTTCACCAGGCGCCCGCCAGGGCTGTAGCGCAGCCTGCCTACCTGCCAGGTTTTGCCCAGGTCGTGACTGACCGCCAGCCCGGCAGCCCCAGAAGTGGAGCGGTACTTGAAATACCAGCCATCCGCTTGCAGGGCGATCGGCTGAAACTCGCAGATACACGGCGATTCGGGTCCCTGCAGGCCTCGTTCCGGCGAAGGCAGCAGCTCCAGGCGAAGCTGCTCAATACGGTCGTTGCTGGCAAAACCGCAGTACCTGACCACAAACGCCTGGGTATTGCTGACCAGCGGTTGGGGCCCAATCTTGCTGTACCAACCATATCCATCTTCACCTACCAGCAAGAGCGGCACCGGGTGACCGTAATGGAGGGTCTGTTTTCCTTGAAAGACATTGGTGCGGTCGATTTCTGCCTGCGGCACCTTTAAGAAATACCGCTCGGAGAACTCTCCGCCCCGGTTCACATAGCGATAAGCGATCTGGCCCACGTGATGCCGGTGACCTCGGAACGGGCCGCCATCTGCCCGGACGGGATCGCTTGAGGGACCGAGTGTGTACATAAAATAGACCTGCTGGGTGACCGGGTGGCGGAAAAAGCTGCCGTATGAAGATGGCGGCGGACCTTCGGGTTCCACGTCAAACCAGGCACCCCAGTGAGCTCCTCCATCCAGCGAGCGCTGGGCAATGATGTGCTGGCTGGGATGTCCCTCACCCTGACGGGCGACCGTCAGGGTGCGCACCCAGGTTTGCCCATCGACCTGGAAAGTTACCAGGCCCTCGGCATAGCTGCAGCCTTCGGGCAGCAGCCCGGTGCCCACCGCCGCCTGGGGAATGCCGTTTTCAAACGACCGCCAGTCCAGGGTGTCGCCATCTCCTGGGAAGACGAAAGGATTGCGAGAGCTCATCGATCCTCCATTTCCTGAAAAACGCCTGCCGCGATTCAATCAGCCCAGCTCGCCATCAGAAGGACTGAGAAGACGAGCCTCCACCAACGGCGCCAGCACAAAAGTTTGAATTTCACGAAAAATGGCCCGGCCATCGCTCACAAACAACCCGACCTGGCCTGAGCCTGGGCTGGCCGGTTCAAGGCCAGCCGAGAATACCCAGCGATCCTCCAGGTAGACATCCACATACTCCGAGCGCACCACCACGCGGAGACGGACTACAGCTCGAACGGGCCAGCGCGCGGTGTCGAGCGGTTCCGTGCGGCAGAAGGGATGGTGAAGTGACGGCTCGCTGATCCGCTCCAGGCAGACCTGCCCCCTGCGGCGGTCGACACTCACCAGCAGCCCCGTCTTTTGCTCAGGGTCGAAGCGCACCACCAGGCCAGCCCGCCAGCCTGCGGCCAATTGAATCGTCGCTGACATTTCTAGATCTCGGATCAGGTCGGGCCAGAGGGCATGCTGGCCGCCGTTCAGGCATTCAGCGCTGATTTCCTCACGAGCAGCGTTTCTGGTCCAATCACCAGCTGAAACCGGTCCCATGCGGAAAGGACGCAGCTCGCCGGTCAAAAGCGAAAGTCCGGCGCGCAGCGCCCGGATTCCCTCTTCCCAGGCAGAGCCGAACAGCTCGCCATTTTTCGCCTGGCACAGTTGTTTCGGCAGCCCAAAGGCGGGCCGCGGCCGGGCGTGGTGGAAATACAGCAGACGCTGCTCGCCCCACTGGACCTGGCGGGCGACGTACCCGTCGAAACGCAGGCTGCCAGCCCCCAGCAGGAGCGCTTCCTCCGGGATCCGGTACGGGCCCGCGAAGCGATCGCTCAGCGCGTAAAACGTGCCCGAACAGGAGTCCCGCGTCGGGGTATCGTGGCGTTGAAACCAGGAAGCATCATTGAACAGCAGGTAATGCCAGCCATTCCACTCGAAGTAGTCCGGCACTTCGGCCTGGTAGAAGCTGCCGGGATGGAACAGCGGGGGGCGGAGCTCCCACTGGCACAGGTCGCTGGAAATGGCCTGGCCCACGCAGCCGCGGCCTCCCTGTGGGCCGCTCCGCACGCGCATAGTGACGAGCGCGTGGAAAGCCCCATCTTTTTCGAGGATGAAAGCATCCCGGCAGTGGGCGGTCATGACAGCCAGCGGCATGCCGTTCGTTTCATACCAGCGTTCATCCGGGCTGATGATCGCTGCGGTCTTCACCGGCTGCCAGCCCCTCAGATCGCGTCCATTGCGAGCTCTAAACAACCAGATGGACTGTCCCGCGCTGCCAGCGCCCGTCACCGTCAGGTAGTATTCTCCCCGGGTCTTGAAGATCATGCCGGTTCCCATTGCCGGAAAACCGAAATCGCTGGCGGGGATTTCTTCAAGCATCTGCCAATCGATCCAATCCTGGCTGACCGCGTGCTGAATCCAGCGGCAGGGCTGGCGCAGGTCTTCCCTCACCAGGTAGAAGAGATGGACTAGGTTCGTCTCCGGATGGACGAAGACCCATGTATCCCATAGAAATTTCTCTGCCGGCCGATAGATCATCACTGACCTCGCGAAGTCCAATCAGACAGCGGTTCGTGGCGAGACCTTGCCTGCCACCTATCTACCGCTGCAGTATTGCATAAAAGTTTTCCTCAGACACACTTCTGGCGCCGAAAGGACCCGCTTCATCCCGGTAAGAAGAACCGGAGCGCGATCCGATTATCTAGCAAGGGGCAGCCTTCTCAAAGCGGATCATTTTCACCCTGCCAGGTTTCTGGCAAAGAGCGGCGTTCACAGTTGACCTGTTCAAACCAGTTTTCAAGGTCCAATTTCATCTGGTTCAGGCGGCCGGGGTTCACCTGCGCAAGGTCGCTTTGTTCATATGGATCTTGAGCCAGATTGTACAATTCTGGTTTTCCAGGAGCCGGCACAGCTCTTTTTACGGGCGTCCGGTCAATTTCGGTTTCAAAATGAGGAACGGAATACATCCCGGAATACCAAAGATTATCAATCGGAAATTTATTCATTGCTTCCGGAACGCGCGGCCAGACAAGTTTCCAATCTCCATCCCTCATGGCAGCATTACAATTCAGCACCGGCTCATAGCGATTAAATTGCCAGAACCGCTGCGGGCTGAGCTGGCTCGCATCGCCTCTCAATATGGGCAGCATGTTTACGCCATCGTAAGCCAGATCGGGTTTGGTTTGAAACCCCGCCACCGCTGCCAGGGTCGGCATCCAATCGCAAAAATGAACCATTTGACTCACCTGACCGCTTTTCGGCAGCCCGGCGGGCCAGCGGAGCATGGCGGGAACGCGGATGCCTCCTTCCAGGACATCCTGTTTCATACCGCGAAAATGGCCATTGTAGCGTGCCAGGCTGTAGGATTGAAAATTCACCTGGTCGGCGCCCAACCAGGGGCCGTTATCACTGGTGAAGAGCAGCAGGGTATTATCTGCCAGACCCCAGCGGTCCAGCGCCTCCAAAATGCGACCTATCCCGGCATCCATGCGGTGAATCATGCCATACAAGGTACTG
>CAIQIV010000293.1 GCA_903871905.1 uncultured Chloroflexota bacterium | reverse complement strand
GCCTGTTCGGGTGGGGTCAGGGCGCGCGCTTGCACACCGGCGACCACATCTTCGGTGCCGTGGAAGGCCTCCGGGATCAGGCCGAGTAGCGCTTGGACCCCTTGCTCGCTGCGCGCCAGGGC
This sequence comes from uncultured Chloroflexota bacterium, assembly GCA_903871905.1. Lineage (GTDB taxonomy): Bacteria > Chloroflexota > Anaerolineae > Anaerolineales > UBA4823 > CAIQIV01. Next base: position 5,765 of record CAIQIV010000293.1, on the reverse strand, counting down.
ATACAGGTCAGAATAAAATGCACCTTCGCGACTGGCGATATCCAGCAGGCGGCGCTGCGTGCGCATGATGTCGGTCAGCAGGATGTTGGGATCGTCCTGCCACTGGTAGGCATTCGAAAGCGAGAAGGACGGCGCCACCCCAACGCTCATTCCGGCCGTGATTCCCCGCCCGATGCTCTGCCCCAGCCCCACTCCATCCGATTCGGAGCGGGCTGAACTGGAGGTGTCGGCATGGCTTTGCGTGTTGGAAGTGCTGTTGGTATTGGCCACCGAATTCGTTTCCGACCCTGAGGTAGTCCAAGCCTCCGATTGTGTGGTGGAGTGGCTTTGCGAGCTGGTTTGGGATTGGCTGTGGGTCACACTCTGCGAAACTGTGTCTGCCTGGCTTTGGGTGACCGAGTGCATGCTCGAATCCGAGGATCCACTGCTGTAGACCACGCCATCTGAGCTACCCCAGCTGCCGCTGCCACCCACGTTGGCAGATAAACCGACCCCGGCCGGGGCAAGGCTGCCGCCTACGCCGCCATTGACGCCATAAGACGAGCTGTCGGAATGAGAAATGGCGGTGCCGGATGAGCTGCTGTGCGAAGATCCGTCCGTGGTGGCCGACCCTTCGGTATGCGCCGTTCCCTGGGAGGTCGCGGTACCTACCGTGGTGGAAGTCCCAACCGTATCGGTCTGCGAAAGGCCGACTGTGTGAGCCCAGCCGCGCGTGTCGGCGTGGCCCACGGTGTGCGCCTGGCCTTCAGATTGAGCCGTGCCGTCAGTTGCGGATATGCCCTGCATAGTTGCGCTGGCATGGTTGGTTCCGTAAGACCTGGAGGCGTTTTCAGCCAGACCGCCGGTCAGGATCGCCGGCAGGCTAATGCCAAAGGAAGCGGCCCGTGTACCCACCTGCCGTGAAGCATACACCGAGGTATCCTCCAGAAGCCCAGAGAGCATGCGGGTGATATCCTCCAAACGGACGTAGTTGGTCAGGAGCATCAGCAGAAACTCTTCCTCCAGGCTGCTCATCCCGCGGAAGAGCAGCTCATTTTGCTGTAGTGAGTACTGTTGTGCGCTTTGGCTGCCGGAGACCAGCGGATCGCGTAGGGACGAATCCCCGCCGCGCGCATTTTCCCTGGGGTCCGGATGCCCGACTGCCACGACCGCGTGCGGCATTTGTTCGAGGGCGCGCGCCAACCATTGGGCCAGGTCCGGGGAAAGCGATTCCAGGCGGATCTGACGGTAGGCTCCCACCAGCCCGGCGCGAAGCGCGACCAAGTCGCGACTGGATCGTTCCACCGCCTCCACTTTGCTAGGAGAGAAGACAGTCACCCCATAACACTGCACGATGCCGATCTTAGGGTTCTGGAAAACACCGGCCGCCAGGTAGACCAGGTTGATCTGCGCTCCGTAGATCCCGCGCAAGACTGTGCGCATTTTTTGCAGCAGCCCGGCATCCCGGCGCGCTTCCAGCGAGATGTAGCGCAGTTGCAGCAACCGGACGGCCCGGTAGCCGCTGTACTCGCGTTTGCCTTCCCGTTCAGTGACCTGGAACAGGATGTAGTCCAGCTCACTGCGCTCGTTAAAATGCAGCTCGGTGCCTTCCACCGCCAGGTCATTAGGGATAGATAAAGGATCCTGGGAACGCAGCCAGGGTATTTTGTCGACGAGATGTTTGATGATCATGATTTCCTCCAGCCTCATCAATGCGCCAATCCAATGCTTGGTGGACTGACGAGGCCGCCCTTGCTTGCGCAAGAGAAGCCCTGGATCCTTTGCTTACTTCACTACTTCCCACCAGACCGCGTCGATAACCTCGCTGTCTTCGGGTTCCACGACCACCGGCCTGCGCCTTGGGTATTCCTGCCGGTTTTCCCGCACGGCAGCGTAGGTTGCGCGGCCATCATGGGAATACGGAGAAGTTTCTGGAGCACTTTCCTTTTTCTCAGCGTTATTCCAAGGGCGCAGCCTGAGCAGCAGAGCCATCTGGGCGATCAAAGCCGCGAAAGCGGTGATGATCACGACGACCGCGATGAGCCCGATCATGGCGATCACGCCCAACGCAGGTCCGCGCAGCAAATCCATCCATCCTGACATTTTGACCTCCAATCGTTGTAATCAAATCCGACGTTTGTCCGACCAGCCAACGTTGTAGAGCAGCTCGTTCAAGAGAGAAGAGCGGCAAATCAAGCCTGCTCACGATAGCGTGAGGATGTTTCATTTGCTGCCTTATCTCCTCGTGCGGTAGCGCTGGATCAACTCGCCGGCGCCTGCCAGCGGATTTACCAGCGAGAGTGGATTGATCAGGATCTGCTGCAGCAGCATGGCGAAGTATCCCAACGGGATCACCAGCCATAAAGCCCATAAAATGATCGTGGTCACGTTTCCGCGCGTGTTGGCGATCACCGCTGCGGCGCTTTCTGAGGAGCCGATCAGGGCTGCCCACTGGTCCGTGCTGAGTTGGGCCGTGTAGGTGAGGTAAAGCCGTGATCCGATCACCGCCAGGGCGTATATCGCGATCCCTGATTTCACATTCCACAACAGAGTGTGCGCCTGCAGGTGCATCAGGAGGGCGAGGAGTGTCCCCACCAGCCACATCCCCGCGCCCAGCCAAGGCACCGGCGCGCCCATGCCCCACTGCGAGATCACCCACAGAATTGCGATGAGGATGGTGGTGACCTGGGCCGTATAAATTTCCGGCGTAGCTGCTACGCGCCCGCCGCGGCTCGGGCGGAAGGTGGAGCGGGTCTGGAGTTGGCTGTCGCTGAAACGCACGAGTAAGCCGGCACACAGCAGGCTGACCCACGCCGCTCCCGAGCTGCCAAGCCAGTACATGCTGGCCAGGATCCCATTGAGCAGGTAGGTCGGCAGGGCCATTAGAAAATCGCCAAAGAGCACGAAAATGTCGGGCATTTCTCAGCCTTCTCCGTATCCGTTATCGCTGCGCGAGCACCAGAACATAGCGACCAGCAAGATGTCCACCGCCGCCAAGAAAATGAGGAAAAGTGCGACCAACAAGCCGCCCGCGATCCAGATCCACATCGCTGCCTCTCAGGGGATTAAGGCTGGGAGAGTTACATAGACCTGCAGGGTCCCGTCCACCCCGACTTTGCGCGGCTGGGTGATGGCGATGCCTTGAAAGTGTGTGCCGGTGGTCAGGATATCTAAACGCAAATTGAAGGTTCCCGGATCGGCGAACGGGATACGCAGCGCCCACCCGGTGGCGGTGCAGGTGCCGCCGCCATCGCAACCACCCGTCCAGTTTCCCAAGCCGGGGATCAATTTGAAATTCGCCTGGTGAATATAGGCTTCATAGTGGGTTTGACCGAGTTTACCCATGATCCAACCCTGGCTGGCGCCGTCCAATGCCGCCGAAGCCTGCAGCGTCGCCACTGCATCCGGTAGATGCTCGACATGCTTCAGGCACTCTTTGAAGACCATTTCCTTGTCTTTCATGCCGTCATTGACTTTGCCTTCGCCGCGGATGCAGTTGGGGGTTTCACCGTAATTAGCTGGACGACAGGTATCGTGTTCTTCGTAGATGGCTTCCCACCAGGTGAAGATCACCGGTGGAATTGTGACCTTTGCCTCAACGTCAGCCCCACGCCGGCTTTCCGGGTCCTGCCCGACTACCAGCGGGTTGTTGGGAGCGATCTTTTGGATGGTCAGGATGGGCTGCTGCATGGACACGGTTGGTACCGGGCAGACCTGCGCGTTGGGCGGAGGCGGGGTGACGACCCCAGAGCAGCCGCCCGGGATCGTGGCGCAGTTCTTCGAACCGTTCAGGTAAAGCAGGTAAATCGAGCGAAACGCGGCGTCGTTCCAGCTCATCTGCAGCAGGGTCGTGATGAATCCCCAACCGGAGAAGTAAGTCCAAGCCGACTGATTACCGTTGAGAACCGCTCCCCAGAACTGGTCCGGCGTCTTGTATTCCGGGTGGTCGGCCTGCACCTGGGCCCAATTCAGATTGTTTCCGGCAATCTGGCCGAGGAAGGAGATCATGCTGCCGTACCCGTTGCCAACCGATCCATAGGACTGGTTCAGTCCTGATTGCTGGGGATTCATCGCCATGAAGAACAGGGTGGAAGCGGAAGGCAAGATCACCACGTTTCCATCCGGGGTCTGGTAGCGGTGGTAATTGGCTTCCAGGTCGATCGACTGGTTGAAAGGCAGCTGCACGCTCATCCACTCAGGATGCTCTGTCGTGACACCCAGGTCGACCAGGTTGGGATTCAGGCTGCCATCGGGCATGAAGACTTCTGACCAGGGATTGGGTGTCTGCGCCTGAACGGCTGTTGGGATAAGCAGTGCGAGAAGGATGACGAGGAAAATCAGTCGCTTCATTTGGCTCCTTTGCTGGTTGCAGGCGTGGAGGTTTTCTGGCGGGCCAGGATGGCGTCGATCTCTGCCTGCAGCAGGAAGCGGTCAAAAAGCCATTGATCGCCTGTTTTTGCCAGTGCAACGTAGGCGATTTCTTCCGTCTTGTTGCTGCCAGGCAGCGGAGCTGTCAACGATATGGCAACCTGCCAGACCTGTTCTCGGCCGTTATCTGCCAGTTTTTGCAGCGGCTGCACCTCGGCGCCGATAACCGTTTTGGCTGCAACGTATTGGGCCCACATTCGATCTGCACCGGTGGTGATCAGGGTACAGCCGGCCGGAGTGCTAACCTCGCAGATTCCTTTGAGCCAATCCTCCTTAGATTTCGTGGCGTCGATCTGGAAGATTTTTTCAACCGCGGATATCGCGGCTTGTGAGGCTTTGATATCCTCCGTTGGTTTGGTTGTTGGGTCCTGGGTCCCACTCAGTGGCCAATGTTCGATGGCTAATATTCCTAGGGCCAGTACCAAGCCGATGACGGCGGCGATGGCCAGATTTCGTTTCGAGAGTGAAATTTCTTTCAATGGTTTTCCTTTCTCTGCATTGAAAATTAAGAGCGACCTCACATGCAGGCATGCTCTAGCACCATGGGTGAAGAGGCCGGCATGGAAGGTCGCTCCGAGGATGTGCAAGTTCAGCTGATGATTTCAGCGACCCAATATAGGTTTGGCTGTCATTCCCATCATAGCAAGGGGATCTACCTTATCCCAGGGGGAGGAACGCCATGAATTTCGGGTAAAAAGGGGGGAAACCACTTGACAAAGTAATACTAGAGAATTACATTAACCATAACACAACCGGAAAGGAAAACGCGCATGCCGAAAACAAAATCTGCTAATAAGCCAGTCCACTCTTTTCGACTAAGCATGGAAGGAGTGAGTCAGCTGCGTGCTCTGGCCAGCGTCATGGGGCGCAGTGAAAGTGATGTTCTTGAGGTAGCCCTGGACCGGATGTACCGGGAAGAAATCCGTTACAACCGCGTCCTGCGGGAGAGTATTCCGCCTGAGGATTTATACCAGGTGGAAAAAGGAGATGAAGGATATGTTAAAACTAATCGGGGCGGGTCTGAAGTTGTTCGGGGTGGTGGCTAATCTCGCCATTATCTTGGGGTTATGCGCGCCAGTCTTATATATTGCGTTTAAGGGCAGCCAGCCGATGAAGGTACAGCAGGCGCCAGAAGGGATGACTTACTTTGAGTTTATGGGCGATCGGATCGATGCTGCCAAAACGGTCAAACCATCCCAGTGTGGATGGGGAATGATTCTATCTCTAGCTGCTCTTGGCCCCATCTATTCCGCAGTTTACACAGAGGTTGGAATTCATCCCGATGGGTTTATTGCTCGCGGAACCGCCCCAGACCCGGATATTCCCAAAGGGGTTGCCGGCGCGGAGTGGTATGAGGT
>CAIQIV010000292.1 GCA_903871905.1 uncultured Chloroflexota bacterium | reverse complement strand
TTCAATCCCCAGGCCGAATCTTACTGCTGGATCAACATCAATTCCGTACCGCGCTTCATGCAGGGGCAGACCAAACCCTTCCAGGTGTACACCACTATTGAGGACATCACCGAGCGCAAACTGGCTGAGGCGGCACTGAAGGAGAGCGAGCTCAAATTCCACACCCTCTTCAAGTGTCTGCCCATGGAAGCTGTGATCTATCAATTCATCCGGGATGGACAGGGGGAAATCGTGGATTGGGAGATCAGCGATATTAACCCCCTCGGTGCAACCAGCATTGGCGGCAGCCCCAGCGATTTGATCGGGAAACGCGCCGATGAACTATATGGCTCCGAGGTGATGGCCCCCTACCTCGAGCTGTCCCGCCAGGTGGCGGCCACAGGGGAGCCGCGCATCTTTGAAACGCACTTTGATACCAACGGACGGGATTACTTTTCCTCCGTGTTCCTGGTGGGAAGCGAGCATTACGCCAACATCAGTATCGACATCACCGAGCGCAAACGAGCCGAGGAGGCACTGCACCTCAGCGAAGTGCGCTTTGCCACCGTCTTCCGTTCAAGCCCGAGTGCCATCGCACTGACCCGCCTCTCGGATAACAAGTTTATTGATGTAAACCGCGCCTGGGAAAACACGACCGGCTGGTCAAGGGAGGAGGCGGTTGGGAAAACCCCAATCGAGCTGAGCCTATGGGTAGATCTCGCGGAACGCCAGCAGATTAAGAAGCTGGTTTCAGAAAACGGTGCAGTGCACGGGTTTGAGATGCAGCTGAAAACTCGCTCAGGCCTGGTCCTGAGACAGTTGATGTCGGCTGAGATCGTCATTTTACAGGATGAGATGTGCATGTTGACGATGTCGCAGGACATCACCGAGCGCAAACGGGCAGAAGAAGCCTTACGGCTTAGTGAGGAACGCTACCGCACCACCCTGGATAATATGCTGGAAGGCTGCCAGATCATCGATTTTGATTGGCGCTATGCCTATGCCAATGAGGCTGTAGCCGCTCAAGGCCGCTATCCCCGGGAGCGGCTGCTCCATCACACGATGATGGAAATGTATTCCGGCATCGAAAACACCAGCCTGTTCGGCGTGCTGCGCGACTGCATGGAAAATCGCGTGGCGCACCGCATGGAATATGAGTTCACCTATCCCGACGGCTCGCAAGGCTGGCACGACCTGAGCATCACACCGGTGCCGGAAGGGATTTTTATCCTCTCGGAGGATATCACCGAACGCAAGCAGGCCCGGAGTGAGATGGACCGCATGGAAAAGCGCTACCGCTCCTTGATCGAGTACGCCCCGGATGGCATCGTGCTGGTTGACCTGGATGGGAAATTCAAGTATGCCAGCCCGTCGGTTGAGCGCATCTTTGGCTACACACAGGAGGAGCTACCATCCCTCAGTTCCCCTGAGATGACCCACCCGGATGACCTGGGAATGGTGCTGGGTGAGCTAATGGCTCTGATCGAAAACCCCGCCCATATCCCCACGATCCAATACCGCTTCCGCCATAAAAACGGCCAATACCGGTGGATCGAAAGCACATTCAGCAATCTCCTGGCGGTGCCCAGCGTGGAAGCCATCATCATCAACTTCCGCGACATTCACGAGCGCAAACTCTCCGAAGAAGCACTGAACAAGAGCCAGGCGCTGCTCACCGAGGCCCAGCGCATCGGGCGCATCGGTCACATGGAATGGAATGGGCAAGACCAGGAATTGATCTGCTCGGATGAGATCTACACCATCTTGGATATTCCCCCGGCAAGCGTCCTGACCCAGAAGATGATCTCAGCGATGATGGACCCCGGTGAGCGCGATCGAATTCAACAAATGGACCTCCGCGCCATCCAGCAGCGCGGCGACATGGAGTACGAATTTCGCATTCATCCTCGAGATGGCAGCGAGCGCTGGCTGCACCAGATTGGCAAAATGACCTACGCTGAAAATGGCTCCCCGCTGCGCATGATGGCCATTGTGCAGGATGTGACCGCGCGAAAAAAGGCCGAAAACCTGCTCCTTGACAGCCGCCTGCGCACGGAATTGGCTCTGAAGGGCGCCAACGCCGGCATGTGGGATTGGAATATCCAAACCGGGGAGACGGTGTTCAACGAGCGCTGGGCGGAGATGCTTGGCTACACCCTGCAGGAACTGGCGCCGACCAGCATCCAGACCTGGATCGACCTGTGCCACCCCGATGACCTGCAAGCCTCCAACGAGCTGCTGATCCGGCATTTTAACCGCGAGACAGAATTCTACGAATGCGAAGCCCGCATGCGGCACAAGGACGGCGACTGGATCTGGGTGATCGACCGCGGGCGGGTCATGGAATGGGGTGCACAAGGCCAACCGCTGCGCATGTTCGGCACCCACCTGGACATGACCAAACAGAAAAAGGTGGAACTTGCGCTGCGCGCCAGCGAAGAAAAATACCGCCTGCTCTCCGAAGAGCTGGAGGTGCGGGTGCGGCAGCGTACGGCTGAGCTCCAGGTGAGCCGCGACCAGCTCAGCCTGGTTAACATCGCGCTGGAAAAAGCAGCACGCATGAAGGATGAGTTCCTGGCCAGCATGAGCCACGAGCTGCGCACCCCGCTGACCGGCATCCTGGGGCTCTCCGAATCCCTGCAGCTCAATACCTACGGCGCCTTGAATGAAAAACAAGACAAGGCGGTCCGCCTCATCGAGACCAGCGGGCGCCACCTGTTGGATCTGATCAACGATATCCTGGACCTGTCCAAGATCGAAGCGGGCAAGCTGGAATTAGACATCCAGCCTTTTTCCCTCTCCGAAATCTGCCATTCTGCCTTACAATTGACCAGGGGGATGTCCAATAAAAAGCGCCAGAAGGTCAGCTTCTCCATGACGCCGCCCGCGCTGATCGTGCGGGGAGACGGGCGCCGCATCAAGCAGATGCTGGTCAACCTGCTCAGCAACGCCATAAAATTTACCCCAGAAGACGGCGTCCTGGGCCTGGAAGTCCAGGCAGAGGAAGCGGCCCAGGAGGTATGCCTGACGGTCTGGGATAAGGGTATCGGCATCGCTCCCGAGAATATTGAGCGCCTCTTCCAGCCCTTTGTCCAGCTTGAAACCAGCCTGTCACGCCAGTATTCAGGCACCGGCCTGGGCCTGTCCCTGGTGCAGCGCATGGTAGAGCTGCACGGCGGCAGCGTCCAGGTGGAAAGCACCCTGGGAGCAGGCAGCCGTTTTTCGCTCCGGCTGCCCTGGTCACCCATCGAACCAGAGCTTGAAGTCAGTGTTCCCGGGAACGCCAGGGACCTGCGCAAGGCCCTGGTTGTGGAAGATTTCGAAATAGACGCCCAACTGCTGACCCGCTATCTCCGCCTGCTGGGGGTTGAGGCCAGTATTCTTCCGCTTGGCCTGGGGGTCGTGGAGCAGGCAGCCAGCAGCCAGCCCGGGGTGATCCTGCTGGACCTGCTCCTGCCTGATACACAAGGTCTCGAAGTGCTGGCAAATCTTAAAAACGACCCGCGCACGCGGGCCATACCGGTGGTGATCTGCTCCGTGGTTGAAAACCGTTCCCGAGCCCTTGAGCTGGGAGCTGCGGGTTACCTGGTCAAGCCAATCAGTTTTTCAAGCCTGCGGGATGAGCTCAACCGTATCTCTGCCATGAAGAAACACGCCGGCAGCGAAACCCAACCAGGTGGGACAGCCCCGCTGGTATTAATCGTAGACGATAACAAGCTCTTGATCGATACCCTGTCCGCCTTCCTGGAAACGCACGGCTTCCGCACCCGCGCAGTAAACAGCGGTACGCAGCTGCTGGATATCGCCTCCGAGCTCCACCCGGATATCATCCTGATGGACATCCAGATGCCGGGGATGGACGGCATCGAGGCAACCCGCCGGATTCGAGCACATGAGGACCCGCTCCTGGCCAATGTGCCGATCATCGCAGTCACCGCGCTGGCCATGGTGGGCGACCGGGAGCGCTGCCTGGCAGCCGGCGCCAATGAATACATCAGTAAACCGGTAAAACTGGAGAGCCTGGTGTCCACCATGCAAAGATTAATTGTTCCTTACAATTGACGGTCACTCTGGTATAATCAGACAAATTTTCCCCACATCGTTATTCTTACCGGGCTGCCAGCGCATCCAATCACCATGGGGTTGACGATGGATACCGGTATTAATAAAGCCCATCTACAGGCTTAGTTTTTGAGGAGAGAGGAAAAGAAACAATGACCGCCAGCGTTGAGCAGAAGACATCCAGACGAATACCCTTTATGCAAGGCGTGCTGCCGATAGACCGCGCCCAACTGCCCGCAGAGATCATTGCCGGCGTCACCCTGGCTGCCCTGGCTATCCCGGAGGTGATGGGCTACACGAAGATCGCCGGGATGCCCGTGGTCACCGGCCTGTACACCATCCTGATCCCCATGGTGCTGTACGGGCTGTTTGGCTC
>CAIQIV010000291.1 GCA_903871905.1 uncultured Chloroflexota bacterium | reverse complement strand
TCCATGGGCCACTGGCAGGCCTGGCTTGGTGCAACCCTGCCGTATCTTGAGGGACCACGCGTGTTAGAGATTGGGCACGGAACTGGGATTTTACAGGAATTAATGGCGCAGCGCGGCCTGTGGTGCGTGGGTCTTGACAGTAGCCGCCAGATGGGCGAGTTGACCAGGCGGCGTCTGCAGCCGCATCAGCCCGCAGCCCTGCTGGTGCGCTCCCTGGCTCAGCAAGCGCCGTTCCCGACCAACTATTTTCACCAGGTGGTAGCTACATTCCCCGGCGATTATTTCCTGGACCAGCCGGTTCTGTCTGAGGTCTACCGCCTGTTGGCGCCGGGGGGCAGGTTGGTGTTGCTTCCCTTTGGCTGGATCACAAATCATGATGGCGGGCACCGCCTGATGGCCTGGGTCTATCGGCTGGTGGGACAGGCGCCTGCATTGGACCAACCGGCTGTTCTGGATCGTTTTGCGGATCCATTCCAGCAGGCTGGTTTTTCTGTCGTTTTTCATCAGGTGGATCTTCCTTCCAGCTCACTTCTGCTTATTGTGGGAAAAAAGTTGCCAGAAGATCACCAAAAAAAGAATTTTGAATTAGAATCTTAGGTGGGAGGTGGAACGATGAACGCTTCGCCAAAGTTTTGCCGCTATTGTGGAGCAGCCCTGGATCCCAATTCCAGCTTCTGCCCATCTTGTGGCCGCCAGGTAACCCAGCCTGCGGCACCAATAATCCCGCCGACAGTCAATATCCCGGCTTCGAATGAGTATCCAACGCCGCCAACGGTAAATATCTCCACGCCGCCTGCTTATGCTGAACCTGCCCAACCGGTACCCCCGATGGATTATGGAGTTGCCCAGCCTGCCGCCCCTGCCTCCAAAAGCGGGGCAGGAAAGTGTCTCTTGATTGGCGCGGGAATCCTGGTGATCCTGGTTCTTTGCTGTGTGACGGTATTATTCGGCGCCTGGTTCTATTTCAAGAACAATAATCCTCTGGACTTCATCATTCCGGCCGAACTCAGCACGCTGATCCCCGGAATAGAGACTCTTGTCCCCACCGATATGGAAAACCTGGTTCCGGAGATGGGCACCTTGATGCCCACGGACCTGGAAAATCTGCTTCCCCAGATGGAGACGCTGATCCCGACCAATATCGAAACCTTGATCCCCCCGATTGAGACCCTGCTGCCTACCGATATTGGCACACTGTTTGCGCCGATTGAAACGTTGATCCCGCAGGAGCTCACTACACTGTTCCCGACCGACATGGGATTCCCCAACGATGTCCCCCAGACCACACCAGTTCCTAACACCACCCCTGCTCCACTGGTGGATGTTACCTACAGCAACGTGCGCCTGGCCTATCATCGCAGCCTGGCTCAGGGCGCGACCCCTGAGACGGTTCCGGGACAGAGTGGTGCAGATATGCCTCCCTGGGAAATCAGCCCACAGGCAACTCGCATCACCCTTAACGGCTACCTCCTCCCTGAAACGTTTCACGAGCCAACGATCATGGTATATCCGGCTGCGGAATTTGCCGCGCTCAGTGATGGCGCAAAACAGCAGATCGATGCACTGCGCCTCCTGCTTACCCAGCGGCCTGCTTCGGTAAGCGGTGTTTTACCATTCCTTCCCCTGTGGAATGCGGCCCAGGTGATGCATACCCGCATGGCTTTTTTGAATTTCAAAAATGGCACGGGTGTGCGCTACCTGACCCAGTATGGCCAGGATGTTTCGCCAATCAATGGCTACGATATGTTTTATACTTTTCAAGGTTTGACTGGTGATGGCAAGTATTATGTTTCCATCGTCCTGCCGGTATCAAACCCGGTACTGCCGGATAAGGATGCAGCCGCGCAAAGCCCTGCATTTCAGAATAATTACCAGGGTTATCTCCAGGAGGTGAAAAACCAGCTTGAGGCCCAGCCGCCGTCCAGCTTTGTGCCCGATCTCTCCACGCTGGATGGGCTGGCGCAGTCAGTTGAAATCAAGTGAAATTGCTGATTCTGTTTGTGCTATAATGATTAACAGGCAGGTTTATTGGCGAATTCAAGCTTTGCAGCCAAGGTTGGCATGCAGGGGATGCGGTTGACCGCCGCTCCTCGACTGTGCAAGAGGATATGCAGGGCTTGTTGTGCGGCATTCAGAAACTCGACCATCGTTTTGTCCATTAACAAACTGTTTGTTTTCGACTGATCCAGGAGGAGCGAATGAAACTGCAACCGGGCCGAACCCGCACTTTATCCAGGTTATCCAGCGCGCTGGTGGTCATTGCGCTGGTGTTTGGCATGATTTCAGGCTGTGTTTTGGGGGAAAGTAAGGATGATGATTTGCACCAGACTGAAACTGCGTTGGCTGAGCAGCAGACAAAAATTGCTCAAACGCAGGCAAGTTCTGGTTTGCAGTCTACTGTGGATGCGCTGCAGGGCACAGTCAATGCCCAGAATGTCCAGGCTACGGCCAACGCGGCGCTACCTCCGACCCTCTCCCCAGAGCAGGTGCAGCAAACCTCCCAGGCGTTGGAAGCCACCAAGCAGCCCACCCAAATCCCCCAGCAGCCTCCAACCTTGCCTCCTTCTGCCCCGACCAACCCCCCCCCCCGCCGCCTCCCCAGGCTGGTTTCGAAGATTATATGCGCAACGCCTCTGTCCTCCTCTATGAATCTACTGCTGGAGGTGGGGATACCGCACGCATCGCAAAATTCTCCCTGCAACAAATGGGGATTACCAATGTTACGGATGTAGGGGATGCGATTGGACGCTTGAAATCTGGGATGATGACCTATGGCCCGACCGGGAAAGGCTGGGATCTGATCTTCATCGATGCTGAAGGAAAGGACACTTTCCAGGGTGAGTTCTTTACCCTGCTGCAGGACCAGATCAATCATGGCTCTTCGGTTGTCTTGACCATCTGGTATCTGAACTGGATTTTTGGCGGGATGGTCAGCTCGGTGTTGGATCAATGCGGTGTGTACGTTTCCGGGGATTGGTCAGAAATCCCGACCTCTGCCCAGGTCATGTATCCCTACCTGCCCGACCATCCCATCGTGACCACGCCTAATCCGGGACTGGTATTTAACCGCCCGACCGGGCAGTGGCTCGATTTCGATGTTGGTGATCTCCTGTCCCTGACCGGCAAAGGCGATGCTGCCCTGGTGTTTGGCACCGACCCCAACAATAAGAATATGAGTGGGTTGGTCACTGCGTGCATGAAAAACCACCTGGTGCTGCAGTCCTTTGCGTCGCATATCTATGACTGGGACACGATGAACAAGCTGTTCCAGAACTATATTACCTTCCTGCTGAGAGAGCGTTTTAACAATCCGTAGGAACGCCCCGACTCCAGGATATTCATTTCCCTGGTCTTAACCAGCTGGATGGGACCCTCACCGCAGGATGTTCGAGAGACGTACCGCCCCTCGAACATCCTCCGAGGCGTAAGCAAGATACAGGACACAGTTCAGTAGACCAGGGATTGTATTCTTCGCTTCTTGTTGGTTCTGCAGTGGCATTCGTTGGGATTGCCATTGTCGTTTTAACTGTGATAAGGCATAAGCAGAAAGTAACCAGGATGCAGGCTCAATCTTCCTCCATACCAGCCGCCAACGATCAATCCGGATCGCCTTTACCGGGCGGGTTTGGATTGTGCCTGGTTGATGAGAATGGTAAAACGGTAGTTATCCAGGGACTACCGGTAACCCTGGGGCGCCTGGATGAAAATCAGATCATTTTGAAAGAGTCCACCATTTCTGCACATCATGCCTGTATTGATTACCACCAGCAGCTTGAGGCAGTGTTTATTGAGGACCTGGATTCACTCAATGGTCTTTATATCGATGGGCGCGCCACCCGAAAAAACGTTCTGCAGGATGGCGTTAAAATCCGGTTGGGCAGTGTCACCCTGACTTTCCGTGACACAGGATATATCCATCCACTTACCTGATCCCTGCTGGCTTAGGAGATGACTATGATCACATGCCCAAATTGTCAAACAGCCAATCGTCCTGGGGCGAAGTTTTGTATGAAATGTGCCTCGCCGCTGCCGCAATCCAGCCCGGCGACTCACCCATTAAAATCCACGATACCCCTGGGCGAGAATAACCAGCCTGATCCACCGCCTGCTCCATCGGCTCTCGCAGGATCTCCTGAGATGGGTGAGGTGCAAAAACCAGTTAACCGGACCAATACCCGTCCGCTCGAGGCGGCTGTGGAATTTGGCCCTCGCCCGGCAGGGGCGATTTTTGGCGATCGTTTTTTGTATGAACAGTTAATCTTCAGCGACAGCCAGCAGAACCGGTACCTGGTCAACCAATCTCCTGCACTGGAAGGACAGCGCTATCGCGCCTGTCCGAACCCGGTATGTGGCGCGATCTATACCCCGCAGTTGGAGTTTGGCGGCAAGTTTTGCACCGCCTGCCACACGGAACTGGGTTCTTTTGCCCCGGTTTTAGTGCTGACCGAGTCCATTTCCCCATTCCCAGCCAATCTGGCGCAAATTGCCAGACTTGGGCTGCAGCATGGAAATGTTCGCCCGCCTCTGGCTTTCTTCCAGGAGGTGGTGGCAGGTATTCCTCGTTACTGTATGCTGGCTGCCCAGGTAAACCAGGGACAGGTCAGGCCGGATTCACCCCGGGCCTTGCAGGCGGGGCTTGATCTGCTGTATGGGTTGGAGTACCTGCATCTGAACGGCGTATCTTTTGACGGCCGGGTAGGAGATGCCTGCCTGGGAGCCGAAAATAACCATCTTGTGTGGGCAAACTTTGCCAATGCCAGTCTATACACAGAGATTTCTGATGCCTCCGTCCGATCCGACCTGGCGGCGCTTGCCCGCCTGATCTATACCTGGCTGACAGGGAAACCGCTGTACGAATACGATGCCAACTTGCACCCAAAGGTGAGCGCAGTATTTGAGCAGGCCCTGGTTGGCCCGGGTTACACCTGGGCGCAGGATATGGCAGTCGCGCTGAATGAGGCTGTGCAGGCAAGTAAGTCTTCGGTCAATATCGATTACCGTTCCGGCAGGCGGACCAGCGTGGGGATGGTGCGCTCCTTGAACGAAGATAGTTTGATGGTGTTAGAGACCAGCCGGATTCTCCAGTCTGCCTGCCACCCTCTAGGGGTGTACGTGGTGGCAGATGGGATGGGCGGGCATGCTGCTGGGGAGGTGGCCAGCGGCACGATTGTCTCCACCATTGCCCAAAAAGCTGCGGTTGAGTTGGCTGACCTTCACTACAAAACTGGCGGCGGCCAGGATTTGCAGCAATGGGTGAGGAGCGCGGTCGAGGCTGCGAACCAAAATGTGTATGACCTGCGCAAGACAGCCGGGTCAGACATGGGCTCGACCATGGTTATGGTTGTCCTGGCTGGCAGCCAGGCGGTGGTCACTCATGTGGGCGACAGCCGGGTTTACCTGGTAAATTCCAGTGGCATCTCGCAGGTCACAACCGATCATTCCCTGGTGGAGCGTCTGGTTGCCACCGGCCAGATCAGGCGTGAAGAGGCGCGTTATCACCCACAGCGCAACGTGGTCTACCGGACGGTGGGAGATAAGCCCGCAGTTGAGATGGATATTTCCATGCTCAGCCTATCCCCAGGCGAGGCGCTGCTGCTTTGCTCGGACGGTTTAAGTGGTATGTTGGAAGACCAACACATCCTGGAGATCATCCAGAACGCAGCTTCTCCACAGGCTGCATGTGACGCCCTGATCGCCGCAGCAAACGAGGCAGGCGGAGAGGATAACATCTCCGCCATTCTGGTCCAGGTGGTTCAACTTTAAGCAGGCGGAGAATCCTATGGCTGGTGAAATAAACCTTGTCCCCCAATTCCATCGCCAGGCGTACCAGGTCATGGATGCGCCCCAGCAGGCTTACCTGCTGCTGGAGATCCTGCCTACGGCAGCAGCCCCCGGGACCGGGTCTTTGCCTGTGAATTTTGGCCTGGTCCTGGATCGCAGTGGCTCAATGGCTGGGGATAAACTCCGGCAGATGAAAGCCGCTGCGCAGTCGATCGTGGATCGCCTGGGTCCGGATGACCTGCTCTCGGTGACCGTGTTTGATGACACAGCGGATTTGATCGTGCCTGCTGAGTCAGTGTATGATCGGGAATTGATCAAGCGCCGGATTTCCATGATCGATGAGCGCGGCGGGACCCATATGTCCACCGGTATGAGGAAGGGGCTGCAGGAACTGCAAAAGAACCTTTCCCCGGGCTGGGTTAGCCGCATGCTGCTGCTCACCGATGGCCAGACCTGGGAGGATCAACCTGCCTGCCTGGAGTTGGCAGACCAGTGCCGCATGAGCGGCATCCCGGTCCATGCGCTGGGGTTAGGTGTGGGGTCGGAAAACAACTGGGATCCACGCTTGTTGGAGGATCTGGCTCAACGTTCTGGTGGTGAATGGACTGTGGTGGAAGCCCCGGAAGATGTAGCTGCCGCCTTTGAGTCCACGCTGCGCACCATGCAAGGTACTGCGGTCAGCAACGCCAGCCTGACGCTGCGCATGGTGGCGGGCGTATCCCCGCGCAATGTATGGCGTGTTGTTCCGTTGATCACCCGTTTGGGGCACCATTCTGTCAGCACACATGATATCCAGGTTTACCTGGGAGACGTCCAGCACGGTGTTGGTCAGGCTGTGCTGGCAGAACTGCTGCTCCCCCCGCGTCCGGTAGGTCTGTACCGGATGCTCCAGGCAGATATTACCTATGATGTGCCTGGAGCAGGACTGGTTGGCGAACGGGCGGATGTCGATGTGGTTCTCAACTACACCGATGATCTCAACCTGGCGTCTCAGCTCAACCCCCGCTTGATGAATATGATCGAGCGGGTGACGGCGCACAAGCTGCAAACCCAGGCGCTGGACGAGGCGGCTGCCGGTGAGGTCAACAAGGCAACCCAGAGACTGCGGGCGGCAGCCACCCGCCTGCTGGAGTTGGGTGAAACGGAAATGGCGCAGATGGCCAGCCAACAGGCCCAACAGATCGAACAGGCGGGCCAGGTGGATCAGGCTGCTGCACAAAAGATGCGTTACGCAACCCGAAGGTTGACAGAAAACCAGTGATAATCATTTGAGGAGGTAAGAATCATGGCTATTGTTTGTCCAAGCTGTAATACCCCCGCAGTTCCCGGGGCAATCTTCTGTGATAATTGTGGATTTGACCTGCGTAATGTTTCCCAGGGTGCCGCCCCTGCACCTGCCCCGGCTGCGTACACACCTCAGCCAGCGGCAAGCGTGACATGCCCTGCCTGTGGGCAGCCCAATGCCAGCGATGCCCTGTTCTGTGAAAACTGCGGTTCGCGCCTGGGCGCGCCGGCGGCGCCTGCCCCCCCTGCGTTCACCCCACCTCCCGCGCAGCAGGCTTATCCGCCTCCACCACCGGCGGCTTCCCCTGTACCACCTCAGCCTCCGGCTTACGCCCCGCCTCCGCAGCCTGTGCCTGTCCCGCCCCCGGCGGCTGGTTATGGTCAGACTGCGGTCATGGGCAGGCTGATGGTGCAGGGTTCGAATGCCAGTTTGCCCATTCCTCCTGGGTTAGCCGTGGTACAGATCGGCCGGGAGGACCCGGTGAGCAATATCTTCCCAGATATCAACCTGGATCCGCACGGCGGGCAGGAGGCAGGAGTGGGCAGGCGTCACTGCCGCCTGGTGCTGCAAAACGGCCAGCTGCTGGTCGAAGATCTGAGTAGCGTGAATGGCACGTTTCTGAACCGCCAGCGGCTCTCCCCGGGACAGCCAGCCTTGCTGAACAATGGAGACGAGCTGCGCCTGGGTCGATTGGTGTTGGTTTACTATTCGATTTAGTTTGCCATGCGCACCTGTCCCGATTGTCATAAAGAAGTCGCTGACAGTATGCAGTTTTGCGATAACTGCGGTTACCCGCTAAAGGTGGCCTCTTCTGGGGTGAGCCGGCCGCCTGGCGCGTTGGGGATATCGGCCTACCAACAGCCCCCTGCCTCGGGACGAGGGCTGGCTTCTGTGACCTGCTCTGCCTGCGGCGCAGTGAATATGCCAGGCGAAACTTTTTGCCAGAATTGTGGCGTGCAGCTGGCACCGGTAGCCAGCACGCCACCTCCACCGCCGGTCCCTGTCCCTTCGCAGGGTGTCGGGCGCGGGCCGGTCGGGCCTTCTGCTGCCTCTGGCAAGCCGCCAACGGTATGTTCGGGCTGCGGTACAGTGAACCAGCCGGGTGACGCCTTTTGCCAGAACTGTGGTTTGCAGCTTGCCCCGCAGTCTCCCGCCCCTGTCCCACCGCCGGGAGTTGTGCGCGGAGCCCAAGGGCAATCCGTTCCACCGCCAGGATCGGTCAATACTCCATGCTCAACCTGCGGATATAAAAATGCCCCTGGTGAGCGTTTTTGCCAGAACTGTGGGGCAGACCTGGCAGTACCTGTACCCCCTGCTGCACCGTCTCCTCCACCGCTCCCATCTACCCCTTACCGCAGCGCTCCTGTGCCGGCTCCCAGCCTGTGTCCCACCTGCGGCAGGGCTTATTCTCCTGGTGAACGGTTCTGTCAGAACTGTGGGGCGGATCTGGCTGCCAGGCCGGCTGCCCTGCCTCCCACGCCGCCGGCGCGGCCTGCCTCTCCTCGGCCAGAGCCTGTCGCAGGCTCGCCTCGGCCGGTCCCTCTGGACAGCAGCATGCCGGCTGCTGTTCCGCCAGTCAGTGTGCCACAGGCTCGGGTGACCTGTAGAGTTTGTGGACATGAGAACCGGCCGTCGGACCAATTCTGCCAACAGTGTGGGGCTCAGCTTCTTCCCCCGCCGGTACCCCTATCTGCAGCGCCTCCCCCGGCGCCAGTGTCTGCCGGGTATGGGGCGCCTGTTCCTGCCTCGGTTCCGCAAGATCCCTCTACTGTGCCGATGGTGGACGCTTCTGCAGCGGGTGTCAGCCTTGGATGCCTGGTGGTCCAGACCACCAGGACCTCCCTGCCCCTGCCTGCTGGAAAAGAGGAGCTCCTGGTTGGGCGGCAGGATCCGAGTTCCGGGGTTTTCCCGGATATTGATCTGTCCGGTCACGGCGCAGAGAGCGCTGGCGTCTCGCGCCGGCATGCGCGCCTGGTCATCGAGTCGGGCCAGGTGTTTATCGAGGATCTGAACAGCACCAATTTCACCCTGGTGAATAAGAACCGTTTGCTCCCCGGACAGCGTCATCTGCTTCAATTTGGAGATGAGGTGCGTTTTGGCCGGTTGACTGCGATATACCAGAAGGAATGAGTGTCACTGCCTGTCCCAACTGTGGTCTGGCTTACCAGCCTGGAGCCCGCTTCTGCCGGGCGTGCGGTACCCTGCTGGAAACAGCGGGTGCTGTGCCAACCCAGGCTTTCTCGCCGTCCCCTGCTCAATCCGCCGGGCCTACCCCGGGGGTCGCAGCCTGTCCTGCGTGCGGGCGTCCGGTCAAACCGGGTGTACAGTTTTGCCCGGCCTGCGGCGCGCCCCAGCCAACTGGTTCGCCTGCCTCTCCTGCGACACAGAATGTTGGTTTCCCTCCGCCGGCCCCTACAGCAGCCGCGACCCAATTGTTGAGCCCGGCGGTACAACCCCCGGCTGCCGGCCTGCCAACCCAGTTGGTGCCCCAGGAAGCCCAGCCTGTTATCCCACCCACCCAGACGGCTGCTCCACCCGCCCAGCCTCCCAGGAACTGGCGCTACCTGGCCTTGCATGGTGGGTTGGTCGCCAGCATGGCTGCCTGCCTGATCATTTCATTGGCTGCCATCCTGGTATTTGATCTGACGCGCCCGGCGATCAAGCCAACGCCCATTGTCACCCCTTTTACGGTTTCAGCCAGCCTGCTGCCCACGGCAAAGCCTGATCAGCGCGTGATCAAAATCAGCCTTGGCCCAACCGGGCGTTTCGGGGTGTATACAAACGGGCCGCAGCTCCCGGCCAGTGTGCGCAATAAGTTTCTCACCTTCAGCCCAACAGGTGACACCTCCAACACCCGTATCTGGTTGGATGGCAATACTCCGATTTTTGGCGAGGGTGGCAAGCTAACCTCACTGGCAACCCAGGGTGGGGTGGACAGGTTGGTCTGGGAAAACGGCCCCCTGGTGGTTACGCAGACTTTGGATTACGTCATTGGCCCCAGCGGACAGGGGGATACCGTTCGCATCCAATATGACCTGGCTAATCGTGACAAGATTCCCCATCAGGTTGGCATGCGCGTGTTGATCGACACCCTGATCGGGAATAACGACGGCGTGCCGTTTGTCATTCCAGGGCAGGAAGGCATGGTGGACAAGGCCATAGACCTGGGCCCTGGCAGCCTGCCGGATACCATCCGCGCCCTGGAGAAACCCGACCTGAGCGATCCCGGGGTGATCATCAATGTGCGCACCAAGGGCGCCGGAGCCACCCCGCCCGACAGGGCGGTGATCTCAACCTGGTATGGGAAGGATATGGATTGGGAGTTCCTGCCCCAGGCTGGTGGTCCTGGAGCATTCCTGCGCCGGGATGGCAAACCCGAGGGGCAGCCGGATAGCGTCATTGGCCTGTATTACAACCCACAAACTCTGGCGCCTGGCGCAGCACGCCGGGTGGTGAGCTATTATGGCCTGGGTAACCTGTCCAGCTCGGCCAGCGGAAATAAGAAGCTGGGTCTATTTGCCCCGGGGAATGTACACGAGGGCGATTTGTTTTATATCACCGCTGTAGTTGCCCAGCCCCAGCCCGGAGAAACACTCCGGCTGCAGCTGCCGGATGGCCTGGTTCTGGATAAGAAGGAGAAAGCAGAAAAAGCAGTGCCCTTTGGGAATACAGACTTCACCCAGGTTTCCTGGCTGGTGCAGGCCTGCAAGGCGGGCGAGAAATTGAAGATTGAGACCAGCCTGTCGCCAGGCAGTATCAAAGAAGCGATCTTGCTTAAGGTCGAGGCGTTGGGGATCACGCGGCCTGGAGGGGCATGTCCATGAAGGAGGCGGGAGATGTCGCTGTTTCTTAAGACGCTCTACGCCAGTATTACCGGGGCTTTGGGTGGGCTGCTTGCCTGGCTGATCCTGGATGTCCTGGTGCGGGTGGAACCAGCAAATCCCTATGGGGATGCAGTGTTGAATGGCGCATTGGTTGGCGCCTGCATTGGGGCTGCAGTAAACGGTTTTGCCGGGCTGATGGAATTCAAGCCCCTGCCTTTTATCAGGGGGTTGTTGATTGGCCTGGTGGCGGGAGCCCTGGGAGGTGCTGCCGGGCTGGCAGTGGGCCAGTTCTTGTATCAGGCAGCCGGGAACCACTCGCTGGTACGCATCGTAGGCTGGGGCATCTTTGGTCTGTGCCTAGGCGTGGCGGATGGCCTGCTGGCCCTGTCCTTGAGGCGCGTTGTGTATGCCGGCCTGGGTGGGTTGATTGGCGGCCTGTTCGGTGGAACCGCCTCCACCCTCCTGGCTGGGACAGAGAACCTGGTCCATCTATCGCGTGCCCTGGGCTTTGTCGTTGTTGGCGCTTTGATCGGTTTATTTGTTGGCCTGGTTCCCACGGTGTTGAAAGACGCCTGGCTCAAGGTCATCTCCAGCGGTAGAAATGAAGGCAAGGAGCGGATTGCCGACCGGCCGCGCATTTCTATTGGATCATCGTCGCGCTGCGACCTATGTCTGTATGACGACCCGGCTGTTAAAGCCCGGCATGCGGAGATCGCACAGGACAAAGGCCAGTACATACTGAAGTCTGTGGGGGACGCGCAGGTAATGGTGCCGGCTGGGCCGCAGGGGATGCCCGTATCCAGTTATATTTTGCAAGATAATGACCGTTTTGTGGTGGGTAATCAGACCATCATCTTTCGCAGGAGGCGTTCCGGATGAAATTGGAGTATGCAGCGTGTTCTGACCCGGGCAGGGTGAGAGCCATCAACGAAGATCGGGTTTGGGCGCAGGATTTTGCTGCCTCGGAAGGGGAGCCATTTGGTCTGTTCGTCGTATGTGATGGGCTGGGAGGGCACCAGGCCGGGGAGATGGCCAGTTACTGGGCTGTGGAGACGGTGAAGCACGAGCTGGCTCCCTATTTTACCCCTCGCAATCCGCGCGCCACGGTCGTGCTGGCAGAAGAAGACCTCAAGGCTGATCCGAACCTTACCAAACCCGTCCAGCGGATGCTGCGCAGTGAAATTGCCGGGCAGATACGCCGGGCAGTGGATAAAGCCAACCAGGTGGTGATTGGTTACGCTCATCAGAAACCGCTGGAAGCGGCAGATGCTGGCACGACCATTACCATGGCCTTCATCTGGGGAAATCTGGGGGTAATTGCCAACGTGGGCGACAGCCGTACTTACCTGCTGCGCGACCACCGGCTGCGACAGGTCACGCAGGATCACTCGCTGGTTGCAACCATGGTCGCCAGTGGCCAGATCCGTCCAGGTGATGTTTATACCCATCCTCAAAGGAATGTGATCTATCGCTCCTTAGGCCAGAAAAGAAAGGTAGAGGTCGACCTGTTCCAGGAGACCCTCCAGCCGGGGGACACACTGCTGCTGTGTTCCGATGGCTTGTGGGAGATGATCCCGGACGAGGGAAAGATGGTCCATATAATTGAGAGCGCCTCAGGCTCCGAAAAAGCCTGCCGGGTGCTTGTGGAAACGGCGAATGAGGCTGGCGGAGAAGATAACATCAGCGCTATTGTGGTCCGCATCAAGTAACGATTGCGCCAGGCGGACTGGCGGGAGAATACAAAATGAGCACTATCACCTGTCCAAACTGCGGAACTCCGAATATCCCTCAAGCACGCTTCTGTGCCCGATGCGGCAATCCGTTGGGGGTCTCGGCTGCGCCTGCGGCGCCCGGTGGAGGATCGAACTGTCCGAACTGCCACATCCCATTACGACCTGGGGCGCGTTTTTGCCCGAACTGCGGGTATGTCCTGGCTGCCTCGCCGGCTCCAGGGAGTGCGCCCGCCGGAGCGGCGCCTGGCGCTGTGCCGGCGCCCGGAACACAGCTACTGAATGACCAGGCGAAGGTGCCTAACCTGATTGTTCGCTGGCCGGGTGGGGCGACCAATCAGCATCCGCTGAATAAACCCCAACTCCGCCTCGGCCGCGCCGCCGATAATGACGTGGTGGTGAATCACCCGGCAGTTTCGGGACATCACCTGTTGATCGAAGTCACCCCCCCTGGCTTATCTGTCACCGATCTAAAAAGCACCAACGGGACGATGATAAATGGCCAGCGCATCCCGCCGAATACGCCGCAGCCCTTTAAGCAGGGAGACATGATCCGGGTGGGCGACCTGACAGGCAACTCGGTCAGCATGACCCTGGAATCTGACCCCAATGAGCTGCTGCGTACCCTGTCGCTGGGCCGGCTGGATCTCACCGGAATGGCCAGTATCACCATCGGGCGAGATCCGAATTCTTACCTGCCCCTCAACCATCCAACGGTGTCGTCCCACCATGCCATGATCTTCAAGCAGGGAGATATTCTCTATATCCGGGATGTGGGCAGCACCAATGGTACATTTGTCAATGGGCAGCGTATCAGCCAGGTGCAGCTGTCTTCCGGGGATGAGATCCAGATTGGTCCCTTTAAGCTGATTTATGATGCCCAGGCACAAAGCCTGGCGCAGTCGATGCACCTGGGCCACCGGTTGGATGCCCTGCGCCTGGGGCGACAGGTCGCCAAGGGGCGGCTGATCTTGCAGGATGTGACCCTGTCGATCCAGGCTGGCGAGTTTGTTTCCTTTGTCGGCGGCTCAGGCGCTGGGAAGAGCACTTTGCTCAAGGCTATGAACGGCTATGAGCCAGCAAACCAGGGCCAGATTCTGCTGGATGGCGAGCCGTTCTATCCCAAGCTGGACTTGTACCGCACCCAAATGGGTTATGTTCCCCAGGACGACATTATTCACCGCGAGCTGCCAGTCCGCCTGGCGCTGTGGTATGCGGCCAAGCTGCGTCTCCCGGATGCCAAGCC
>CAIQIV010000290.1 GCA_903871905.1 uncultured Chloroflexota bacterium | reverse complement strand
CCGATCTGGCTGCCATCTTCCAGGTCGAACTCACCCCCACGCAGCAGGTAAAAACCGGCCGGCCCGGCGTAAACGTTCAGTCGGGTCATTCCCAGGGTGTGGTCATGATACCAGTTGGTTGAAGCCCGCTGGTCGTTGGGGTACTCGAACACAGCTGAGCCGGGTTCCCAGGTCACGGCATATTTCTCTTCTGCCTCTTTTTTAAACTCCTCATAAAAAGAACCAACGGGAAAATAGGAACCAGGAATGTTGTTTGCCGCGGGGAGGTACCAGGCTTCCGCATAGCCATCGCTCTCCTCATACGAATGGGCGCCGTGGACATGCACCACCATTGGCACCGGGCCGGTATAAGGCTCAGGGGTGGTTTCAAACATGGGACGCATATCCCGCGGCCCTGGGGGATTCGCCCAATGCACGGTCGGATCGACTGCTAACAAATGAGGGAGATAATTGCCACTGCCATCCGTCAGCTCGTTTACCCATTTCACGCGCACAGGCTTATAGGTATTTCCTTCAATTGTGAACGAAGGGTAATTGTAGGTGCCTGGGATGGTCATCGAGCCGTAGCCCCAGACGGTGGTGGCGGGCATGCCGGTTGGCAGTATCTGCTGGGTGAATTGGCGTACGGAGATCTCATAATAATCGATCTGATTACCCTGCGGTCCAGTGATTTCATCCGTGCGCGGCATCGCAGGGGGAATCACCAGAGGCTCAGCATATTTGGTGATGGTGGTTGGGTCCAGTGTTCCACCAGGGATTGGGGTAGATGGATGCCTTCTGCGCCGCTGACGGCGGGAAGGTTTTTGCTGGCGCAGATTCTCTTTGCTAAACAGAACGACCGCACTGGCCATGGCTCCGGTTTTCAGGAACTCGCGGCGGGTGAGCATGGTATCTTCTCCTCCTTGGTTGATTGGTGTGGATAAATTGGATTATATAGCTAAATAATACCATATATATGATAAAAATCAAGAGGTAAACTCTGTCCCTTCTCACTTCAGCCTGGTGAAGTTTGTTCGGTGTATACTTATGAGTATGATTGGAAGTATTTCTGTGGAAGGGGTTCATAAGGGACTGTTGCAGGTGTATGCATGGTACGTTTGATCACAGATGGGGCATGTGAAGGGAACCCAGGGCCAGGTGGCTGGGCGGCGATCATCTTGTGGGATCGGCAGGAGGTTCAGGAGTTGGGCGGCGCTGAGGCACACACCACCAACAACCGCATGGAGCTGCGCGCTGCTATTGAGGGGCTGCGCAGGATACCGCCTGGTGAGCAGGTCGAGGTGACCACCGACAGCCAATATCTGCTCAAGGGCATCACGCAGTGGATCCAGCGTTGGAAGAAGAATGGCTGGCTGACCACGCAGAAGAGGGAGGTCGAAAACCGTGATCTCTGGCAGGCTTTGGACCAGGCGGCGGGTGAGCGGGTGACCTGGGTGTGGGTGAAAGGGCATGCCGGGAATGTGTATAATGAACGAGCCGACAAGATCGCCAGTGCCTTTGCCCAGGGCAGAAAGCCTGTACCTGGACTGCGCATGGAGCGGCAAGCGACCCCGGAACAAGAACAGCCTGTGCCTGCAACCGGTTTCCGGGATCCGGCACAAGGGGTTTTGAAACTGGATCTGTCCCCAGGTCTTGCTCGGGTGAGCTACCTCAGCCTGGTGAGAGGAGAGTTAAGACGGCACTCAACCTGGGCAGAATGCCAGGCGCGCACCACCGGCGTTTCAGGGGCAAAGTTCAAAAAGTGCCGGTCTGTTCAAGAAGAAACGGAGACCATCAAAGGCTGGGGACTGCCGAAGGATGCCCTGTCGGGCTTGTAATGCCTCTTGGCCAGGCTAACGTTCCAGGCGGCGCAAGACCTCATCCGGGTCGGCGACCGGGAGATGGATCAACTCGCCGATCCGGGTATATTCGATCGATCCTCCCAGGCGAGTGAT
>CAIQIV010000289.1 GCA_903871905.1 uncultured Chloroflexota bacterium | reverse complement strand
GCTTCCGCTAAGTGCCAGGACCGGCACCTGACCAGATTGCAGACTCCCAGCAATATTGCCCAGGCTGGTTGTACCAGCAAAGCCATACAGTAAACTGAAACCGTACAACATGACGGATGAGGCCATAGCCCCAAATAGTAGATACTTAAACCCGGCTTCAGTGGATTTATCGTCCTGCACCATGAAACCAGCCAAGACGTACAAAGGAATAGAGGTTGTCTCAATCGCCAGGTACAGCATGATCAGGTCCGATGCAGAGACCATCATATTCATGCCCATGGTTGATACAAGAAGCAGGAGGTAAAATTCGCCGCGCCTTCCAAGTTTCGGGTAATCCACAGCAAAGATAGCTGTGATGGCTGCCCCAAACAGAAAAATACACTTGAATGAAAAGCTTAGCCAATCAAAGCTCACCATGCCACCCCAGAGCTGGACAGGGTGCTCGCCAGGTCTACCTGCTATCAGCATTATCACCAGGATCAGGCCCAGGCCAAAGGCTGTGACCCAACCTAATCCCGACTTCTTTTCGCCAGGTTGAACCAGGTCGACCAGAACAATTACACCCATCAATACCAGAAGCAGTATTTCCGGCAGAATTGCCTGGATCATCAATGTGAGATCAGAGACGTTTGTAGTCACCTATGCACCTCCCAGAATGCGCAGAATAGCATCCACGCCAGACTGGACCATCGGCACCATGATCCTTGGAAACACACCTAACCCAACCAGGATAGTCGAAAGCACAACCAACGCCAATTTATCCAAAACAGTCACATCATGCACGTGACCTTCAAACTCTGCCGGTATAGCCCCAAAGAACACTTTGGTCGCAATGCGGATGATATACGCTGCAGTAACCACGATTGAGATGGCCGCCACAATGGCAATCCAAGGGTAGACACCCCACAAGCCCATAAAGATCGGAAATTCTGCAACAAAACCAGAGAACCCCGGCATACCCATGGAGGTTAAGCCGCCGATAATGAAGGCAATCGAAACGAGCGGCATAATTTTCGAAAAACCTCCTAACCGGCTGATTTCCCGGGTATGCGTCTGATCATAAATCATGCCCACAACAGCAAAGAATAGAGCCGTCATTACCCCATGGGAGAACATTTGCACCCCAGCGCCCAGCATCCCCTGGCTGTTCAAAGTCGCAAAGCCCATGGCAACCAGGCCCATGTGGGAGACTGAAGAAAAGCCAATGACATATTTGAAATCGGTTTGCACAAAAGCGATGAACGCACCGTACACCACATTCACTAATGTCAAAAGAATGATCCACCACATGTGAGCCTTTGCACCCTCTGGCAGCAGCATGATGCCCACCCTCAAGGCGGCAAAGGCGCCCAATTTCATCAATACACCTGCATGGAACATGGACACTGCTGTAGGCGCCGCGACGTGGCCATCCGGGCTCCAGTTGTGGAACGGGAAAATACCACCAAGGATGGCGAAACCAAAAAACACAAAGGGGAACCAGAAAACCTGAAATTGGCGAGACAGGTTGGCTTTCTCCAGGGCAAGCATATCAAATGTATGCAGCCCCGCCGTATAGTACATTGCCAGAGCACCGACCAGGGCAATAACGGAGCCTATAAACAGGTACAATGTCAGCTTCATTGCTGCATATTCCCGGGTAACCTGCCATCCCCAGATTGCAATCAGTAAGTACATCGGAAACACAGCAATTTCGTAGAAGAAGAACAGCATAAACAGGTCCTGGGCTACGAAGACCCCAAACACCCCAGTAGCAAGAATAAACAAGAAGGCAAAGAATTCGCGCGGACGGTCATCCAGCTTCCAAGAGATTAAGACGCCGGTAAACATGACCACACCCGTCAACAGCACCAGGGGTGTGTTCATACCATCTACGCCAACAAAGTAGGATATCCCCAACGCTGGCAGCCAGGGTACCTTCTCAAGGAATTGGTATCCGGCTGTTACATAATCATACGAGAAGTAGACCCAAACGCTCAAAAACAGGACAAAAACTGATGCTGCAAGCGCCGTAACCCGAATTTCCTGCTTGCGATGCCCGGGGATCAGAAGGATCAGAATTCCTGCAAGGATGGGTGTAAAAACGATCACGCTGAGAACTGGAAATTGCATCGTTCACCTCAAAGCTAAAAGAGCATCACGACAGCCCGGTTAATCACATCCAGGATCCAGGCGGGCCAGATACCGATCAACAGCATCAACACCATAAGAGGAGCAATCACCACGACTTCACGGACATTGATTTCCGATAGATGCCCTTTCCATTGGTCATTCATCGGCCCGTGGAGTACCTTTTTCAATCCCTTCAAGATGTATGCTCCAGTAAAGAACAAACCGATCATGGACAGGGCTGTCAGCACTGAAAAGATCGGCAAAGAACCTCGGACAACCAGGAATTCAGAGATAAAGCCGCCCAGACCCGGCAATCCCAGAGAAGCCATGGAGGTAAATATCAAGATGCCACCGTAAACCGGCACAAGGGGGAACAGGCCTCCAAAGTCCTCAAGGTTTCGGGTATGAGTCCGCTCGTACAGAACCCCTACCAGGAAGAACATGCCAGCTGCCGAGAGACCATGATTAAACATCTGCAACACAGCACCGTTCATGGCAATATATGCATTCTGCGTCCCGGTTGCATAAGCTGCAGCAGCAATTCCTAATACCACAAAGCCCATGTGATTGACAGATGAGTAAGCAACCAGGCGCTTGAAATCCTTCTGCCCGTATGATGCCAGCGCGCCTGCAATGATCGCGATTGTCGCCAGCAAAGCCAGGGCCCAGGCATACTGCCTGGACTCTGCAGGATAAAGGGGTAAGACAAGGCGCAGGAAACCATACCCACCTAATTTCAGCAGTACACCCGCCAGGATCATCGAGCCAGCAGTTGGAGCTTCAGTATGTGCATCTGGCAGCCAGGTATGAAATGGCCAGACTGGGACTTTAATGGCAAAGGCAATGACAAATGCCCAAAAAGCAACGGCTTTAATCGTGGCAATGGGAAAGCCAAATAATGATCCTTCCAGGGAATTCCAGCTTTTCATGACCTCGACCAGGTCAAAGGTCCCAGATACGAGACCAATCATCTGGATCGATAACAACAGGCCCAACGAGCCAGCCATGGTATACAACATGAACTTGACCGAGGCATAAGACCGGGCAGGGACCTTGACCCCGGCCCATAACTCTCTCTCCCCTTTTTCACTCCCCCACTGGTTGATCAAGAAGAACATGGGTACCAGACCGAACTCCCAGAATACGAAGAACATCAGCAGGTCCAGCGAAAGGAACACACCCAGCATCCCCAGTTCCAACAAGAAGAACAGAACCATGTAAGCCTTGATACGGTCCTGGATGTTGAAGGATGCCAGGATGGCAATAGGTGTCAACAGGGTGGTCAGCAGGACCAGGGTCAGGGAAATCCCATCCACACCTAAATGGTAGTAAGAGTTAATCGATGGATACCAGACAACTAATTCTTGAAACTGGAAACCGCTCTGCACCGGGTCAAACTTACTCCACAGTACCAGGGACAGAACCAGTGGAATTAATCCCAGGAATAAAGCTGCCCAACGCATCATGCTCTTTTGATTCGGAAGAATCATCAGAACAACGACCGAAAAAACAGGCGCCAGCAGTATCAGAGATAGAAGATGTTCGTTCATCAAATCCATGGGGAGCTCCTCTGGTTGAGGTCTAGTGGGTGTAGACCAGGTAATAAAACAGTGCGCTGAAGGCCGTCACCCCGACCAAAGCCAGGATCATGTATTGTTGGACTTTACCGGTCTGCATGGGTCTAAGGAACCTTCCAAACCACTGCACAATGCTCGCCGCCAAGTCCCCCGAACCGTTGACAATCGGCTTATCAATATAGTTTCTCAGGAACAGGCCAATACGCGCAACCTGGCGGGCAATCAAGTGGAGAACTCCATCAATAACATTGCGGTCAAACCAGGGCACCATTACGTCAGAAATCCAGATCGCCGGGCGGATGAAAATTAACTGGTACAGCTCATCAAAGTAATACTTGTTGTACAGCACCGTGTACACCCCCCCCAAGGGCTTCTTGAGAGGATCCGGGGCACCAGATTTTATATTACGGTAAGTCAAATACCCTAAAAACAGGCCACCCAGGGCAACAACAAGAGAAGTCACCAGGGGAATGAAGTTGAATGCCAGAGCCCTGGGCTCTTCAATCAGCGAACCGCCGACATACTCATGGAACCAGTTTGGTAATATCCCACCCAGGAGTGGGAAATCTCTTGGGATACCAACCCAGCCATAAGCTACCGCAAAGAAGGCCAGAATGATGAGCGGCAGGGTCATCGTCCAGGGTGTTTCCTGAGCATGGCTTGCAGCATTGGTGCGCGGCTCCCCCAGGAAGGTCAAGGTTATCTGACGCATGGTGTAGAAAGCAGTCAAGAAGGCTGCCAGGGCCAGGACCAGGAACACAGCCCAGAACCCTTCCCCAAAAGCATGACCCAAGATTTCGTCTTTTGACCAGAAACCAGCGGTGAACAAGGGGAAACCCGAAAGAGCAAAGCCACCGATCAGAAAGGTCCAGAAGGTAATGGGCATCCGCTTGCGCAAACCACCCATATTGAACATATCCTGTGGGTCCACATGCTCGCCGGTGTGCAGCACGCCATGCTCCATACCATGAATAACCGAGCCCGAATCCAGGAACAGCAGCGCTTTAAAGAACGCATGGGTCATCAAATGAAAGGCTGCTGCAATGTACGCCCCAATCCCCAGGGCAGCAATCATATAACCCAACTGCGAGATAGTGGAATATGCCAGCACTCTTTTCACATCGTTCTGCGCCACTGCAATCGTTGCGGCGAATATGGCAGTAAATGCGCCGATGAATGCCATAAAGGTCATGGTAGGAGTGAGCGCCCCTCCCTCTACAAAACCGGCGCTTAACAGCGGGTAAGAACGGATCACCATATAAACACCAGCAGAAACCATGGTGGCAGCGTGGATCATGGCAGACACCGGAGTCGGGCCTTCCATAGCATCAGGAAGCCAGACATGTAACGGCCACTGAGCTGATTTTCCAATGGTGCCGATGAAGAGCAAAATTCCACATAGCCCGGCAACGGAAAGCCCCAAGACGCCGGAACTGATTTGAGTCAGCTCGTGAAGAACTTCTTCGTTGTAGAAAATTTCGCGGTAATTTAAGGTTCCGGTGAAGTAATACAACAAGCCAATTCCCAGAAGCATGAAGACATCGCCCACCCGGGTGGTCATAAAGGCTTTGATCATTGCAGCCCGGGCTGAGAGCTTAGCGTACCAGAAACCAATGAGGAGGTATGAGCACAGCCCCATAATTTCCCAGCCCACAAACAAGATCAACAGGTTATCCGAAACCACCAGTGTGTACATGCCGAAAGCAAACAGGCTGATAAAAGCAAAGAACCGGGAGTACATCGGCTCCACAGATGGAATGGTGTGGCTGTGACCGTGAGCATCCTTCAGCGTCGCTCCGTGTGGCGGAAGCCCAGGCCGATCATGATCCCCCTTGGGTTGGCCATAATTATGATACCCAACACTGTAGATGAAAATCATCAGGATGGTGATAGAGACAAAGAAGAGCGTGGCCGCTGAAAGAGGGTCAACCAAAACACCAATGCTAAACCAGGTTTCTCCGGTGGGGAACCAGGGGATGGAAGAAGTGTAGGGATGCTGCCCGAAATGCTCAACCTGTACCGCCCGGAAAAAGACTATCATACTCGCCAGCCAGGAGAGAAATGCAGCCAGGATCGCAATGGAATGGCTTATAGTCTTTGAGCGGTTTGTAAACAGAACGATCAGGCTAAAGGATAAGATGGGTGGCAGAGGAATCAGCCAGATGATTAATTCATTCGTCATAACGAGCCTCGTATTCTGGACAAAGCTGGTGTATTTACCATTTCAACAGGTCGATCTCTTCGGCCACAACCGTGCTGCGACGACGGTAAACCGAGATGAAAAGCGCCAAACCAACCGCCACTTCAGCCGCAGCAACCGCGAATACAATCACAGCAAACACCTGGCCAGTCATCATCTCAGGTGT
>CAIQIV010000288.1 GCA_903871905.1 uncultured Chloroflexota bacterium | reverse complement strand
GGAGTGGAGCCAGAGCGCATGAACTGCATGAGTGTCTCAGTGGCTGCCGGCAAGATCACCCGGATCATCAGGCAGCCATCGATCGCAGATGGGCTGTCAGGCGAGGCTCCAGGGGAGATGGCGTTTGCTGCCGCGATGAAGTATGTGGATGACATGCTCACGGTTTCAGAAGATGAAATTGCCCAGGCTACCATGCTGGTCATGCAGCGCACGAAAATGTTTATCGAGCCTTCCGCTGGTGCAGTGGTGGCAGGATTGCTTTCTAGGCGATCTATCTGTGGAAGTAAGAATATCTGCCTGCTTTCTGGTGGAAATGCCAACCTGAAAGTGTTGGCAAATATGTTCTTAACGGTTGACTATTTTCGAAGTTGAGATATAATTTCATCTGGTAAAGTTATTATTCACAATACAAATATATCATCACAGCCTCAAACAAGTTTCAGGTCAATAGTAAAGGATAGGAGAGATGCATACAGATTCGGTTGCAAAATGGCAGCATGATCATATCTTCGGACAGGACCAGATTCGCTCCGGGGAGAAGCGCACGCTGGTGGTGATCGTCATCACCGCCTTGATGATGGTGGCAGAAATTGTTGCGGGCATGGCATTTGGTTCGATGGCCCTGTTTGCTGATGGCGTTCATATGGGCTCGCACATGGTTGGCCTGGGGATCAGTTTCCTGGCTTATATTTATGCGCGCAAATACGCCCGGGATCAGCGTTTCAGCTTTGGCACCGGCAAGGTGAACGCCCTGGCTGGTTACACCAGCGCCATCTTCCTGGTGATCATCGCCCTGTACATGGGCTATGAAAGCCTGCACCGTTTTGTTAACCCGGTTCCCATTGAGTACAACCAGGCCATCCTGGTCGCCGTGATCGGCCTGGTGGTCAACGGGGCCAGTATGCTGATCTTGGGGGAAAAAGGCCATACGCATGCCCATGGGGACGAGCATGACCACGGCCATGGGCACGGCCATGCGGATGACCATGACCATGACCACGATCATGACCACGATCATGCGGAGGAACATGACCACAGCGAGCATACGCACGCCAGCGGCGCCGATCATAACCTGAAAGCAGCCTACCTGCACGTGCTGACCGATGCCTTCACCTCGGTTCTGGCCATCGTCGCCCTGCTGGGCGCCAAGTATTTCAACTTCAATTGGATGGACCCCTTCATGGGCATCGTCGGCGCGTTCTTGGTGGTGCGCTGGTCCTTAGGTTTGATTAACGCCACCACCAAGGTGCTGCTGGACCACCAGGGCTCGGAAGAATCGCGTGAAAAGATCGCCGGGATCATCGAAAGCTATCGCGATACCAAAGTGAGCGACCTGCACCTGTGGTCCATTGGTCCTGGCATCTACTCAGCCGAGATTTCCGTAGTCACCAAGCTCCCGGACACACCCAATAAATACAAGACCATGATCCCAAAAGCCACGGGTGTGGTCCACGCCACGGTGGAAGTCCACCAGTGCCCGGACTGATCTGCTGCCTGGAACCTGGTTTAAACCCGTTTGTCTGCCCCCCTCCTGGAAGAGAACCCAGGAGGGGTTTTGTTTTCGGATGCCGTTTGACCTTCCACTTGGATAATCGGTGCAGAAGCACCGTGCAGCTTGAGACAGCCTGCCTGGAGACAAATGACGTATTGTCCTCAGCGAAAAACGGGTTAGAATAAAGAGGTCATTCTTCAATTCTTACCGCTTTGTGGAGGTCCCATGAAGGTTCAAACATCCATCCATTCTGGTACGGCAACGTACACCACTGCCTCGGGCGATTCGCTGGCATCTATTGCCCAGACATTCTATGGTTCCAATGCCACGTATGACCAGGTGTTGGGGATCTGGAAAGCCAATTGGATGAAGGTATCCAACGACATCTACGCGCCGATCCTGCCCGGCACGGTACTGACGATTCCCTGATCTGCGGCTTTTCGCCTGTTCAAATTCCCAGAGCCCCTTGATTGAATGGTGGTCAATCAGCTGTTCATTCCTCAAGGGGTTCTTTGGATCCTGGCACCAGGCCCAGCCATGCCAGGAACTCCACGTTCCCCTTAGGTCCCAGGATGGGGGAGCGCATCACCCCTCTTTGCTCAAATCCAGCCTCGACAGCGGCTGCCAGCACCTCATCCAGCACCTGCTGGTGGATGGCAGGGTCACGGATCACGCCGTCGCCGCGGGCTGCTGCCTGCCTGCCGGCTTCAAACTGCGGCTTGACCAGAGCTACCACCTCGCCCTCTTGCGGAGCCAGCCAGCGCCGCACGACCGGCAGCAGGATCTTCAGCGAGATGAAGGACGCGTCGATGGTGACCAGGCTGATTGGCTCCGGCAGTCGCTCCACAAAGCGGGCGTTGGTCTCTTCCATCACCACCACCCGTGGGTCCTGTCGCAGCTTCCAATGCAGGATCCCCTGGCCAACGTCGATAGCGTACACCCGCAGCGCACCATTCTGCAGCAGGCAGTCCGTAAAACCGCCGGTGGAGGCCCCTACGTCGGCGCAGGTGCGGGCCTCAACGGCGATGGGAAAGGTCTGCAATGCCGCCGCCAGTTTTTCCCCACCGCGCGACACATAAGGTGGGCCGTGGTCTACGTTGAGCTCTGATATCCGGAGGATCCGGGTGGCCGGCTTGAGCACGACCTGCCCGTCCACCCGCACCTGCCCGGCCATCACCAGTCGCTGCGCCAGCGAGCGGCTGTCTGCCAGCCCGCGCTCCACCAGCAGCACGTCCAACCGTTCTTTTTCCATGCATCTATTGTAACAGCAACACGCCGGCCCGGCTATTCACCCGCGCGGTAGATTGTGCTATCATTGACCCATGCACCCAGGGTTGTTTAAGTTTCTGCTAAAGACCATGCGCCCGCGGCAGTGGCCGAAGAACGCCGTGATTTTTGCGGCGGTGGTGTTTGACCGCAAGCTTTCTGACCCCCAGGCCCTGCTGGCGACGATTGCCGGTTT
>CAIQIV010000287.1 GCA_903871905.1 uncultured Chloroflexota bacterium | reverse complement strand
TCCAATCGATCATGCCGCCCAATCCCCACCAGGGATTGGCATCCAGATAAACAGGATCACCACCGGCAGCTTTGCGCACCAGGTATCCCTGGTCAGCCAGGGTGGTGTATTCCGGCAAGCCCGAGCTGATGTAGGATTCCTCGATGGTGATAATACCCACCCCCTCCCCGTCATAGCGGGAAATATGGCCCTGGGGGTCGGGGAATCTCGTGGTATCCCAATCCAGGCTGCCCATGCGGCTTTCCGTTGAGTCAGACGTAATCCCCCCAAACCACAGCAGGTCCAGCACAAAACCATCCACCGGGAAATGGTTGGCACGCAGGCTGGAAAGCTTGCCTTCGAGTTCATCCCAGTTGTCGTAACCATACTCCGATACCCACAGCCCGAACATTTTCTTGGGTGGAACGGGTGGAGTGCCGGTGAGTGCCATGTAATCCTGACGCAGGTCGGGCAGATCAGGCCCTGTCATCACATAAAAACGCACTGCCCTGCCAGCCACATTGATATCCCAGGGATCCAGGAGGAAATTCCAGGTTTGCACGGCGGGATCATCAATAAAAAGAGCAAAATTCTGGTCGCCCTGCCCCAGAAAATAGGCAATGGAGAACTGGGCATTCCCGGCCATGGCCCCATCGAATGAAACCATGGCATTCCCCTGGTCCACGCCGGAAAAGCGTGCCTTCCCGAACCAGTTCCCGTCTGTTACCCCGGGCTCAATAAATTGTTCACCCAGGCCGTAGATGTCGGTGATATCCGGTGACTCCAGGGTGAGGTGCTTGCGGTACCCGCCCATATCCCTCGGACAAAGATGAGTGAACTGCCACTCCGGCTGGCGTTGCGTGTCGATCATGGTAATGCACAGGCTGCCATCCACGCTGACGCGCATGGCATTCGTTTCAAGGCTGCCATCGGGAAGAACTGCAAAGCTCTCTGGCCCGGGGTAATCGGCCTTATACACCATGGGCGACACAGCGATCGGCTGGCTGAGGTCGTGCTGTGAGCCTTCCACGGCAAATTCTGCATGCAGCAGGTCATCTTCAAGGAATTCAATCATCAGGCAGAATTCGCTGTTGCAATAGCGCACCCGCGACCCCTGTTCATACACCTCCGGCGCCGGGGCGGCTTGCAGAGCAGGAGTATCCTCTTGCACAGGCTGGGCAGATTCGGTTGTGATTGAGCCTGTATTCGAGGAATCACCAGGCTGCGAGACAGGCTTGCAGGCAAACAGGACCAGGCCAAAAAGGACAAAAAAAAGAAAAACAGGGGTAATTTTTCTCATAGCATCTACCTATTTTTGGTGATTTTATTCTAATCTGGCTTTTTTTCATTATACACATCTACATATTAATTACAATTATCACAGCTTTCACTTTTGAGTGATCCTGACCTCCAATCAAGTCACATTTATCCATTTTTAGGAGCTGCCAATGTCCAATTCGATGCAACCATTAACCCGGGAAGATTATGCCCGCGCTGAGTCCTTCTTACCCTGGAACCTGAAAAAACTGGTTTCTGCAGGCGAGATCAAGCCCAACTGGCTGGAAGGTGAAGAGCGCTTCTGGTATCTAAGACGCGGCCCTCAGGGCAAGGAATTCATCCTGGTGGACCCGGAAAAAGGCTCCCACCAGCCTGCCTTTGACCACCAGAAATTATCAGCAGCTTTATCGGTAGCCAGCGGAAAAGCCTGCACCCACGACCAACTTCCTTTCGATACCATCGAATGGGTTGAAAAGGACAGCCGGTTGAACTTCAATGCCCACGGTAAACGATGGGAGTACATCCCCGCAAGCGGTGCCTGCAACCCCCTCCCGGATGTGACACCTCCTAACCCCAACGAAGTGCTCTCCCCCGACAAGAAATGGGC
>CAIQIV010000286.1 GCA_903871905.1 uncultured Chloroflexota bacterium | reverse complement strand
CTGCTGCCCAACAACGCCGAAATTGTGAAGCGGCAGTTCGGTCTGCGCCTGGGCGAGATCGCCGAAGGCCTGCCGGCTGACCTGGCGATCATCGACTACCAGCCCCCCACCCCGCTCAGCGAAGCCAACTTCCTGGGGCACCTGATCTTCGGCCTGGTAGACGCCACGGTGGACACCACCGTGTGCCGGGGCCAGATCCTGATGCAGAACAAGCAGGTGCTGAGCATGGACGAGGAGCGCATTGCTGCCAGATCGCGCGAGCTGGCGCCCAAGATGTGGAAACGGCTGCAGGAACTTCCGTAAGCTGAAACCCGCGGCAGGTCCAGACCTGCTGGGAATGTGAAGGATGCACCAGGCCGCCCTCAATAGGGCGGCCTTTGTATTCTGTAAACCTTTGTCACCGCGTCATGGTCAGTCATATGGCTCTCCTATCGAATCCTTGCAGTCTGAACAAATCTGGCTATAATATCATTAAATTTAGATTAACTCCCGTCTTGCTTGAAAGATTTATGGTTAACATCATAGGTATCCTGGCCAATGGCGCTGCAACCCGGCACACTGCTCAAGAATAACTCCTACCGCATCCGCTCCGCGCTGGGGCAGGGCGGATTTGGCGTAGTCTACCTGGCAGAAGACCTGATCCTGCAGCGGCTGTGCGCGATGAAAGAAAGCTTTGAGAACAGCCCAGAGGCCCAGGCGCAGTTTGAAGTGGAGGCGCGCCTGTTGGCCAGCCTTTCACATCCCCACCTGCCGCGGGTGACTGACAATTTCATTGATAGCCGTAGTGGTAAACAGTATCTGGTAATGGAGTATATCGAGGGAACTGACCTCGGGCAACTGCTGCTGCTGCAAGGTCCGCTGCCCGAAGATCAGGTGCGGCTGTGGTTTGACCAGGTGCTGGATGCAGTGGCCTATCTACACACCAACAAACCCAATCCGATCATCCACCGGGATATCAAGCCGGACAATCTGCGCCTGCTCCCAGGGGGCAAGATGGTCAAACTGGTAGATTTTGGCATCGCCAAAATTGGAGCCAAATCCAGGACCGCTAATGTCGCCCGAGGAATAACACCGGGTTACTCGCCGCCGGAACAGTATGGCAGCGGTACCGATACCTATTCTGACGTTTATGCACTGGGGGCAACCCTCTACAACCTGCTTACCGGGGCGATCCCCCCCGATGCCATTGACCGCAACTATCAAAAAACGATCTTAACCCCCCCGCGGCAGATCAACACGGCCATCAGCGCAGACATGGAGCAAGTCATACTAACTGCCATGAACCTGGATCCGGCGCAGCGCTTCGCGGACGCCAGCCAGATGCGCCACGCTTTGCTTTCCCGGCGTTCAGCAGACCTGGTCATCTGTCCCAACTGCGGGGCGCTGGCCCGGGCAGGCTCGCAGTTCTGCAGCCAATGTGGTCGCAGTTTGACGGAAACCGGTCCCTTCAGCCAACTCTCGCGTTTAATTGAACGCCTGGAAAAACAGATCATGGCGATCAAGCAGAAGCAGAAATCGCTCCAGGGAAGCCTGGCGCAGCTTCAAGCTCAGGTGCAATATGCACTAGGGCAAAAAAATTGGGACCAGACGCAGGCCCTGGCAGTTCAAATCAAGCAGTTGGAACAGGAGTCCCTGGAAGCTCAACAGCAGATCCAACAATACAGCCGCATCACAGCCCTGGTCAATGCGGCACGCCAGGCGCTGATGAGCGAAGACTGGCAGATGTTGGATAAGCAGATAGCGGAGGCTGCACAGCTCGGGCAGGAAGGACAGGATGCGGCCGGGATGATGGCTGCCTGGAAAGCCATGAAACAGCGCGAGGCGGAGCAGCGCAGCACACGGCTGCGCCAGCTCCAGGCGGTAGCGCGTGCCGGCATTCACCAGGAAAGATGGGACCAGGTAGCGGATACGCTGCTGCAGCTGCGCGCCCTGGGAGAAAAGGGCCAGGAGGAAGCTAACCGCCTGCAGGCGGAGATGACTTTGGCCCGACAGCAGGCCCAAACTCGCGACGAGAAGATCGTGCAGTTCAACTCTGTAGCCAGCCTGGCCCTACAAGAAGAAAACTGGGCCCAGTTCACCGAAGTAATCCAATGGCTGCACGACCTGGGCCCAAAAGGTGAGGTAGAGGCAGATCGCCTGGAGGCTGAGATGCAGCGCAGCCAAAAGGCTG
>CAIQIV010000285.1 GCA_903871905.1 uncultured Chloroflexota bacterium | reverse complement strand
GCCGGCATCAACCAGGAGACCGTCCTGTGGCTGGACATGGGCTACGACATCCCCACCGTGGAGTGCTGGCTGGCGATCCTGGTGCCCGTGTGCTACCGCCGCTCCGCCGACGGCCAGAACCCCCAGGAGCTCCCGGAGATCATCCTGGATGTCTTCCCCACTACCCTCGACCAGCTCATCGTCTGGAACTGGAACAACAACAAGAGCCTGTCCTTCCCCGCCCCCAAGGATGTGGACGGCGACGGGTTGAATTCCCGCACCTCAGGCGGCTCGGACCCGGATGACACCCGGTGGGACACCGATGGCGACCACCTCTCCGACTACTTCGAGCTGCAGATGAGCTCTACCCCGCTCTCCCAGGGGGGCGCCGCCTACAACCCTTCCAATGCCGATACGGACAACGACCTGCTGCGGGATAACGACGAGCTGCGCCTGGGCGGCGATCCAGCCCACGTGGACACCGACAACGACGGCCGCAGCGACTACCTGGAAAATAAGGGCTACCTCTTCACCTACGCCACCGGCAAGCAGACCCTGGCGCGCAGCAAGCTTACCACGCCCGATTATGACGCCGACGGCATGAACGATTACTTCGAGTACACCCTGCACATGACCAGCCCGCTCGGCAACCCCTACAACCCCAACGTGTGGAACCACAGCCCGCTGCAAATGCACACCAAGCTCGGCCCCAACTCCAACTACGTGGCCGCCGGCAGCCGGGTGCCCATCACCACCACCCTGTACTCCGACGCCGAAAGCTCCACCCCGCTGCGTGGGGTGCTCACCACCACCCTGCCAGCGGTGGCCGGCAGCACCATTGCCCCCGTCTCCTATGAGCTGAACTCCGGCGCCACCATCACCGAGTCCAGCTCCTTCGCCATCCGTACCGGCATCCCCTCCCAGACCGCCACGGTGGGGGTGGCCACCTGCGCCAACCTGGTCAAGCCGCTGGTCTTCCTGCCCCTGGATGAGGCCGCCGGCGCCACCACCTTTATCAACAAATACAGCACCCGCTACACCGGCGCCTGCCAGGGTAAGTGCCCTGTCGCCGGCAACACCGGCCCGGCCGGGTTGGGCGGCGCCGTGCGCCTTTTCGGCGAGCAGGGCATGACCCTGCAGGGCTCCGCACCCGACCTGGAGTTCAGCGGCCTGCAGCCCTTCAGCATCGCCGCCTGGATCAAACTGGACCAGAACGCCGGCTATGACCAATACGTGGTCTCCGCCGTGTATGACTACATTGACCAGGGGTTATACTCCACCCTGAGCGGGTGGTACTACCTGAGCGTCAAGCCCGGCCTCACCAACCTGGAATTTTCCACCGACCGCCTGAAGGCCAACGCCGCCCTCCCCGCTGGAACCTCCTTGCTCAACACCTGGAACAACGTGATCGCCATCTGGGATGGCAGGATCCCCAGGATCTACCTCAACGGCGTGCTGCTCACCAGCCAGGTCGGGGCCACCACCTTGAAACCGCGGGCCAATCCCCCTGCCCGGCAGGTGATGATCGGTACCAGCGCCGCCAGCTACTCCTACTTCCGCTATCCTTATTACGGCAGCATGGATGATGTCTACATCTTCGACCGGGCGCTGGGAGCGGATGAGATCGCCCAGATCGCCTTCCCCAACGCCCTGCAGGCCGCCCCGCAGTGCGACCTGTATACCACCAACAGCCAGGCGTTCACCGTGGACGCCGATAAGCCCGCCTCCCATATCACCTCCCTCGGCGGCGGTCAGTACCTCAACATCACCGGCACGCTGGTCATCGGCGGCAGCGCCAGTGATGTCACCTCCGGCGTCGCCTCGGTCCAGGTCAAGGTGGATAACTCCGCCTGGCAGCCAGCCAGCGGCGCCTCCAGTTGGGCTTACTCCTGGGATACCCACGCCCTGTCTGAAGGGTCGCACACCCTGAGCAGCCGGGCCTTCGACGTGGTGGGCAACTACGAAACCTCGCCTGGATCAATCGGCGTGATCATCGATCGCAAGCCGCCGGCCATCACTAACAGCACGGCTGCTAAGCTCGCCGCCCAGCTCGACCCGACCGGCAACTGGATCGTCCGCCTGGCCGGCACCGTCAGCGATCCCGCCGCCGGGGGGAACCCGGGCAGCGGGGTCAAGTCCCTGTTCGTGCTGCTCTCGGGTGACGAGGGCGTGGCCGGCTCCGACTGGCAGGCCGCCGTGGTCTCCGGCTCCAACTGGAGCCTGGATTACCGCCTGCCGGGGTACAACAACCAGCACGACCGCATCAGCGACCCCAGCGGGAACTACACCCTGGCAGCCTATGCCATCGATAATGTCGGCAACCAGACCCCCGACAATGCCCAGTTCCTCAAGTCCATCGGCGTGGATAACCGCCCGCCGGTGGCGGCCGTCACCTACACCGGCCCCTCCACCCAGAGCATCACCCAGACCATCACCCTCTCGGGCGTGATCACCGACCCAGGCACGGTCGCCAGCGGCCTCCAGTCGCTGCAGGTGTCCTTTGTCCCGGCGTCTCAGGTCGCGGTCTACAGCGGTACGGTGATGATGCTCCACCTGAACGAGGCGGCCGGCGCCCAGTACTTCGACGACGCCTCAGGCCAGTATAACCCCGCCACCTGCATTTCTCCCAACTGCCCCGCCGCCGGCAAGAGCGGCAAGATCGACGGGTCCGTGCAGTTTACCTCCCCGAGCATGCTGCTCAGCGCTCCTGACAGCACCTCCCAGCAGCTCACCGGAACACTCAGCGTGGCGGTCTGGTTTAACACCAACAACGCCAGCATGCAGGACGCCATCCTGGTCGAAAAAGGCAGCGGCACCACCTACAACTACAAGATGTACTGGAAGGCCGGCGGCCTGTCCTTCGAGCTGCAGAACAAGGGCGGTGGCAAGCTGGCTGCCAACTCTGGCACGATGTATAACGACGGCGCCTGGCACCAGGCCGTCGGCGTATGGGATGGCAAAACGGTCTACCTCTACGTGGATGGCAGCCTGGCGGATAAATCCACCGGGACCTACTTCTCCCCGCTGGCCACCGTCACCTTGCCAACCAACATCGGCGTGGGGTACATCGGCTACCTGGACGAAGTGATGGTCAACTCCCGCGCCCTGGATGACCAGGAAGTGCGGGATCTTCTCTTGAACGCCGCGGTGCCCTGGTACCCGGCCACCCTTGCCAGCTCCGGCAGCAGCACCGTCAACACCACCTGGACCCTGGCTCTCCCCACGACTTTAGAGGGCATCTACCAGATCAACCTGCGCGGCCTGGACGTGTTCAACAACCGCCAGAACAGCACCCTGCTGCAAAACTCCTGGCGCGGCCTGATCGACGTGCTGGCCCCGCGGGTCAATATCCTCAAGCAGGGAGGCTCCTGGTCCTCCACCATCGACTGTTCGGCGGTGGACTTCAACCTGACCACCAAGGGTTACCTGTGCCCCTGCCCGGTGGCAGCCGCTGATATG
Source organism: uncultured Chloroflexota bacterium (assembly GCA_903871905.1). Lineage (GTDB taxonomy): Bacteria > Chloroflexota > Anaerolineae > Anaerolineales > UBA4823 > CAIQIV01. Next base: position 3,340 of record CAIQIV010000285.1, on the reverse strand, counting down.
ACCACCTACGACGAGGTCTCCAACTGGTACCGCTCGATCACCACCGACACCACCCGCCTGTACGTGATCCAGCCGCACTGCAAGGCCGACGCCGACATCCACACCCCGTCGACCACGGCCTGCGACACCAACGGCCGCTGCTCGACCGCCACCTCACCCACCCTGGCGCAGGACGAGCTTTCTGCAGCCACCGGAACTGCGGTCTCCGACCCATACTCCGAGGTGGTCACCCCCACCGACCGCACGGTGCTCACCAACACCCTGCCCCTCAGCCTGAGCGTTGGCGCCCAGGCCCTGAACTCCCTGGCCGTCGTCACCCTCACCCTGGACGGCGACCCGCAGTACATCTTCACCTACCCGGCGGGCGTCACCTTCACCCTTTCCACCACCACCTGGACGCCGCCCCTCGGCCTCAGCCAGGGCCTGCACACCTTCCAGACCACCGCCGCCGACCTGGCCGGCCAGGTGCAGTCCGGGACGGTCACCTCGACCATCATCCTGGATCTCGACCCGCCGGAAATCGACTTCTCCAACCTGGTGCTCACCACCACCCACGCCCTGCCTTACGCCGGGGTCAACCTGACCGGCGTGGTGACCGAAGCAGCCGGCACCCCGGCGGTTGAGGTCTCCATCGACAGCGGGGACTGGCAGATGGCCGCGGTCGACGCCTCGACCTGGCGCTTCCCGTGGGCCATGCTCCCCGGCGCCACCGACGGCGCCTACCAGGTCTCTGCCCGCGCCCGGGATGCAGCAGGCAGGCTGGTCACCGAGACCGACACGATCATCGTTGACCTGGGCGTGCCTACCCCCATCACCCTGTCCCTCAGCGCCTTCAATGGGCTCGAGTGGAGCCCGGTGCTCCCCGGCGGCTCGGTGCGTGAGCCGCTTGGTCCCACCCTGGCCATCACCTGGACTGCCAGCAGCGACCTCAACGGGCCGATCACCTACTACGCCGGCTTTGTCCCCACCGGGCAGGCGGTCACCTCCCTGGACGGCTTGACCCCCTACACCCTGGAACCCTTCCGCCACGAGCAGGTGCTCGATGAGGCGCACGCTTATGATGCGGTGGTGATCTCCGTGGACGCCTATGGCAACCGCTCGCAGAACCGCAGCGGACCGGTGTTCATCGACACCAGCCTCACCCCGGATTACATCTCGCTGATCAACACCGCCTCCTTCACCCTGCCTTACCAGACCTCGTCCTGCTCGCTGATCGGCGTCTCCCGCCTGGTCAGTGAGACCGCCGCCCAGGTCAGCTCGCTGACCGGGCTGCAGACGCTGCGCTTCTCCTGGGATGACCAGGCGCTGCGCCTGCAGTGGGACGGCGCCGACTGGGACACCGCCGGAGACCTGTTCGTTTACTTCGATACCCTCCCCGGCCAGGGCAGCGACATCTTCTACAACCCCTACACCACCACCCAGGTGATCACCCTGCCCGGCGGCATGCAAGCCGACTACCTGGCCTGGGTCACCGGCAGCACGGAAGCCCGCCTGCTGGCCTGGGACGGCGCCAACTGGGTCGACAGTGGGGAGAACCCGCTCCCCGCCGACCTGTTCTTCGCCCACACCGGCGACCTGCGCACCGCCCTGCGCCTGCCGTTTAGCCGCCTGTCCATCGCCGACCCGGCCACCGCCCACCTGGAGATGCTGGCCGCCGCCGTCGACCCGGACGCCCTGCAGCCCTGGGCCGTGTTCCCTGTGCTCAACCCGCACTCCAGCAGCCGCCTGGGCATCCTCCACGATGGCAGCCCCTTCCAGATGCGCACCCGCTACGTCTGGAACGGCCTGGGTCAGGGCGTCTGCCCCCGCCAGGACCGCTACCTGGACGTTGACCTGCGCGCCCACATGAACAGCACGCCTCACTTCAACAACATCAGCACCCGCCTGGCCGGGCTCTTCTGGGCATCGCCTCCTCCGCAGGCCCTCCCCAGCCCGCAGATCATCGAGCAGCAGCCGGTGACCTTCACCCTGTTCATCACCAACACCGGCCAGGACATCGCCCCGCAGATTACCCTGGGGCTGGCGGCATACGGCGCCCTGATCTTCCCCGCAGGCCAGACTGCCGTGGACCCCGATGGCATCGAGTACTACACCCAGACCCTCACCCTGCCCTTCCTGGCCCCTGGAGAATCGAAACAGCTCGAGTTCACCGCCCGCGCCGACACCACCCTGATCAGCGTGCAGGAGCAGGCCTGCCTGCAGGCCCATCCCGATGACCCGGCTGCCTGCCAGAAGTTCACCGACCTGACGCGGCTGGCCCGCCTGGTCACCAAACTGTACACCGGTCTGGAGAGCCAGGCGCCGCACGTCCAGTTCACCAGCTACCAGGTGGTGGACGCCGACCCGCCGCACTCCGTGGCCATCGACCAGGTCAACGGCACAGCCGCCGTCGAGACCCTGCTCGACCAGGCTGCCTCTGCCGGCTTTGCCCCGGCGGAAGCCCTGGCCCAGCCGCCCTTCTTTGTCCGCCCCGGCCTCGCCACCCTGGCTGGCTCGGCGGTGGACCCCTCCGGCATCGACCGCATCGACCTGGAGCTGCTCAAGCCGGACGGCGACACCCTGCCGCTCTCCTGCCCCTACCTGCCTCCGGTCAGCTCGTCATGGAGCTGCGGCATCGATGTTCCAACCGCCCAGGACGGCGAGCGCTTCTTTGTCCGGGCGCGGGCCGGGGATCCGCTGGGCTACACCAGCGAGTGGAGCGCCTGGCGCGTGCTGGTGGTGGACACCACCGTCCCCAGCCTCAACCTGGATGACACCAGCGAGGCTCGCCTGAGCCTGCCGGTGCGCGTCAAGCAGCCGCCTCAGCTCCACGGCCTGGTGATGGACAATCACCAGCCGGCGGGCGTCGAGGTGTGCGTCAGCCTGCCCATCTTCCACCTGCCTCATGCCCTCTACCTGCCGGCGGTCTCCAGCCAGAACGCCGTGGGGTCAGCCTCTTCAGCCCCCATCCAGGTCGAGAACACCGGGAGCTATAACTACCCCGGCGCCTGCCGCACCGCCAACCTGGTGGACCTGCGCCCGGATGCCGGGACCTCTGCCGTGGCGGATTGGCTCTTTGAGCTCATCCCGCCCTTCAAGATCGACGGCGCCTACCAGATCGCCCGCTTCACCGCCGTCGACGCCGCCGGCAACCGGGCGGCACCCCTGTACCGCACTTACCACCTGGATTCGCTGGGCCCGCGCCTGGAGCTGCTGCACCAGGACTTCAGCGTCAGCCTGTCCGGCTACCTGCAGCATCCGACCCCCGTGCTCTCCGGCACCCTGCTCACCACCTCGAGACTGACCGACCTGTTTGTCCTCGCTTCCAGCGAGATGATGGGCCGCCAGCGCTACGTGGCTC
>CAIQIV010000284.1 GCA_903871905.1 uncultured Chloroflexota bacterium | reverse complement strand
GAACAGATTCACCGCCGAACCGCAATGACCGGATTGGTATTCTGGATCCTGGTTCCCCTATTGTGTCTTGGCCTTTGCGGGCTAGGGGCTTTGGTGTATTCTATTATTATTGGACAGGGATAATTCCAGCGCAGCCGATGTTTTGTGAACCAAGCGCCGCCGATGGATGACCGACAGACTTGTGCGCACTGCCATGCATTCAATCCGCCTGGTGCCATTATTTGTGCCAGTTGTGGGGTAAACCTGGAGGACTTGCGAGCTTCTGTACCGCGCTTGTTAGAGATCCAGAGTGAAAAAGCCTCGAGTCATGCGGAGAAAATCAACCAGGAACTCAACGAGATTGTTGATCGTGAGGTAGCTAGTGATTTGAGGCGCATCCGCACCTTGATCGTCTGGACACTAGTAGTTGCACTGGTACTTGCTGTTGTCGTTGCGGTCACTGCGATTTTCCTGGCAAATCGCGAGCGGGCAAAGAATATGCGGTTGGCCGCGGAGTTTGCACAGGCCTTGATTTGTTTCCAAAATGATGATCTAAACTGTGCTGAACAGAGGATCAACTCGGTCCTGGATGAAGATGCGGATTACCCTGGCGCACAACAGCTATTGGAGCAGGTGTTAGTTGCCCGGGCGGAATATTTTACACTGGCGGAAGATTGGCTGCAGGCTGTCCCATATTGGGAGAAGGTGATGGCGGCTTTCCCAAACGATTCTCGGGAGCGGGAAAAACTAAACCAGGCGCGCTATGCTTTAGCTTCCGGTCTGATACACTCAGGAAAATGGCAAGAAGCTTTGGACCAGGTGGAGAAAATCATGAGCGATAAGCCAGGCGATTCGAGAGCGATAGCTTTGATGAACACCATCTTTGCTGGGTGGGAAAATGATGCTCTCAGCCATTGGGATCTTTTGACGATCTGGTATATTCGCTTGCAAAGGAAATCTCGGAACCCATAGGAGAGGAATTTATGCCCAATTATTATGAAATACTCAATGTCCAACCGACGGCTGCAACAGAAGAAATTGTTTCGGTCCTGGACGCGCAGTATGATCAGTGGCGGAGATTGGTAACCCATCACGATCCCAATGTAGTCAACCAGGCGAACCAGGCGCTGCAGCTTGTTGAGACCATTCGTACCACCATGACCGATCCAGGCCGGCGCAGCGCCTATGACCTGGGGCTTGGCCTGGGCAGCACTATAGGCGGATTGGCAGATCCATCTGTGCTAATGCAGGGTTTGCCATTAACACCGCCCTCTCCACTGTCGCGTCCATCTATCGCTCCACAAAGACAGCCATTTCAACCGGCGGCTTCCCAGGCGCCAAGCTTATGGGATTGCCCGCAATGTGGCTCGAACAATCCTGCCCAGACCTTACACTGCTTCAAATGTGGCACGCAGTTGGTGCGCCAATGCCCGGAATGTAAAGAGAAAGCCTCGCTGGTTTCAACGGGTATGTGTGGGCGCTGCGGGTTCAAATATGATGTGGCCTTGCGGCGGCGGGAAATTGAAGAAAAAATCAACGGTGTATCCGATGAAATTCAGAGATTCAACGGTACTTTCAAGACGGTGAATAAGAATCCTGATGAAGTTTGGCTGGTTTTGGGTTTGGGGGTTGG
>CAIQIV010000283.1 GCA_903871905.1 uncultured Chloroflexota bacterium | reverse complement strand
CCAAAACTGGGTGAGGTGATGGATGAAATCACCAATGCCGGACGGTTTAAAATCGTATTTGACCTCAGTGGGGTTGAGTATATGTCCAGTGCTGGCCTGCGCGTCTTGATCAACACCCAAAAGAATTGCAAACGCTATAACCGGGGTGAATTGATCCTGGCCGGTATTCCCCCCAGGATCTATGAGGCATTGGACCTGGCCGGATTCATCCCATTATTCAGGATATTTGAGGATGCCCTTACTGCCGTAGGCAGTATTTAAGTTCTGATCCCAGGCCTGGGGTGCTGTTCGCAGCCCCCAGGCACCCACTCCCCACCATCCATGAGCCCCGCCGATCCGGAACAAAAAGAGTGGACCGCGGTTTTTGTTGCCAGGTATGAAAGCCTGGATGCAATCCGTGAATTTGTTGGCCAGGCAGCCGAGGTCTGCTGCATGGACAAGAAGAGTGTGTATGCCGTGCAAATGGCTACTGACGAGGCCTGCACAAATATCATTGAGCACGCCTTCGGCGGTGAAAGCGACAACTCAATTGAATGTACCTGCCGGGCAACAGCAGATCAAATCACCATCATTCTTTACGACTGTGGCCACACGTTTGATCCAAATGCAGTGCCATCTCCCACCTTAAATAGCAACCTGGATGAGCGCTCCAGTGGCGGGTTAGGGTTGTTCTTCATGCACCAGTTGATGGATGAAATCCACTTCGAGTTTATTCCAGCCACACCGGATCAGCCAGCCTGCAACATCTTGACCATGGTCAAGCGCAAGGAGCAACATTCTTGAGAAGCAGCATCCCATGGCGCATAGATAATCCCTGGTGGCAAATCTTGCGGCTGGCTGAACAACTGGCTTCCCCCAATACATCACCTTTTTCTTTCTTACCGGATGAACAGGCCACTTTGCTTGCCCAGGTTGAAACCGGGTGTGAGGTAGCGCAGCAGTTATTCAACTGCCAGGCTCGGGCATGGCTTGCCAACCGGATCATCCCGGATGCAGATCAGCTTGCCTCCTGGGCGCCTCATATTGAGCCGATGCTCCACAATTGGCCAAATACCGATCTGTTACGCCTGGTGACTGAGAGCAGGGAGCTTTGCGGGGAGGGTCAAGGACAACTACAGATTATTCATCCAGATGATTCTGTTCCCAACGGTATCTCTTCATTAGCCGCCCCGCTGCTTTCCACTCCCGAAGGCACCGGCTGGCTGCTCGGACTTCTGCAAATCTGGCGCCCGATCCAGCAAAGTTTTTCACACGAGGAAATTGACCTGTTTCACAGCCTGACCAGGCAGGTTTCCATTGCATTACAGGCCAGCCGGCAGAAGATCCGGGCGCGCTGGCGAGTCGAACAATTAAGCCTGGTGGGCAAAGTAAGCGCCCAAATCACAGGGGAGCGTGACCTGGATCGGCTGGCTGCCCGAGTGACTCAGTTGATCCTGCAAACCTTTGGCTATTACTACGTAGCCATTTTCACCCTGGAACCAGGCTGTGATCTGCTAAATTTCCGGGCAAGCGCTGGCCCCCAGGTCTTACCGGGTCTTTCATCTGGCAGCCAGGAACAGCAGGCCAGATCACCAGCAGTGAATGCCCATATGGGTGAAGGCATCATCGGCCAGGTTGCCCTTACCGGTCAGGAGATCCTGGCCAATGATGTCAACCATGAACCCCGTTACCGCTTCTTCATGCAGCTCCCTGAAACGCTTTCCGAATTTACTCTGCCGTTGAAAATAGAGGAGCGTGTCCTGGGCATTCTGGATGTGCAAAGCAACCTGGTGGATGACTTTGATGAAATCGACATACTTGTTCTGCGTGCCCTGGCGGATAATATTGCTGCGGCTGTAGAAGGAGTTCGTCTATATGACAGCTTGAATCGCCGGGCAGAACAGCTGACCACGCTTTTTGAGGTCAGCAACACCATTGCATCCGTTCTGGATCCGGATTCCCTGCTCCATGATGTTGCCTGGCTGATCCAACGCAATCTTGGTCATCCATATATTCACCTGTTCACTGTTCATCATGGGCTACGCAAGGTGCTTTACGAGGCAGGGAGCCTGCCTGAAAGCAGCCGTTATCACGCAGAGGGAGTCTCCCTGGAGTTGGACTCTCCAGCAGGTATCATCCCCTGGGTTGCCCGAAATGGAGAGACGATCCTGGCTAACAACCCCCAGGGTGATCCCCGTTTTTCTCCTTCCCCAATTCCCCCCCAGAATCCCGGTTCAGAGCTGGCAGTTCCACTCAAGTTTGGAGAAAATGTCCTGGGAGTTTTGGATGTGCAAAGCGATCAACCAGATGCCTTTACTAGCGATGATCGCTTTGTTTTAGAGGCGCTGGCAGATCATATTGCCATCGCATTGCGCAACGCCAGCCTGTACCGTTCAGAGCGCTGGCGCCGCCAGGCCGCAGACAGCCTGCACCAGGTAGCCGGCCTGCTTTCTGCAGAAACAGATCTCAACCAGCTGTTGAACGCGGTCCTTTCCGAATTAAGCCGCAACTTGCCTTGTGACCTGGCAGGGGTCTGGCTTCTGGATCAGGACGAGATTGAAGACGCCCCAATCCCTTCACAGCTTCCTCTGCGCTTGATGGCTTACAAGGGTCAGGGTCTGGAAGAAATGGGCATAGAGCCTGGCCTTTCACCCGATGATGTCATGTGCTGCCGGGTAGACGATGAGTGCTGCCAACCTGAACAAGAAGTGGCTGCCTGGCTGGCTGCCGTAGCACACACGGAGCAGGCCATGGTGCGCAGCCCGGATGATCCATCCGATCCATTGGCCCAGGTCCTGCGGCTTCCCAGAAATTATTCCGCGATTTCCGCCCCGCTGCGGATTGGGAAACAAATGCTGGGGATCCTCACTCTGGCGCACCGCACCCCGGGGCGTTATGGAAGTGAAGCCGTGGCCATGACCACCACCTTTGCCAACTACGCCGCCATCGCCATTCAGAATACCCGGCTGTACGAAGATGCACATGAACAGGCATGGGTATCCACTGCCCTGCTCCAGGTCGCTGAAGCCACTTATTCGGCAACAGATCTGGAGGAGCTGCTGACGACGGTCACACGCATCATGCCCATGCTGGTGGGCGTAAAATCATGCACTTTATACATGCTGGACGAAGATGGGAATTTTGTCCCCACGGCCTCATCGGGTCTGCAGCCCGGGCAGCGTGCCGAGTTTGAGCGATGGCGGTATGCACCAGGTGAAGTTCCTGCGCTGGATCGCCTGCTGCTGCAAAAACAACCAGTCATCCTGCATGATGAGCCAGATGATCTACGCCTCTCAGGATTCTTATACGTAGAAGCAGAGCCTGAATGCCTGTTCCAAGAGGCGCTTCTGGTACTCATTCCACTGCTAGTGCGTGGGGAACCCATCGGGGCTTTCCTGGTAGAATACTGCGGCAGCCAGTCTGCCGCCAGCCCCGGCAGCCGGTTAGAAACACTGATTGATGAGCGCCTGTCCATTTCACAGGGAATCGCACAGCAGACTGCCATTGCCGTAGAAAACCTGCGCCTGATAAAATCTCAGAAAGAAGAGGCCTATATATCTGTAGCCCTGCTCCAAGTTGCCCAGGCAATTGTCAGCACCAATGACCTGGAGGATATCCTGGGGACTGTCGTACGCATTACCCCTATCCTGGTGGGAGTTAAACGGTCAATGATTTTCCTCTGGAATGAGAGCCAAAATACTTTTCAGCTGACCCAGGGTTACGGAATTATGCGTCAGTTGGAAGGAAAAGAATTCAGTCCACAGGACACCCCATGGCTGGACACCGTCCGGCAAGAAGGACGGCTGGTCGTCTTCCCCACAGAAGATGACCCGGACAGCCTGGAGGATATGAGCACGCTCTTCAACCGTAAATGGTCACCCCCTCCCGAAATGGTGGATACCTTTATTCGAGATGAGCCCTGCCTGATGATTGCCCTGCCACTTTCTGTAAAAGGTGAAACCCTGGGCGTGTTGGTGGTTGAGGAACCTGCTCAAACCTTAAGCCCTGGTGCAGAAGGGCGTTCCAGCAATCGCCGGCTTCGGTCCAAGCGCCTCGAGATTATCACCGGGATCTCACAGCAGACTGCACTGGCGATCCAGAATAATCGGTTGCAGCATGAGCGGGTGCTGACTGAGCGTCTCGAACGTGAACTGCAGCTCGCGCGTGACATCCAGTTGGCCTTCTTACCTCACCATCTGCCTGAGTTGCCCGGCTGGGAACTGGCAGCGCGCTGGCATACAGCGCGCGAGGTTGGAGGCGATTTTTACGATATCATCGAGCTCTCCCCGGACCGCGTTGGCATTGTGATTGCAGATGTGGCCGACAAAGGGATGCCAGCAGCTCTTTTTATGACCTTGACCCGCACCCTGGTGCGGGCTGCGGCTCATGAATTCACCTCACCTGGTATGACTTTAACCCGTGTCAACGATACCCTGGTGTCGGACACTCAACAGGGTGCATTTGTAACCGTATTCTACGCGGTGCTGGAATGTAAAACCGGGAGGCTGCATTACGCAAATGCTGGGCATAATCCCCCGCTGTTGGTTTACAGGTCTGGAGGATTCGAAAGGCTGACTCGAACCGGGATCGCCCTGGGCATCCTGGAGGATAACCCTGTATCTGAGCACATCATTCAGATTGGTTCAGGCGACTACCTGATCCTTTATACAGATGGGGTTACCGAGACTTTTTCTCCAGATGGCAGAATATTTGGTGAAAACCGCCTCCAGTTGGCGCTCACGGAAGGAAGCATCTTTACTTCGGCAGCCAGCTTATTGGATAGCGTGGAGGCCAGGCTGGAAGAGTTCAGCGGTCGGGCCACACCCGATGATGATCTGACTCTGGTTGCTCTAGCCCGGCTTTAAGACTTCCTCCAAATCATAATAAAACTAAAACCATCTAAAAAAAGACTTCCGGATATTGGAGTATCCGGAAGCCAGGGAGGGCCACCGGATACTCCAACACGGGGGGGGCGTGCTGCAAGCTCAGACCGGTGACACGACACCTGTAAAATATTTACCAGTAAACAGGGAGGGCAGGTGTCGACGATATAAATATAACCTATTTCGGTCTTAATTGCATTAATAAGTTGTTAGAATTTAAACCTCATCAGACGAACCAAAGAGCTGCAGCCAATCGGTCAGTTCATCTTTGCCCATTGCCTGGTCGGTCCTGGATCCAGCATCACTCCGCTTTTCACTCAAGGAATTTATCAGCAAGCGAGAAAATTCCTCTGAGGAAAGTACACGCGCGCGGGCTGCACGCGCCGCCGTTTGCACTGCATGATCTGAGCTAACCACGGTCCAGTTGCGGGCAACATTTCCCAATTTGGTCAACCGCGCCCGGATAGCATCATCTGCGCTGACGCCCTGGCGAATAAAACGAGCCAGGACCAATCCAAATGTACGTGCTCTCATTTGCCCTGCCGGGGCGTTATCGAAATAGACCTCAACCTCTTTTCGCGTGCGCTGGCAAAATTCCTGCAACAACTGCACCAGCTGCATTTCATCATCCATGGCGTCTAATGACAGGCCGGGGATTTTGGGAATCAAATTATGTCCATCAATTATGTAAGGCATAGATCCATTGTAGTTACTTCTCGCGGGAACGTCAACCGATGAAAACAACCAATTGGCACAATTCACACTTTATGCTATCATGTCTGGGGAAGAATGGCTTATGAAACAATGGTCGCGCCTTTTTTATTTTTTACTGCTGAATGTGGTTGTATCAGCCTGCACCACATTTTCGGTATTAATGATCTGGGATAGAACACACAGCCCATTTCTCAACAACTTGCTGGGGCCAATTTCCCTTAAACTTCCCCAAATCTCCACCACCCAGCCCAACGCCAGTCCTGCCACCCCGGTTACCAGCACGTCTGGGGTGGCTCCAGCCATTACACCTACCCAAGAATACTTTGCCTATCAGGTGGTGGATGGTGATACCTTCGACAGCATTGCTCAGAAATTCAATATGAGCGTAGAACAACTCACCAAAGACAATGGATTCCCACAGCCAGTCCCTCTGGGACCAGGGGAGGTGCTGCGGATTGCACGCCACCCTGAGGCCACTGCGGTGATTGACCTCGTGGTGGGGGTAAACGATCTGGCAACCGAGCATGTGCAGATCATGCACCGCGGCGAGAACGAACTGTCCATGGAAGGGTGGCAGTTGGATGATGGCCAGGGAAACCTGTATGTATTTCCTCCAATCCAGCTTCTTCCTGGTGGAGCGCTGGTGGTCTATACTCAACCTGGAACCAATACCGCCGTGGAGTTACACTGGGGGCTGAACCAACCGGTCTGGCTGTCAGGCAAAACGGTTACCCTGCGGGACGCCACCGGACGGGTCCGCCAGGTTTATCCTATCCCATAGACAGGATCGATTCATGCACGGCATCGAAGAACAAATCCGCCAGGCAATGGCTGAAGGTAAGTTTTCTGACCTTCCCGGGAAAGGCAAGCCCCTCGATCTTGCTGAAAACCCGTTTGCCGACCCAGACTGGCGACTTGCCTACCATTTGCTAAGCACCAGCGGGTTCACCCTCCCATGGATCGAAAGCCGGCAGGAAATTCTGGCAGAGATACGGGCGGCGCGCTTTGACCTTTCCCGGGCCTGGGCCTGGACTATTGCTGCTGGGAACGCAGGTCGAGAGCCTGCTTACATCCAGGAAATCTGGCTGCAAGCCGAGGAACAATTCTGCCAGAAGGCCGCTGCCCTTAATCGGCGTATCTTTTCCTTCAACCTACAGGCCCCGACACACCACCTCCAGGTTCTGCGTCTGAATATCGATGCAGAACTCCTGGCAGTACAAAATCAGATTCCTTCTACCAACAAGGGCATCGGAGAATAATGTCCACCCCGGGCACATACCAGACCCTTTATCGCAAATGGCGTCCCCAAACCTGGGAGGCCGTGGTCGGGCAGGACCACATCATCCAGACGCTGCGCAACGCCCTGGTTTCAGACCGGGTAGCCCATGCCTACCTGTTTGCCGGCCCGCGAGGTACGGGGAAAACCACCACTGCACGGCTTCTGGCTAAGGCCATTAACTGCCTGGAACCGGACCTGGCACAGCGACCGTGTGGACAGTGCAATCCCTGCCAGGCAGTAAACGAAGGCCGCTTCCTGGACCTGATCGAGATCGATGCCGCGTCCAATACCAGTGTTGAGGATGTGCGTGACTTACGGGACAAGATCAATTTCTCACCCAACCAGGGGCGGAAGAAAGTCTACATCATCGATGAGGTACACATGCTTTCAACTGCGGCTTTTAATGCCCTGTTGAAAACGCTAGAAGAACCCCCGCCGCATGCCGTTTTTATCCTGGCGACTACTGAAGTTCATAAAATCCCGTCAACTGTGCTTTCTCGCTGCCAGCGGCATGAGTTCCGCCGCATTCCGATCGCTGAGATCGTAGCAAATCTCAAGCAAATGGCGCAGCCGGAAGGCATCCAAATAGAACCAGAAGCGCTGACTATGGTTGCCCGCCAGGCCACCGGGGCGATGCGGGATGCCATCTCTCTACTGGACCAGCTTGCTGCCAGCGGGCAGGTGATCACCCTCCAGATGGCCCAGAATGTGCTGGGCACTGCCACCAACCAATCCGTGATTGCGGTGGTGGATGCCCTGGCAGATAACCGGGCTGACGCCGGGTTGAGCGCCATTCATACCGCCCTGGACAACGGCAGCGATCCGCGCCAGTTCTCCCGCCAGCTTGTTGATTACCTGCGCGACCTGCTGCTGGTCAGCACGGGAAACGCCAGCCAGATCGACGCCACACCCGATATCCGGGCACAAATGGGAAAGCATGCACAGGAATTCTCTTCCGGCCGCTTGCTCAAACTGATCCGCGCCTTTAACACCGCAGTGGTGGATGCACGCACTGCCTGGCAGCCGTCTCTGGACCTGGAAATGGCCTTCGTCGAATCACTCTCCCCTTACGAGCCTGGGCAAGATCTGGAGCAGACTCCGGCTGCTACGCCAGCCGCTGCCCGGGATCCAGGGCGCAAAGCACCTCCTACCCGGCAGCCGGTCCCGCCCGAGCCCCCTTCCCGGCCCTCAGTTGAAAGCCAGGCCTTTGATCCCGGCCTCACGCCGGGCACTGAAAACAGTGGGATTACCCTGCAGATGGTGCAGCAGAACTGGCGCCAGATCACTGCGCTGGTACGCCAAAAAAGTTCTAATACTGAGGCGCTGCTAAAATCTGGCCGCCTGCTCGGGATTCGCGAGAATGCTCTTTACATCGGTTATTCCGAAATTCTTAAAGAAAAAATGGAAAAGAGTGAAAATTTAGAAACTGTCAACCAGGCGCTGCAGCAGGTGCTTGGCCCTGGAGTGACACTGCGCTGTGTGGTTTCCACTGGTAAAGTGGGCACGTTACCCCCCGAAGTTGAAAGTGACGGGATGGTAGCGGCTGCGTTGCGCGACCTGGGTGGTGAAATTGTTGATGTTCAGTAAGGAATAATTGGAGGAAGACATGGCAAAAGGATATAAAGCACCCAAAATGCCCGGCGGAACGGGGATGATGGGCCAATTACAGAAGCTGCAAGAACAGATTGAACAGGCACAAGCCAAGCTTGCGGATGAGACGGTCACTGCCACCGCTGGCGGCGGCGCCATCAAAATCACCGTAACCGGCGACCAGCGCTGTAAGGCGGTGGAGATTGACCCGGCTATCCTGGAGGACGCTGATGTGGAAATGCTGCAGGACCTGGTGCTGACGGCGATCAATGCTGCCCTGGATAAATCACGCGACCTGGCATCCGATCGCCTGGGGCCTCTGGCCGGCGGATTACCGTTCTAACCCCATGATTCTGCCCGAGCCGGTTCAGAACCTGGTCAACGCTTTCTCCAGGCTGCCGGGGATCGGTCCCAAGACAGCCTCGCGCCTGACATTCTACCTGCTGCGCTCCCAGGACGACCTCACCCAGGCATTGGCAGAAGCGCTGACACAGCTGAAATCCAGCACCGCCTACTGCCCCGTGTGTTTCAACATCACTGTTGCCGGGCGCAGCGCCTGCGAGATCTGCGAAAACGCTGAGCGTGACCCTGGGCTGCTATGCGTGGTTGAAGAGCCGATGGATGTGCTGGCGCTGGAGCGCACCGATGCCTTCCGTGGGCGTTACCATGTACTGCACGGCGCGCTTTCACCTATCGAGGGAATTGGGCCTGATAAGCTCAGGATTCGTGAGTTAGTAGATAGGGTGCGGGCTGGTGGCGTGCGTGAAATCATCCTGGCGACCAATCCCAGCATGGAGGGCGACTATACAGCCGCTTACCTGCGGCAGCAGCTTTTACCATTGGGTGTTCATCTGACACGCCTGGCGCGCGGCTTACCAGTCGGGGGCGATCTGGAATATGCTGATCAAAATACGCTGCTGCGCGCCCTGGCTGGAAGACAGGAGATGACCTGAAAGGATTGATCTTCCCCACTCCACAGACGCAGCAACCAAACTAACGTGGAATAAGATGAACAGCGCTGGCCTTGAATGCAGCGTTCGCTTGCTGCCCTTCAGCCAGGGCCATTTCACTGACCGAGGCGCGGGTGACCAATGCGATCAGCGGGAAGCCACAATCCAGCACGATCCGTGCCAGGGGTCCCTGAGGTAAAATGCGCTGGATGGTGCCGCTCAGGTGATTGCGGGCACTGGATGAGTAAGGCATCAGCTCCAGGCTGATGGTCACATCCTCCGGGCGCAGGCAGAATAACACATCGCGGCCTGGCGCCAGGTTTCCAACAGCCTGCAGCTCAGAGCCATGAACATCGATGCTCAGAATTCCGTCTGCCATCCGCAGCACTTTCCCGGCTAATACTGTTTCCACCCCGACAAACTCTGCCACATCCGGGTCGACAGGTGAATTAAATACCTGGTCGGGCAGTCCATCCTGCCGGACCCGCCCCCCGATCAGCACCGCCACGCGGCTGCCTAGCAATAGCGCCTCATCCATATCATGCGTTACGATCAATGTCGTCATCCCTGAGGCAGCAACCAACTCCTGGAAATCAGCTAATAGCCGCTGGCGGGTTGGGGTGTCCAATGAGCTGAAAGGCTCATCCAGGAACAGAATATCTGGGTTGAGCGCAAAGGCGCGCGCTAGGCTGACCCGCTGTGCCTCTCCTCCAGAAAGCGCACGCGAGCGCCGTCTGGCAAGCTTCTCAACGCCCAACTTTGCCAGCCATTCTTCTACAACAGGGCGGATCGTTTTTTCTGGCAGGCCGCGAAAGCGCAAGCCAGTCGCCACATTGGCATATACAGAGGTGTCCAGCAGCAAGGGGTCCTGCAGCACCAGGCCGATCTTACGGCGGAAAGCCAGCACATCCCTGTCGAGCGGCTGTCCCCTGAAGAGGAATGTCCCCCGCTCTACCCGCAACAACTGGCTGAGAGCCAGGACCAGTGTGCTCTTCCCAGAGCCATTCGGGCCAATGACTGCCAGCACCTCGCCCGGCTGGACTGCCAGATGGTCCACCTCCAACACCACCCGCTCACCTCGCCTGACCAGCAATTGTCGCACTTCAAGTATTGGTGTCATGAGAACCTGTCACTGCTGCAGACTGCGCTGTTGGACCCAGGTCAAAAACAAGTTGACCAGGTAAGCCAGCAGTAACAAGATGACACTCAGGGCGATAGCAATGGCAAATTCCCCTTTACTCGTCTCCAACACGATCGCTGTGGTCAGCACTCGCGTATGGTGCAGCAGGTTACCACCCACCATCATTGACGCGCCAACTTCGGAAATCACCGATCCAAAGCCAGCCATCAGTGCCGCCAGCAGCGGAAGGCGCGCCTCGCGCCACAACGCCCATACCACCTGCGGACGGGAGGCACCCAGTCCATACAGTTGGATTTGCAGCCGCGGGTCCAACTGCTGCAGTGAAGCCACTGTCAAACCGGTAACCACGGGAGCTGCAATGATCGTTTGGGCAATGATGATGGCGCCAGGAGTGTAAATCAGGCGCAGGAAGCCAAAAGGCCCACTGCGCCATAGCAGGATCGAGACCACCAGTCCAACCACCACCGGCGGCAGCGCCATGCCGGTATTGACCAGGCTGATCCAAAATTTACGCGAGGTAAACTGCCCCAGGGCTAACAGAGTCCCTAGGGGCAGTCCAATCCCCAGGCTGATAACGGTGGCGGTGCCAGAAATCCACAGCGAAAGCCAGACAATGCTCCAGACTTCTGGGTCTCCGCTTAGCAGCAGGCGGAAGGCTTCAAGAATGCCTTCTAGAAACAGTTCCACAAGGCCCTATTTTCCCAGATCCGCCTCATTTTTGCCAGCATCTGAGAAGAACAGAGGCTGAGCATACTTCTCTTTCCCAAACTCGCCAATCACCTTTTGAATATCTGCAGATACCAGGAAATCAGCAAATGCCTTGGCAGCCGTATAATTCACCGCCGGCCATTTATCCGGATTGACGGTAATTACATGATAGATATTGAGCAGCGACTTATCCCCCTCCATCAGGACATCCAGCTGCAGCTTATCTTTGAGCGCCAGGTAGGTGGCGCGATCGGTCAGGGTGTAACCGCCTAACTCGGAGGCAATGCGCAGCGTATCCCCCATCCCCTGGCCAGTCTGCTTATACCAGGCATCGCTGGCACCCGGGGTTATCCCAGCTTTCTTCCAGATAGCCAATTCCGCCTTGTTGGTGCCGGAATCATCTGCCCGGCTGACAAAAGTCTGCTTGGCATCGGCGATCTTCTTGAAGGCTTCATCTGGAAGTTTAAGTCCTTTGATCCCAACCGGGTCATTCGCCGGACCGACAATGATAAAGTCATTATGCATCACCAATTGGCGGTCCTTACCCAGGCCTTTGCCCATGTATTCTTCTTCTGATTTGGGCGCATGGACCAGCAAGACATCCGCATTCCCCTGCTCGCCCATCTTAAGCGCCTGTCCGGTGCCTACAGCGATCATCTTCACGGTATAACCGGTTGCTTTTTCAAACATGGGCAGCAGCACATCCAGTAAACCTGAATCGCGCGTGCTGGTTGTGGTTGCCAGGATCAATTCCTTAGGACCAGTGCGCTGGTAAACCGTAGGGGTCGCATCCGCCGCCGCAGGTGCAGCAGGGGCTGACGTCGGTGGATTACTGATGCTCGCGGTAGGCGCAGGCGCTGCCGGGGCGCATGCTGTTACCAGAGCAGCAACCACCAACAATAAACACATCCATCGAAATACCGGTTGAATTCGCATACTCTTTCTCCTTTGTTTGTATATTTGTATAAATACAAATATTATACCTTTTGTTCTCTTTCATGACAATTACTTCACTTCAAAACACTAATAAGGCGCAACTTTACCGCAACGAATCCCTCCACTCAAGATATAATAAAAGGCAAAAAGATGTTCTCTGTGGACGACCTTTTTGAGTAAAATTACAGCTACCGTGGCTACACCTGTTCAGCAAGATACATTCCTTCACCCCTGGATCCTGGCATCCCGCCCCAAGACCCTGCCGGCGGCAGCGGCTCCGGTGATCGTCGGATCCGCCCTGGCACTCTATGATGGCAAATTCGCCCTGCTTCCTGCCCTGGCCGCCCTGGCGGCAGGCCTGCTGCTGCAGATTGGCGCCAACCTGGCCAACGACGTTTTTGACTTCCACAAAGGGGCTGATACTGCCGAACGCATGGGACCACTGCGCGTCACGCAGGCTGGACTGCTGACTTCAGGGCAGGTCATGATCGGGATGTGGGTGACATTTGGTCTGGCGGCGCTATGTGGGCTTTACCTGGCAGCCGTGGCAGGCTGGGTCGTTCTGGCGATTGGGATCAGCTGCATCCTGGCTGCCCTGGCATATACCGGCGGGCCCTTTCCCTTTGGCTATTACGGGCTGGGCGATCTGGCTGTCTTTATTTTCTTCGGCCTGGTAGCAGTTATCGGCACCTATTATGTCCAGGCCAGGACCGTTACCTTCACAGTAGTCTGGGCTGCCATCCCCATGGGACTGCTGATTACTGCCATCCTGGTGGTGAATAATCTGCGGGATATTCATACAGACCGGGCCGCAGGAAAGAAGACTCTGGCAGTGCACCTGGGAGAAAAAGGCACCCAATGGGAATATACCATATGTCTTGCAGGATCGTACCTGGTACCGGTTGCGATGTGGCTGGCTGGAATAGCCCCTGTTTGGGTTCTACTGTCCTGGGCATCCATACCCCTGGCAGTTTCACTGGTGAGAATGATTTACACTCTGCAGGGACGCCCACTAAACCAGGCCCTGGCTGGCACAGGACGCCTGGCGTTGGTTTATGGCTGCCTATTTGGCCTGGGATTTATCCTGAGCGGAATCGGTTTCTGACTCTACTGAAGATCTGGTAAAAACGATGGAAGGCCCCAGGGAAAAGACCAACAGCCAAAATGCCACTGGCTTGAAACCAGGGGTCCTGAACTGCATCCTGGCTGAGGTCCATGAGACTTTCCAGAGGATCGCATCTGAGCCAGACGTGACCATTGGTTTGCACATCCTGGTTGAAAGGGTGGTACAGTTCCTCCAGGCCAGCTGCGGTGCTCTTTTCACCTTAAAAGAGAATAACCTGGTAGCGTCCTGTATCGCCAGTTATCCTGCTTTTGACCCAACTGCCCATCCAATCGCCCACCTGGAAAAAATATCTGCTGATGCTGCTCAATCTGGCAGACCAATGTTCACCCATAAAGCCCCCCTGGAAGCGGCGGGCTCTCATGCTCAGGCCGATCTTTTTTGCCTGGCTTCCCCGTTGGTCTGGCAAGACCAAATCATCGGGGTGTTGAGTGTCCTTTATGAGAACTGGGGAGCTCCTCCATCCCGGCGAAACCTGGATACTTTATCCCTGTTTGCTGACTATGGAGCCCTAATCCTGGAGAATACCCACTTATTAGCCCTGGAACGCCGCAGGCGGGAGGAAGCGGACACCGTTCGCCAGGCAACCGCGGCTCTGACTTCAACTGTTAATCTCAACCAGGTCCTGGAGAGCATCCTGGCCCAATTAGAGCGCGTTGTTCCCTTCGATAGTGCATCCGTTTTTCTCTTCCGGGGAGAAAAGCTGCTTATCGTTGGTGTCAGAGGGTTTGCCCAACCCCAAGAGGTGATCGGCCTGAGTTTTCCGGCAAATGATGCGCTGTTCGATGAAATTAGAGCAAGCAACCGCCCGCTCATCCTGGAAGACGCCCAACAGGAAATCCGTTTCAACGGGTGGGCTAATACTAAGAATATTCACGGATGGATGGGTGTGCCGATGACCAGCCAGGGGAAAGTTGTGGGCTTCTTGACCTGCGACAGCAGGCAGCGCGGTATTTATTCAGCCAATGACGCCCTGGTTGCTGAAGCATTTGCCAACCAGGCTGCTGTTGCCATTGAAACTGCCCGCTTGCTGCAGGTAGAGCGAGAACAACTGCTCCTGGCGCAAACACTCCAGCAGGTTGGAGCATTACACACCTCAGAATCGGGCCTTGAGGAGGTGCTGGAAAGCATCCTGGATTTGCTGGCACAGGCGCTTCCCTATGACAGCGTTTCCATCCAGTTAATTGACGATACAGGTACCCTGACGCTGGCTGCTGGGCGTGGATTCCAGGACCTGGATCGAACACGCCAGGTTGTGCGCCTGCTCAGTCAGCATGGGCTGGAAAGTAAGTGGAGCAACCATCAGGCAATCGTGATCCCAGATACCAGCCAGGATGCTCGCTGGAAATTCGTTGATGGGATGGACTTGATTCACTCCTGGGTAGGAGCGCCTTTGTTAGTGAAAGGACGGCTAATTGGCAGCCTTAACCTGGACAGCCGGAGGGTCAACACCTATAACGAGGATGCCGCCATCACTGTGATGGCATTTGCCAACCAGGCAGCAATTGCCATTGAAAATGCCCGCCTGTTTGAGAAAGAGGCTCGCAGGGTGGCGGAATTGGAGGCGATCCGCCAGGTCAGCCTGGGTATGACTGCCAGCCTGGAGCTTTCTCAAACCCTGGAGGCCATTCTCAGCAGTGTGTTAAGCCTGCTGCCAGAATGTTCCAATGCCCATATTTTTTTCTATACGAAAGATGCTCTCACCGATCCGACTGGCCTCCTTTCCCACGATCAACTGATATTTGGTGCAGCCATGGACGCCAACGGACCCATGAAACACCACTTCACCCCGCGCAGCAATGGCCTGACGTACCAGGTAGCGCGCACGGGTGAGGCGATGGTCGTCCCCGACATGAGCAAACACCCGCTGTTCCAGAGTGCACCGAATGAATGGTATGGATCGATCATTGGGCTACCACTGAAGATTGGCAATCAGGTGGTTGGTGTGATGAATATTGCGTATCCCGAGCCGCGGGAGGTCCCCGGGGCAGAGCTGCGCCTGCTGCGCTTATTGGGCGACCAGGCTGCCATTGCCATCCAGAATGCCGATCTATTCACTCAGACAGCCACTGAGCAGCGGCATCTAGAGCTGCTGTATGATATTGGGCAAGAACTGGCTGCCAGCCTGGAGGTTGACGAGATCCTGGATCGGGCGGTTTCACTCACCTGCAAGGCGCTCAATGGCTGGAATGCAGCTGCTTATATTTACATTCCCGATGAAGACCGCCTGGTTCTCAGGGCACTTTATGGCATTGACAATTTCTCGATCGATAACTACAATGCCCGGGTCCGCTTTCGACCCGGGATTGGCCTGGTCGGATGGGTAGCTCAATACGGAGAAGTAGCTAACATTCCGGATGTTTCCCGGGATAGCCGCTGGGTGGTTGTTCCGGGACTGGACGATGAAATCTGCTCTGTGATCTCAGCACCGATTCTCACCGAGGAAAAGGATCAGACTGACCTCCCAGGCAGGCAAACCCTGGGTGTGATCACCGTCAGCAGCAACCAACTGCATGCCTTCCATGACGAGCATGTCCGCATTTTACAGGCAATCAGCCAGCAGGTCAGCCTGGCGCTCAGGAATGCCCGGCGCTACCAACAGGTCCAACGACGCCTGGCCGAAATCACGCTAATCCAAAATCTGGCACAAGTCTTTAACCAACAGCTTGAGCTGCGTGTCCTGCTGGATGAAGTCGTCACACAGCTTGTACAGCGCCTGGGATACCAATATATTGGCATCTATCTAATGGAGGGAAACTCTCTGGTCTTACGGGCAAACCACGGGTACACCCCAGTGCGGCGCGAGATTCCCCTTTCAGAAGGAGTTTTAGGCCGGGTTGGCCGCAGTGGTCAGGCAGCATTCATATCGGATGTATCCAAGGACCCTGATTACCTGAATCTCCGCTGGGAAGAAAACCTGAACCGGGTAACCGAGATCGCGGTCCCCATCCTACGCGGCTCCCGGGTGGTAGGGATCATCAACGTCGAAAATGACCAGCCCGGTATATTGACATTGCAGGACCGCGACCTGCTGCAGGTCCTGGCGGACCAGACTTCAGTAGCCCTGGAAAACGCATTTCTGTACGAACGAGTGCGCAGGCATGCCAATGAACTGGAGCATATGGTTGCTCAACGTACCGCCGAACTGACTGAGTTATACAAACTGAGCCAACAGATCGGATACCAGCGCTCATACGAAGAGCTGCTGCAGTTGGTCCTGCACCACCTGAGGGCTGCGGTCGGTTCTGACCTGACGGCTGGCTTCCTGATGACCCGTCACTGGCACGCGCTAATCATTGACAACGACCTGCCCGTTGCACCAACAGTCATTAATCACATCCGAACCCTCATGCAAGATATGCTGATGGGCGCAGCCAACCTGGAGCCTGGTGAGCACCCCACTCCCGCCACCCCGGTTGAATTAATTGATATCCTGGAAACGCTGCCGGATCTGGACGCCATGCCGATCCTGCACCAACCTGCCAAACAGAACGAAAAGGACTGCGGGGGTATCACGTACATTGCATCCTTTATCTACGCCCCTGTTTATGTTGACAAGAAACTGGTAGGCATCCTGCTGGCGACCAGTTCCAGAGTAGATGCATTCGGCCCAGACGAGGATCGACTGCTG
>CAIQIV010000282.1 GCA_903871905.1 uncultured Chloroflexota bacterium | reverse complement strand
TCAATTTACACATCTGTCATGCGTACCATCGGCGGATTGGTCAATCTGCAAACTCAACACTGGCAGGTTGAAAAGGCTGCTAATTCTGCATAAACTCTAATGAGAACAGTTCGCGCAGTGGATCTCTTTGGATGAAAAATACTGCGTCCCATCCAGAATAATCAGCAGATGACCACGATAGTCGCGGAAGGTTTGCAGGTGTCTATTTTCTTCCAAAAGTAAGAAACTGTCTTTGAAGACCGGGAAAAGTTGAGCGGGATCGAGGGGGTCGAGCAGATTACGGATTTGGTTATCACTAGAATGGCTTTCAGCCCAAACAAGCTGGCCGCATTGTTATGCCCAGTATTGCGCTGCATCTCTTCCAGATACGCCAGAAATGAGGGCGATTGCATGAAAAAAAACGGAAAAGGCGCCTAAGGCGGCATCTCGAAGGGTGTAGGTCTTGTTCTTCCTTTCCGATGTTCTGGTAGGCTTTCTAAAGCATTTTGGAGGGTGCGGTTCAAATTGGAAAAGGATAAACGTTTTGACATTTGGCTCCCCGATGGGCAAGGATTTGCCCTTTACTCTAACATCTTTTCCACCAGTTAGCCAGGTTTCTGCCTGATTTCTTCTTGGAGTATTTTTGTCTTATTCAAATTGAGAATTGCTGGACCCATGACCCACTGACCGTCTGAGTTGTTACGCTGTGATATAATTTAGGAATAAAAGTGGGAACAAGCCCACAACTACATCTCCTCATAATGCAACAGGTCGCGGATACATTAGAAGTATACATCAAGAGAACATATTTGGGACATTGACTATGTTCAATTAGATGATATTCAAGATGTATCTGGCCATGTTATCACCGAGTGGAGCATTTGCTTGGTGTCTCAATTGACAGGGTGTGTTGTTCAAGGACTAATATATGACTCTTACCACGGGAATGGTGCTCAATAATCGTTATCGTATTGTCAAACTGCTTGCGCAGGGTGGTTTTGGAGCAGTTTATCGCGCCTGGGATTTGAATCTCAAAATAGCCTGCGCGCTCAAAGAAAACCTGAGCGTCACTCCTGACGCGCAAAAACAGTTCGATCGTGAAGCCACTTTGCTTGCCAGTTTGCAGCATCCCAACCTGCCACGCGTCACTGATCACTTCAGCATTCCTGGACAGGGTCAGTATCTGGTGATGGATTTTGTGGAGGGCGAGGACTTGCAGCAGATTCTGGATCGGACGCGCACACCGATCCCGGAACACCAGGCTTTAGCCTGGGTTGACCAGGTCTGTGATGCCCTTTCTTACTTACACACCCATTATCCTCCTATCATCCATCGTGACATCAAGCCTGCCAATATCAAAATCACCCCCCAAGGCCGTGCTATCCTGGTGGATTTCGGCATTGCGAAGGCTTTAGCTCCAAATGCAAAGACGACCCAAGGTGCGCGAGCTATCACCCCGGGCTACTCCCCGCCGGAGCAGTACGGTCAAGGAAGTACAGATGACAGATCCCGCTGGCGCTACATCATGCGCCTGCGAGGCGACAGCGAGATCCCTGACTGACGGACACATCTCATCCGAGACCGTCATGCGATTGCCATCGCCGCCGTGGGTTGAGGCAGCGGTGGGAGTTCAATCCGCGAGAACCAAGGCTTTTTCTGCCGTCGCCTGACGCCACGGCTGGGGATACAAGGCTCCAGCGCCTTCAGCGGGATCGGCATCCAGGCGAGAAGCATTCGGCCGGAAGCGATCACGCTCTGCTGCAGCCAGTGCAGGCCGATGCGGGCAAAGCTCAGCCCACGTTTCCAGTGGGGATCGACGCGGCGCCTTTCACCAGCCAGGCTGACCGCATAACCCTGCAGAGCGCTGATCAGGACAGCGATCGCAACCACCAACAGCAGCCGATCGATTCGGGCAGGATCCCGCAGGCCACTGCGCTCCAGCTGGAAGATCCCCGACTTCTGGTCGCGGAACAGTTGCTCGCAGCAGAAGCGCT
>CAIQIV010000281.1 GCA_903871905.1 uncultured Chloroflexota bacterium | reverse complement strand
CAATAAATCGAGGTGTGAGTTTCTTTTTGCGACGTGTTCGCAAAAAGAAACTCATTTCCCCCTGATTTTTGAGAAGATACCCCAGATTGGTAACAATAATTATACAGTATGTTTACATTCATTGACCACGATAGATCTAAAATCATTAACTTACCGAAAAGTAACGAGAAGTTTATTGCAGTTCCACTTAGAACCAATTCACGCACGATCTACGCACGTTTACTTTCTATCATAGTAATGACATGATTGAACCCGATGGATATAAAGCTTTCATTTTACGCACCTGGCAGGCCAAACGGGATGATCAGGTGGTCCAGTTCGCGTGGTTAGAGGACTGCCAGACGCACCAGCGCCGCTTGTTTATGGGACTGCCCGCTCTGCTGGAGTTTTTAGCCAGCGGCGACCCACAGCCGGCGGCGAGTCCGCGCCAGCATCCATTGGGAAAACCACGCAAAAGAAGCTCGCATGACGCAGCGCCCCGGTTGCATCACCACGGCAAAGGGATGGGCCGCAAGCCTCATCCCTGACTCATTTTTTGTGGGATGGATTTTTCCATCCTGCTCATCATCGAACCAGGGGATCTTTGGGGGAGTTATGGTGTTCGTGGCGTGATTGTCATGCAATCACGCCACGAACACCATGACACCTTCTGGAGACCCGAAACAGGAGCATGCAGTGAAGAATAGATCTCAATTTCATTTCCTGAATGTGATTGTGCTGGTCAGTATGCTGCTCGGCCTCACCAGACCAGGCATTGTGACAGCCCACCCGGCGGCTCAGGCCGCCGATACGCCCACCCTGAATAAGACCGCCGCGGAATGCGGGGTTACCAGCACCGCTGGCATTGGGCAAGACCTGGAACTGGTGACCATGGGACCCAATAACCCTGGCGCTGAGATTACCAGGCTGGATCCTCCCTATACATGGCAAACGATCCCAATGATGGGACGGGGTACCCTCAAATCTGGGACGCAAGCTTCCGTGGCCGCCCTGGGAAACGATTCCGTCGTGGTCGTGCAGCGAAAAGATACAAATGAACTGGCAGAGGGCACCTGGGGAACTGGTTTACCCAATGGGAATGATATAGGTTTACCAAAAATAACCAATGCAGCCGGTACCACGATTTTTACGCCGGATGGCAGTCCGGTGGTTGTGTCCACCAGCCCGGTTCAGTGGTTTATCTTTACCCGGACGTTAGAGAATAAGCAAATTTATGTGGTTCAGAACACCACGATCAACCGGGGCAAGTGGAATGCGCTGCCTGGTACGTACCGCGCCAGTTCTGACCCGCTGCCGATCGTGCTGGATATGAATCACCTGCTGGTGTTCTATTTGGGGAAAAAGGCAGATACCGATACCACCACGAAGGTTTTCTATAACCAATCCAATGGCATAGGCTGGCGCAACCAACCGGTTGGGTTCGACAAACCGGCTGGCCTGGCCAGCATCAGCCAGATGACTGCGGTGGCGGCCAGTGACCGGCGGGCGATGCTATTTGTCAGCGGGCCAACCACGGCCAACAGCGCCGTTTATGATCTGTATGCCCTGGAATGGGTTCGCGCCCCTGAACTACAAAATCCCCCGCAAAAAGAATGGACCGATTCTACCTGGACGCCCAACTGGGTCCAGGTGCAGTCTGGCGTTGGCAGCGGCCCGATCGAGTCTACTGCGCGGACCAACACCCATTTTGCGGTTGGCTACCTCTCAACCGATTTAAAGAGCGTGACCATCGAGGAACTGACTGCCAGCGGCTGGCAGCCCATGAGCGGCATACCTATCAATGGCCCCGAATACAGCACCGGGAAGACGATTACTTCTTTTAGTCTGGTCAGCCCATACAACACCGAAATGATGCTGGTGATGTCAACCAATGGGTATGTATATTCCAAAAAATGGGCGAAATCCAGCGGATGGCAAACCACTGCAACACAACTAGGGCTGATTAACAACGCTTTTCCAATTGATGCCACGGTTGGCGCGCCGCATACCGTTTCTATCGCAGCGGTTGATACAACCAGCCGTACAGAGCTTCTAGCGTACACAAACGCAGGCGCCAGCGCTCCCACCCT
>CAIQIV010000280.1 GCA_903871905.1 uncultured Chloroflexota bacterium | reverse complement strand
TTTCTCCTCAAACCACCTCCACGCCACCCGGTAATCATCCTCCCGATCCACCGGCGTGAACGGCGGGACCATCCCCTCGAACTTCTCATCCGTATCAAGCTAAGAAAGAAGGAAACTCCTCGATTATGATTGGGTTACCACACCGGACCATAAAAGAGGAGTTACCTGATGACGAGTATAACGCAAGTTGCCCAAGCCATGCGGAGTGTATTGACGGACTATGCAAATAAAGCCGGGCGTGAAACAGGGTTTGTCAAAAGGACATCGAAGATGGGTGGGGCAGAATTTGTTCAGACGCTAAGATTTGGATGGCTCAGCAATCCAGGAGCAACCTTAGAAGAACTGGCTCAAACCGCGGCGAGCATTGGGGTAAAGATCAGTGCACAGGGATTGGATCAACGTTTTACGGAAGCAGGTGCAACGTTTCTCAAGGGAGTATTGGGTGAGGCGGTCAGCCAATTAATTCACGGGAAGGCGCCTGCCTTGCCGATTCTGAGACGTTTTTCGGCAGTGTACATACAGGATAGTTCGGTTGTCGATCTTCCTGAAGAATTTCGAGAGATATGGCCTGGGAATGGGAATGGAAGAGGCCAGGGGCAATCGGCGGTAAAGATAGAAGTCCGTTTGGATTTACTCAGTGGAGAAATGATCGGTCCCTTTCTCGAGAGTGGCCGCACGCATGATGCAGCCTCACACATTCAAAGGCAACCGACGCCTGCTCATTCCTTGCGAATAGCAGATGTTGGCTACTGGAGCCTGGATGAATTGAATAATATTGCAGCAAGTGGGGGATATTGGTTATCTCGCTTGAAAAGTACGATCAGGGTAGCCCATCCAGGTAGCGAAAGTCAGGACATTGTATCGTTTTTGAAACACTCCAACAGCGCTTCAATGGATTGTCATATTCTGGTAAGTGATCAAGACCCAACCCCAGTTCGTTTGTTTGCCATCCGAGTGCCGCAGCAAGTTGCCGGTCAACGCCGTCGTAAATTGCGTGAGGATGCAAAGAAACGCCAACAACCGGTCAGTGAACGGTCTTTGGCCCTTGCAGATTGGACAGTCTTGGTGACAAATGTTCCTGATAATCTGCTTTCCTTGGATGAAGCATTGATCTTGATGCGATCCAGGTGGCAAATTGAATTGCTTTTCAAACTCTGGAAGAGCCATGGAAGTATTGATGAATGGCGTAGTGCTAAGCCCTGGCGTATCTTATGTGAAGTTTACGCCAAATTGTTGGCCATGTTGATGCAGCATTGGCTATTCTTAGTCAGCTTCTGGCAGTTCGCCAATCGAAGTTGGGTAAAAGCCACTCAAACGATCCGCAGGCACGCCCTTCATTTGGCAAGCGCATTCGCTACCCCTGCTTCCCTGGAAGCTGCTATTCAGGTTGTCGAGAATTGTCTTGGAGCAGGCTGTCGTATTAACAAACGCAAAACCGATCTGAGAAACTTTCAGTTGCTTGATAGCCTCTCAGATCAGGTCTTAGCTTGATACGGATGAGAGGCGGGGTGGCGCCTCTCTCCAGGAAAAACGCGCTCTCCAGGCCTCCAGGTCAGATCAACCTGTCCGCACGAGGACCTGGAGCGGCGCGCGCGGGATTCCTACCAGGCGGCCTGGTCGTCGGGTGTGGTTGATGAGAAGGAGAAGCCAGATGAGAGCCAGGCCGGGTAGGCCCAATCCCTCCGG
>CAIQIV010000279.1 GCA_903871905.1 uncultured Chloroflexota bacterium | reverse complement strand
GGCTGGAATGGTCTTACATCCGCGATCGCGAGCAGATCGCTCAGCTCAATGCTCGCGTGCCGGTCTTTGTGGCGGCGTTAAACACCATTTACCCAGCCGGGCACGCTCAGAACTTTGAAGGTGAGCCCATCGTCGCTCCCTGGATGAAAACATTTGGCGCCCCCACTGGGCGGATGCACTACATTTGCCAAAACAACCCGGAAGACTGTCAGAGCCGGGTTGACCAGGCCCAGGCCCTGATCGCTGAAGGCATCACCGAGAGCTTCCAGTTTGACGACTGGTACTGCAATGCCCAGATGGTCCGTTTTGGAAATCCTTGTTTCTGCGAGCACTGCATGGCCGCGTTTAACGACCACCTGGGGCTGCCATTTGCCTTTAACTACCGGGAGTACCTGCGCCGGCGCGGGATCACCCACACCGCCCAGCTTCTGGAGATGGCTAAGTCCGACCAGGTTCCCTTGTGGGATGATTACTTGCGGTTCGCCGACGAAACCGTGGAGCGCTTCTTCCGCCGTTTGAGGGCTTCGCTGGACCGCTTCGCCGGGCGGCCGGCTTGCCTGAGCGTGAACGGATCGGTGTTGGGCTTCGGAGGCCGCAGCGAGACCGTGGCGCCCTTCATCGATTACTTCAACGGCGAGACGCCCGACTTCAGCCCGGCAGCTTTGCTGAAGATGGCGGAGATTTCGCGCCAGACCGGCGTCCGCCAGGTGGTTTCCTTCTTCCCGGACGTGCCGGCTTCAGATTTTCACAAGCCTGAGTTCGTTGGCCGGGTCAACCAGGCCATTGGCCTGTGCTACTGCCTGGGCTTGCTGCCGCTTTTTCCATACGATGTATATACCGGCTCAAATCTCCCGCGCTGGTATGGAACCTGGCCGGAGTATGAAGCAGCCTACAGCGTGGCGCGCGCTCGCCCTGAAGCCCTTGATCTGTATGCGTTTGAGACGGTGAAGATTGAAGCCGACCGGGTGGAGGTCGTCTCCCGGCATCGCGATGATCCCGCCCGGTGTCTGCACCACACTCTCTGCCGAGATGGGGAATGGAACATGACTGAAGAGGCCGCATGAACTCGATTGAATTTGAGACCGAACTGGCCCGCCAGCGCCTGGAGCTGTATCGCCATCCAGCGGTAGATATCATCCAAGAGGGCTATCGCCCGATCAGCGGGCAGGTGGCCGATTTTACGGTGGTGCGGGGGTCCGGCCGCTATCATTTTTTCTACATTGAACGCCGCCTGGCGGAGGCGACGCCTTTTTTCCCTGGCAATGAAATCTATTTTGGGCATGCCTCCACGGCCAACTGGGTAGACTGGGAAGTTCACGACCCGGTCATGCTGATCCGGCCCGGCACCTGGGAGGGAGCCCATGTCTGGGCTCCGTTTGTGCTCCGCTACGGGGACCGGTTCTTGATGGCCTACACGGGGGTGAATGCGGCCCTATCCCAGGATATTGGCCTGGCGGAAAGCGCTGACCTGTTCGAGTGGCGCCGCCTGGAGGGCAGCCCTCTTTCGCCGGCCCGCGATCGGGCCTGGTCGTTCTGGCGCGCGGACGGGGTTGCCTCCTGCCGCGACCCGCACCTGTTTGAGCACGCCGGGCGCCTGTGGATGACTTACACGGGCAATACCCGTGCGGGCGCCTCCTGCATCGCGCTGTGTTCTACGACGGATTTGCGAAACTGGGAGGATCACGGACCGATCCTGGTGGGCCCGGACAGCGGTTACGAGGTAGAACAGGGCATCAGCCGCGCTCACTTGTTTGGCAAGGGCCGCCCCCAGGGCCAGCTGGAATCCAGCTGCCTGTTGTTCCGCGCTGGGCGCTGGTTTTTGTTTGTCCAGGCCCAGCTGCGCGGCAGTGAAGTGCGCAACTGGGTTTTTGAGAGCCAGCGGATGGATGCTTTTGAGCTCTCCGCCGGACGCGAGTTCTGGCCCGGGGCTTACACGGTGGAATGGGTGCGAGATGCGGGGTCCCGCTCACTGCTGGCCTCGACCGGTCCCATCCGCCTGGGCTGGGTGGATTGGTCTCCTGAACGTCCCATGGCACGCTTCCTGTCCACTCCGGCTGAGCTGCAGGAGTGGCAGCACCCGGAGGATACCGATGCCTGAGCGCCCGAATATCCTGCTGATCCTGTCTGACCAGCACAATCCGCATATCGCCGGCTATGCGGGAGACCCTTGGATCAAGACGCCTGCCCTTGACCGCCTGGCCAGCCAGGCTACGCACTTCAGCGCGGCCTACTGCCAGTCGCCGCTCTGTGTTCCAGCCCGCTATGCCCTGCTCAGCGGGCTGCCAGTGCATCGCTGCCGGGCCTGGGATAATACCTCGATCCTTTCCAGCGGGTTGGTCACATTACCGGGCTGGTTGGCCAAGCACGGATATGCCACGGCCGCGGTTGGGAAGATGCATTTCCGTGGCCCGGAACAAATGTACGGCTGGCAGTTCCGTCCATATGGGGACCTGGTCGAATCGTCCGTCACCCAGCACCAGCCTGACCCGCCGGATACCGCCGACGGGCGTTCCTTCAACCACGCGGTCGGCCGCTTCCCTTTCGCCGGGCCTACGGCAATTCCGGAGAGCCTGCTTGCGGATGAGGTTGTGACCACAGAAAGCCTGGCCTGGCTGCAGGAACATCAGGATTTGCAGCCGGATCAGCCCTGGTTCTTCTGTGCGTCTTACTACCGGCCGCACTTCCCGCTCACGGCCCCTGGCCGGTATGTGCGCCATTATCTTGCCAGTTCTCTCGAGTGCCCGGCCCTGCCCCCTGGGTACCCGGTCGCGCTGCACCCGCATGACCGTTTCACCGTGGATGACTTCAACCTGCTGCGTTTTTCGGAGGAGGACCACCGCCGGGCACTGGCCAGTTATTATGCATCCATCACCTACCTGGACGCCTGCATCGGCCGCCTGCTGCAAGGCCTGGAACAGGCCGGGCAGCTGGACCACACCTACATTCTCTATACCAGCGACCACGGCGATATGGCCGGAGAGCATGGTCTCTGGTGGAAGCGCACTTATTATGACGCCTCCGCCTGCGTGCCGCTGCTGGTCCATGCGCCGGGACAGCGGAATCCTGACCGCGTGGCCGTGCCCGTCGAACAGATCGATCTGTTTCCGACCTTCTGCGATTGGGCCGGGGTGCCCGCTCCGGAGGAGATTGAGGGGGAGAGCCTTGTCCCCCTGTTGAACGGGCAGCCGCAGCAGCGCCGCAAGCGTTTTGCCCGCTCTGCGCTGCTGGGCGAGCGGGTGGTCAACCGCTTCCGGATGGTGCGAGATGAGCGTTGGAAATATGTGGACTTTCCCGAAGCGCCGGCGCGCCTGTTTGACCTGCAACATGACCCGGGCGAAGAACATGACCTGATCTCTCATCCTCCCGTTGAGGCTCCATTGGAAGAATTGGCTCACCTGGCCTGCGCGGGCGGGACCTGGGAAGCGCTCGCCGCCGGCATGGCCGCCGACAAAGCCGCGGCGCCCGCGATTGTGAAACTGGGGCGCGGCGCGAACCAATACCGGCTGCCTGATGGACGGGTCTTAGACGCCGATGACCATTTGTACGAGCTGGCCAGGGACGGCCATTGAGATGCGCAGCGATGTGATCGCCTGGGCTGGCGGGCTGCCAACGGCCAAGCCGGTTTCCAAGGAAACGCTCAACCATGCCGGCTTAATTGAACTGGTCTCAGGGTTGAACGTCTACCAGCACACCGCCGAGGCTTACCGGCGAGCCTACCAGGCCCTGGGAATTGACCTGGTCAATCGGGTACCCCTGGCAAACGCCCCGCTGCCCTTAGCCCCAGGTGAAACCCGGGTACATCCTTCCAGGCCCTACCACTTTGCGCCGCTGGGTGTGTATGACACGGCTTTTCGCCAGTCCTACCCGTACGCCAGCGAGGAGGACCTGTGGGGTTTGGACGTGAATCGCCTGGACTACACCGACCTGGTGACCCCGGTCCCGCACCCGCTGGACCCTGCGGATATTCAGGCTCGCCAGGCGGCCTTAGGGGAAGTGGGGCTCTACTACCCGATGCTCTATACCACCCTGTTTATGTGGCCGGTCGAGGTGTTGGGCTGGGAGCTGTTTATGACTGCGGCGGTCTCGCAGCCGGAGCGGTTTCACAGCGAGTTCCTGGTCAAGTTTGCCGCTAAATCGCGCGCCTTGGTCCAGACCATCGTCCGGGCGTCCAACTCTCCATTTCTGTTTGTGCACGATGACCTGGCTTCAGCCGAAGGCCCCATTTTTCGC
Organism: uncultured Chloroflexota bacterium; assembly: GCA_903871905.1. Classification (GTDB taxonomy): domain Bacteria; phylum Chloroflexota; class Anaerolineae; order Anaerolineales; family UBA4823; genus CAIQIV01. The sequence continues at coordinate 7,009 of CAIQIV010000279.1, read as the reverse complement.
CCGGCCTGGTATGACCGTTATCTCTTTCCCCATTATCCTGAGATCTGGGCTGAGGCCAAGACCCTGGGTAAAAAAATCATTTTTGTGGCGGATGGCGATATGACCCGTTTCCTCGGCCGCCTGGTAGAGAGCGGCGTGGACGGGCTCATGTTTGAAACCCCTGCGACACCCCTGGAAGCCGTCAGCGAGCATTTTGGGGAGCAGGGACAGTTTTTGATCGGGGGCATCAGTACGCGCACCCTGACGTTTGGCTCCCCGACCGAGATCCAGCGGATGGTGGAACAGCTTTGCAAACGCGCAGGGGAACTGCCCGGTTTTGCCATGGCAAGCGGCGGCGGGCTGCATGGCAGCATCCCGCTGGAAAACCTGGAAGCTTACTTTGATGCCCGCGCCAGGTGGGGGTTCAACTCACGGGACTGGCGCACCTGCGCCCGCCCGAAAGGAGAAAGTGAGGGCCGATGAACGGAAAAGAACGCGTCCGGGTGGCGCTGGCCCAGCGCGAGGCTGACCGGGTTCCGGTCTGGGAGCTGGGTTTCCACAATGCTGTCGCCCGGCGCATAACCGGGCACGAGACCTGGCTGTCGGTCGGGGGCGGGGCCACGGTTCGGGCGGTGCTCCGGGCGAATCGCCTGGGACGGGCTGCCCGCCAGGAAACGATCGGGCGAGTGGTCGCCGATACCCTGGCCTTCTACCGGCGCATGGATTTCGACATGGTGCGTTTTCGCCCGACGGATTTCCTGACGCCCTTTGCCTTTGGGTCGGGTAATTGGTCACCCAGTGCGCTGGTCGAAGCACGGATTTCCGAGCTCGGCAGCGATACCTGGAGGGTCGAAACCCCCGATGGTTTCTGGTCGGTGCATCAGTACAACCCCATGAGCGAATCCATGGCGGATGTGGATGATTGTATCAAGCGGGGCGGGCTGGAAGAGCTGCGCCGCTATGTCGAGGTGCTGGAAAGCCGTCCGGTCGATTTGCAGGGCGAGCCGTTTCAAGATGCCCTGGATGGCATCCGCCAGGCGGTGCAGGCTCGCGAAGCCCGTGACCTGTTTATCCTGGGCTGGGGCGATATTTGCTATCCGGGTTCCTGCGCGCATCTGCCGGTGTTTCTGGAGGCCATGCTGCTCGAGCCCGAACTGGTGCACCGTTATATGCGGGTAACGACCGAAGGCGTGGTTCGCCTGGTGCGGGCCCAGGCCGCCCTGGGAGTCGATGGGATCACCGGGGGTAATGATTGGGCCTTTAAAACCGGGCCGATGTTTTCAGTGAAGCTGCTGCGCAGCCTGATTGCCCCTTATCTCAAGCGCATTGTGGATGAGGCCCACCAGCTGGGTCTGCCGTATATCAAGCATGCCGATGGCGATATGCGCTCCCACCTGCCCGTCCTGGTGGAAGAGGTTGGGATTGATGGCCTGCATGCGATCGAACCGGAAGCCAGCATGGATATTTTTGAGCTCAAGCAGCGCTACCGCGGCCGGCTGACCTTGCTGGGCAACCTGGATTGCGACCTGCTGGTGCGCGGGAAGCCGGATCAAATCCGAACATCCGTCGCCCGGCTGATGCGAGAAGTTGCGCCTGGTGGCGGATACGTATTCAGCAGTGCAAACACGGTGCTGATGGACGTGCCCATGCAAAATCTGGAGGCGATGCAAAGTGCGGCGCGCGAGTTTGGCGTGTACCCGATCAGTCACTGAAGAAGCTGCTGAGGTAAACTTGGCGACTCTTTCGAACCCGAACACGGTGAAAAGGCCCAATCCGGCAGTTGACTATGCTGGTTTCTTGGTGTATATTGATTGTGTTATCTGTGCAAACAGTTCTATCAGCTGATCCCTGTTGATTTTGAAAAAACTGACGACAACGAAAGACTGAGGAAGAAACCGTTGGAAGCTCCGAAAACAAGCGAAGAAATCGCCTATGAGCGCTTACGAAAAGCGGTACTGCGTGGCGAGCTGCCGGTGAACCAGTTTCTCTCGCAGCGCATGCTGGCTGAGAAGATTGGCGCTGCGGTCGTTACCTTGCGGGCCGCCATGCGCAGTCTTGAAAATGAAGGCTTGTTGGAAAATGTCCCCCGCTGGGGCGTGCGCGTGCCCCTGGAGACCGAGGACTCGATCAAAGACCGTTATTTTATGCGGGAACTGCTTGAGGTTGCCGCGCTGCGCCGCGTGCTTGAGCTAAGAGATCCTGCCCTGGTTGAGCTGCTGCAGCGTAAGGCCGCCGCTTGCGATCGCATGGCTTCTGAAGATCCGGAAAATGTGGAGCGATTTGCCGAGCTCCATTTTGATTTCCACCATACCTTTGTGGAAAGAAGCCGCAGCCCGCTGCTGCTGGAATCACTGGACCGGATTCATTTGAAAACCCTGATGCTCTACAATGCCAACCGTGGTTGGGCACGGGGTTATTTAAGAACCAACCATTACCAGCTGGTGACTGACCTGTTTGGCGCTGATCTGCAACACGCCGAAGAGGCGATGAGCAATCACATTCGGGATGGCATGGGCCTGGAATTGGAGGCGGTGCGCAGCTTTATGCAAACTTCAGGGATAGCGGAGAAAACAGCCGGATAGTTCCATTTTTCAGTGTTCTGGATCGTCCTTAGCGAGGAACCTCATGCCAAAGCCACCCTTCCGCGTGCTGTACAGCAACGACACCACCAATATCTTGACCTGTGTAAGCCCCTATCACCGCGAGGGGGAGGAATATCGCCCGGAAATGCTCGCGCATACGGTCGATGAAACCTGCGGTACCGGCGTAGAGGTCCATCTTCTGCAGCCAGGCCTGGGACGGGTGCTGCTCTGGCAGAGCAAGATTTACCCGCCTGCCGAGCATTACCGCTGGCTGAAGGAAACGTATGATATTGACCCGGACGATTATGGAAAATACCTGCTGGCCGGAGGCGACCTCGTCAGGAATTTTATCGAGAGGTGCCGCCAGAAAGGCCTGGTGCCTTTCATCTCCGTGCGCCAAAACGACGGTCACGGCCTGCACCTGGTTGATTCCAGGCCGGTGGACGCGGTTTGCCCGGGCATGTCTGGCATCACCATCAGCCGGTCTTACTACGAGCATCCCGAATGGCGCCTGGCTCACCATGCCGGCGACCGCGAGCATTGGGTTTGGAATTTTGCCCTGGAGGCCGTCCGCGCGGACCGGCTGGCAGTGATCGAGGAGTTATGCGAGAATTACGACCTTGCAGGCCTGGAGCTGGATTTCATGCGCCACCCGGCTTACTTCCGGCCCGAAGAAACCAGCTCGGCCCAACGGGCGGAGATCATGGCAGGCTATATCCAGGCGGTGCGAGCCATCCTTGACCGGACAGCCCGGCCCGGGCAGCACCGCTGGCTGTGCGCGCGCATCCCGGCTTTCACGCAGCCGTACGACCTGCTGGGCATCGACCTGTCCCGCTGGGCCGCCGTTGGGGTTGAAATGTTCAACCTCTCGCATTACTTCTTCACCGAGCAAAACGGCGATTATGCCCAGATCAAGCAGCAGCTTCCCGGCGCCGCTGTATACCTGGAGATGACCCACACGACCCGGGTCGGGACGCGCATCCGCAGTGAGGCCAGTGAGACTCAATTCGATACGTTCAGCTACCGGCGCACTACCGACACTCAGTTTTACACGACCGCGAATCTGGCCTACGCCCGCGGTTTGGACGGGATATCAGCCTTTAATTTTGTCTATTACCGCGAGCACGGTGAAGGCGAGCGCGGCCCATTCAACGAGCCGCCTTTTCATGTTTTTCGCCACCTGAACGACCCGGCCTGGCTGGCGCGCCAGCCGCAGCACTATATATTGAGCGAAGTCTGGAACCAACCGGAATTGGTTCGCCCTCTGCCAAAATGCCTCCAGGCAGGTGAAACGGCTGTTTTTCGGATCGATCTGGCTTCGCCGGAAGCAGGCTGGCTCGGAAGGGGACGGCTGCGGATCCAGGCGAAGGCAGACCTGGAAGACAGCGCCTGGCAGGCGCGGATGAACGGCGTGATTTTGTCCGAGACCGCGGATCGTTCCGAGCCGTACGCCAACCCTTATCCTCCCTTGCTTGGTTCAGTCGGGCAGCACCGCGCCTGGGAGATTCCCGTAGAACTCCTCAATAAGGGCCAAAATTTCATTGAGGTGGCTTTGTTAAGCGGTCTGGATACCGCTGAGATCGTTTTTGTCGATCTGGCAGTCTGAAAACCAACGAAGCTCGCCCGAAGCGTTTTGGAAACGAGTGAATCGTTACAGGGATCATTAAGTGCCGGTGACTTATATTTCTGCAAGGAGAATTTCTATGAAATTGGAAGGCAAGTGCGCGATTGTCACGGGCGGGGCTGCCGGGATTGGCCGAGCGATTGCACTCGCTCTGGCGGCAGAAGGGGCGGATGTGGCCATTGCTGACGTGCAAATGGCGAAGGCAGAAGCCGTTGCACAGCAGATCATCCATTTGGGCAGGCGGGGTCTCGCCATCCGTTGTGATGTAGGCGATTCAGGCCAGGTCGACCAGATAGTTGGCGAGGTTGTCGAAAAATTGGGCGGTCTCCATATCCTGGTGAACAATGCCGGCATCATCGCACCGGGACTGTTCTGGGAGACTTCAGATGAGGTCTGGCAAAAAATCATTCGTACCAACCTGTCCGGCGTTTTCTACTGCTCGCGGGCCGCGGCCCGGGTGATGCTCGCGCAAAAGCAGGGCGGCCGCATCATCAATATTTCTTCTATCCACGCGGTGATCTCTGAACCGCAGGCCGCACCCTACACGGCGTCAAAGGGCGGTATGGAAGCCATGTCTCGCACCATGGCCACCGAACTGGCCCCTTACAAGATCCTGGTGAACTGCGTGGCCCCAGGCGCTACCTTTAGTGAACTAACCGAGCCGATGTACACCGATTCGGTTAAAGCGGCCTTGTTCCAGCGGGTTCCCCTCGGAGAAATCGCCCAACCGGAGTGGATCGCATCCGGGGTGGTTTTCCTTGCTTCCGATGAAGCCCGTTATATGACCGGACAGGTGATCACCATCGATGGCGGGTTCTCGATGGATGGCAGTTTGCCGGGCGCCAAGTATTGGTCAGAATAGAAAGGTCGGCAAAATGAAAGTTCAGATGACCGGCGGGCAGGCTGCCATCGCAACCCTGACTGCCAATGGAATTGATACTGTCTTTGGCATACCCGGCGGTCACAGTTTTCCGGTGTATGCGGCTTTGGCGGAGTCGCAGGCTATCCGCCATGTGTTGGGCCGACACGAGCAGGGACTGGGATTCATGGCGGACGGCTATGCCCGCGCCTCCGGGCGAATCGCGGCGGTATCGCTGACCAGCGGGCCGGCGGTCGCCAATATCGCCGCCGCCTTGGGCCAGGCCACAACCGACACCTCTCCAGTGCTTGTGATCGCTTCTACTCCATGCGCCGAGTTGGTGGGGAAGAACCGCTATGGACTGCATGATCTGAACGACTCCCTTGCCATTGCCCGAGCGGTGGCGCGCTACAGCGAGCATGCTGCCAGTGTGGAGGAAATCTCTCCCAAGCTGGCTGGCTTAATTGGCAGGCTGCGCAGCGGCCGGCCCGGCGGGGCCTTTTTACAGGTGCCTACAGATGTGCTGTCTGGCCAGGCCGACGTTGAAATTGTCCGCGCGCCGGAGATGGAACGCCTGGCACCTCAGCCATCGGAAATTGAGAAGGCGGCCGAACTCCTAAGGACCGCAGAGCGGCCTTTGATCATCGCTGGCACCGGTGCGCTGGTCAGTGGCGCAGGTGAATCCGTCCGTACTTTGGCTGAAAAGCTCGGTGCGGTAGTCAGCACTACTATCCTGGCGCGTGGGATCTTACCCGGAGACCTTCCCTACGTCATCTTCCCTGACGGCGCTTCCCCCTCCGAGATCGATCCGGTCTATTCCCTGGCGGATGTCATCCTGGCTGTCGGCACCATGTTCAAACAAGAAGACACCGCTGGCTGGAATATCAAGTTCCAGGGGAAACTGATCCATATTGATATCGACCCGGCTGAATTTTCTCGCAGCTATCCGGCGGATCTCGCCATCCAGGCCGACGCAAAAGCCGCCTGCGAGGAACTGCTGGCCCGTTTGGACCGGCCAGAGCCGGCTGGGCACGATTGGGCAGTCTACGCCCAGAACCGCCAGCAGGCCCGGTTACAGGCCCGCCAGGCTCGCCAGGGCGCCGATTTCACTTTCGCCAAAGCCTTCCGCCGGGCAGTGCCAGCCGATGTGATGGTTTTCGCCGACCGCTGTAACCTGGGCTACTGGGCCTTCCGCTGCCTGCCGTTCTACCAGCCGCGCACCTTTCACTATCCCTTGGGGTACGGCGGTTTAGGTGGTTCCCTGCCGCAAGCCATCGGTGCGAAGATCGCCCTGCCCGACCGGCGAGTGCTGTGTTTGATTGGAGATGGCGGAATTCAATTCACCCTGGGTGAGCTGGCCGTTGCGGCCCAGGAACAGACACCAATCACCATTGTGGTTTCAAATAACGGTTGTTACGGGGCAATCCGTGCCGGCCTGGCCCGCAATTATAATGACCTTGACTTTGGCACGAGCCTGGTCAACCCCAATTTTCGAAAAATAGCAGGAGCGTACGGAATCCCCTTTATGCGCGCGACCAGTCGGTCTCAGTTTTTGAAACTGATCTCGAATGAGCTAAGTTTATCCCGCCTGAATATGATCGAATTTGTGAATGACTTGATGGATCCATAAGGGGTATCCGTCTGGGTCATCAAGACAGATGGGTTATGATTATCTGTAGATATGGAATTATGATTTCACCGTTCGCCGGGTTATGAGCAAACCTCCTGAATCCGTGCTGTTTTGGCGTCGGGTCTTGCAAATCAGCGAAACTGGCGAATGATGGTTTAGGCTTGCCCGGCAGGCTTTTTACTTCTTCGGTAGCGGTTTGTGGATACGAACCACTGATCCTGGGATCAGTGGTTCGTATCCTGAATCCGTGGCGTTTAAACGCAAATGGCACCTTTCGGTGCCATTTTAGTAGCGGGGGTTGGATTCGAACCAACGACCTCCGGGTTATGAGCAAT
>CAIQIV010000278.1 GCA_903871905.1 uncultured Chloroflexota bacterium | reverse complement strand
TGTCCACTGCTCCAGCCGCTTCCGGAACAATTGGCCAGAAAGCCAGCACAAAAGGCACATCGAACAGCGATCCGTGGTTCATGGCGATCATGTACGGTCCATGTTGCGGGATATTTTCCATTCCGTACAGCCGCACCTGTCCCAGGAGACGGTACAGGGCGCGAAAATTGGGCGCCATGATCCTGCGCATCATGCGGTTAAAGAAGGGCACGCGGTACGGAGGCTGTGCTTCGTCCGGCATGGCAGGGTTACGGATCCTGTTCAGCGGCCTGGTAGACCAGCCGCATGGCATACTCCAGCACCTGGGCGGCGTCCAGCCCATCCGAGTCAATGAGCTTCGCATCGTCGGCTGGGCGCAGTGGGGCCACCTGGCGGGACGAATCGATCTCATCCCGCCGGCGGAGGCCAGCCAGGATCTGGGAATAGTCCGCTTCTTCGCCGCGCTGGTGCAGCTCTTCGTAGCGCCTGCGTGCCCGTTCCTCGGCGGACGCCACCAGGAAGATCTTCAGCTCCGCCTGCGGCATGACTACCGTTCCGATATCGCGACCGACCATGACCACCTGGCCGCGCTGCCCTATTCGCTGCTGCTGCAGGGTCAGTGCCTGGCGTACCCCGGGTACTGCCGAGACCGCAGACACCTGGCTGTCAACCTGCTGTTCGCGGATGCTCCAGGTGACGTCTGTCCCGTCTACCAGGATGTCGCAGTTACGCCGGTCGGCGACAGAAGGCGGGCGGATATCGATGTCCGAGCGGCGGGCCAGTTCAGTCAGGGCAGCGCCATCCTGCACCGGCACCCCCTGGGAAAGCGCCAGCCAGGTGATTGCCCGGTACATGACCCCGGTGTCAAAGAACAGGTAGCCCAAACGGTCAGCCATGCCTTTCCCCAACGTAGATTTTCCTGAGCTGGCCGGGCCGTCAATGGCTATGATGGATGGAAGATGTGCTGGTGTTCCCATGCTTCTCCTCATTGGGTGACAGGCGCAGCCTGCTCACCCGGAAAGATGTCGGTGCGCGCCCACAGGATGACCATATCGTTAAGCACAGGAGCTTCGTGATAGGTCAGCCAGCGGTTGAACTCAACAGGCACCCCACCTTCCCAACCTGGACGCACCCACAGAGGAAAATCCTCACCGCGGTAGGCAGCCGCCAGCAGCGGCTCCTGCTCTGCCTGGGGGGCAAGGATCACCGCTGGCTGCTCACCAGGCGGCAGGCGGTCCAGGAAACGTGCCTTCTCGAAATCTCGCAAGGCCCAGCGCATCGCCGGGGACCGGGTGGTATCCACCACCTCCAGGCTCCACGCATTACCTGTGGACCAGTTGGAGATCTCTTTCAGCGTATCCACCAGCATGCGCACCTGGCCTGGTCCGGGGGTTGGCGCCCACAGGGCCTGGGGCAGGTTGGTTTGAAGCTGGGAGGTGTTCCACATCATCGAGACGGAATAGAGCAGCAGCGCGATGCTGGAGCCCCATGCCAACCCCAGTCGGCCGGTCTCCCAGCCCCAGCCCAGGGAGATCAGCACCGTGGTCAGGAAAGCCAGGGAGAGCACGCCAGCCAGGATTGCCAGGCGAATGCCTACCGAGCCCTCCATAGGCTGCACATAGTTCAGGGCAGACAGGGTATTCCAGAATAATGCCAGCAGCAGGACCAGCAGGGAGGCGTGGATCAGGGCGATCAGGTTGATGCTGCCCTGGGGGACAAAGCGCGCCAGCTCGCGGCTGGCCAGGAACCACAGCGGGACCACTGCCCATGCCAGGTCGGCAGCCTGGCGCCCAGGGTTGAGCAGCACCAGCACCAGGGCGCTCAAAGCCCACACCAGGCCAAAGACCGAGATGCTCCTTCCCATGGAGTAAGTCCTTTGTTTCTCTTCTTGCAGAGCTGCTCTGCCAGTCTGGTATGACGGATTATCCGCCGCAGCCTCATCTTCCTCCGATGCAGGCCACAGGGAAAGCAGTTCGGGCGGCAGCAGGCCGCGGATGCCGCCAATTACGCCAAAGGTCAGAGGGAACAGCTCAAAGACGAGCAGCGCCAGGACCAGGGTGAGCGCCGGAACCGCGGCGGACCGCGCCTGCATCAGGACTTCGACAGGCTCAGCCTGCAGGTATCCCGGCAGGCCGGAGAGCAGGGCCGACAATCCCGCAGGGTGGAAAAACAGCAGGGTGCCCACCAGGAACAGGGTAGACAGCGCCGATAACCCGGCTTGCCTCCAATCGAAGGGAACGTCCTGGCTGTCCAGCGCGTACACAGAGGTACCGCTGCGGCGCTGCAGGGCATTCCCGGCTGCTGCCGCCAGCCCCAGGCTGACCACGCCGATCAGCAGCGCCGGTCCACCCAGGATGGCAAGCCCGGCGCAGATACCGGCAGCCAATGGACGGCGCAGGTACCACAGCCCGGCAGCCAGCAGGGTGAAGGCCAGGCTGAACATTGGCCCATCCGCCTGGCGCGAAACGGTCACCAGGCCCGGATCGATGGCAAGTCCGAATGCCAGGAAAGCGGCC
>CAIQIV010000277.1 GCA_903871905.1 uncultured Chloroflexota bacterium | reverse complement strand
TCGGAGCGTCGTTGACCTGGCGGATGGTAATGGTCAGGGTATCCTGATCTTCCAGCGGGCTGCCGATCCCGGTATTGCCCTGGTCGTTGGTGGTCAGGTGAATGTTCGCCGTCCCGCTGTAATTCAGGGTTGGAGTGAATACAGCGCCATTCAAGGCAGCATTGATATTGTCCAGTGTGCCTGTAATGGTGAAATCCGACTCCTCGCTTCCATCGCTGCCAGGCGAGAGTGTCAACTCCTCCGTCTGTGCCAGGGTCAGCACACCCTCCGTGAGCACCAGAGTCACCGAGATGGGGCTGCTGCCGGCATCGGGGTCGCTTACTGAGATGACATTACTGTTGGTAATTGAGAAGGTCACAGGGATATCTTCATTGCTGGTAAAATCCCCCGGCAGGTGGTTGACCGGAGGATCGTTTACCCCGGTATAAACGATCGGCAGGATGTCACTGTCACTCTTAAGCACCAGGCTGGCGCCGGTATATCCCAGGTCATTGGTGGTGATGTGTATTTGAGCCGTTCCCAGGAAGTCTAATGTGGGGGTGAATACAGCTCCATCCAAAACGCTGTTGACTACTGTCATGGCGGCGCTGAACTCCATTAACGCATCCTGGCTGCCATCGCCGAGCGCAAAGGTAACCAACTCTGGACTTTCCAGGGAAAGCACACCATGGGTGATCACCAGGGTCACGGAGATCGGATTGGCTCCGGCGTCCACATCCGTGACCGAGATCTGTGTCCCGGCGAGGACAGAAAATGTCACCGGAGTATCCTCTGCCTTTGATCCGATAGTGGGCAGGTGGTTTACCGGTGCATCATTATCCGAGATCACATCAATAGAAAATACCTGGCTGTTCTCCAGCGGACCAGATGCGCCGCTGTTCCCCAGGTCATCAACAAAGACCTGGATCTGCGCCTGTCCAAAATAGTTCAAGGTTGGGGTGAAGATCGAGCCCTCGAGGGCCGCATTCACCTGGGTGTAAGTACCCTGAAAACCAAAGGCAGTCTCATCAATCCCGTCGCTTGAGCCAAGCAGGGAAACACCCGATCCCGGAGCCAGGCTGAATACACCGTTGGTGATCACCAGGGTGATCGAGATGTTGTTGGCACCGGCATCCACGTCGGTCACTGAAATCTGGTTAGAAGCCGCCACGGAGAAGGCGAGTACAATATCTTCGGTGGTAGTGATCTGCCCGGCAGGGCCATGGATCAACGGGGCGTCATTTACTGCGCTGACGGTGTGGCGCGCCGTCTCGCTGGCCAGGCTGAAAGGTGTGATTCCTCCATTGCTGCTAACGTCCGCGGTATCGCCGTTCAAGCTTCCATCACTGCGATCCCAGGCGCGGAAGGTGATGCCAGGGTTTAGCGTACTGTTCCAGTTGCTATTGGGCAGGAAGCGGATACGGGTGGCGCCATCTGCATACAACAGGCGGGCGTTAGCAGCGGTGGGCGAGCCAAAATCTGTCCAGCCTGTCCCCGCATTGTACTGCCATTTGCCACCAGTATTATCCACCGTGTAAATTGCCAGGCCTTCCACTGCGCCAGAATCGACATCGGTGATGCGATCGCCGCCCGCGCTGGCAATGATGTCCTGCACCAGGTCCCCAGCCGGGTTGACAGTATCCTCGTTGATGGCAACCAGGTAAGTATCGCCGGAGTTATCATAGACCGGCGCGTCATTCACCGGGTTGACCTGCGTGGTGATGGTGATAATGTCCATCGAGAACGGCCCTGAAGCCCCATATAAAGCAGAGATATTCTTATTTTCTCCCACGCTGCTGCCCGTCCCGTCCCACAAGCGCACCTGCAGATAGCCAGGCGTGCCGTTGTAATCATTATCCACCGGGCGAAAACGCAGCCAGGTATCATATCCGATGACCAGGGCGCTGGTGCTGCCAAGGCCGCCAGAAGTAGTGTTAATATCCGACCAGCTCTGACCAGCATCAGAGGAATACTGCCAATACCCTTCGGTCGCGGTGATAACGGTATTGGTAACCACTGCCAGTCCGCTGAATGGATCGTTATCCACGTCACGATAGAAAATTGCCGGGGTGACCACCTGGGTAATCGTGATCCCCAGGGGGCTGATCCAGGGATCGAGCACAATCGTGCCGCCCTCATCCAAAGCAGTCAGCGCGGTCGAGACAGGTGCCTCTCCTGCTCGGGTAGGCTGGTCATTGACCGCCACCACAACGATGGAAAAAGTGGCGATATTCGAGGTTGCAGCCGGTGAACCGCTATCTTTTGCCTGCCATTTGAAACTGGTACTGCCAAAAGCATTGCTTTCCGGCACAAAACGGAGCTGCGACAGGTCACCAATGAGATACCAGGTGCTGGCTGACAGCTCCGTAGTATCGTTATACAGCTTGCCCAGGGCCGCCGAGGGAAGCTGGGTGAATTGCACCTGGTCCAATGAATGACTGTCCGGATCAGAAAAATAGCTGCTCAGGTTAATTGATAGAGGTGTATCTTCATCGGTTGTCTTGCTTTGGTTGGAGATCACCGGAGCCAGGTTCGGGTCAAGCACCTGGATCGTGCGGCTGCGCACGGTACTGGTAACGCCGCTGTGCAAGATCTGGAAACTTGCTGTGCGGTCGGTCGTGTTCGGGTTGTAATTGGTATTGTCAAATGCCACCGCCCGCAGCAGGGATTCTACCGCTGCCCGGCTGGCGCTGCTGTTGAGGGTGACGGTCAGTGTGCTGGCGTTGGACACCACGGCGCCGATGGATACTGGGCCGCCTGCGGTGTAGAACACATAACGTGTCCCACCAATGGTTGTTTCATAAATCTGAGAAGTACTTTTAATGGTCAGGCGATCTCCGGTTTGCTGCGTAGCGCCCAGGGAAACAGTGAGGATGTCGGAGGCCGAAAAACTGGTCAGGTCATCAATATAGGTCGCCGCCGGGGCGATCAGGGTCTGGGCATCCTTTTCAGTATATACCAGGGCAGAAGTCGTACCCAGGTCAATCACCGGGCGCTGGTATTCAAAAGCACCCACATCATAATTGTCAATGGGGCGCGGCTTACCCCGCTGGTCCAGGCTCTCGCCGCCGCTGAGCGAGGCATTCACATCCACCGCTGACGAACCCGCTGGGAGGGCATGGGTTTGTGTGCTGCCGCCGTTATCAGCCAGGGCGCCCAGGTTTGGATCGGACAATAGTGCGGTGATGCTGCAGGATGTATCCGGCCACTCCCGGCTTGTGCTACCACTGTCGGTCGGGGCGATACTCCCCGAACAGTTGGCATAGGTGCTGACGCCGTTATTATAGAACAGGGTGTTACGCGTGGTGATCGCCCCACCGCTTAAACCATGCAGTCCACTGTTCGCATTGCGCGCCCCGGTATTCAAGGCGATCGTGTCACTGTTCAAAGCCAGGGTGCTGGCACCTGACTTAAACACTGCGCCGCCGCCGTCGTTCAGACCAGTGCCACTGGCAGCATTTCCGGAAAGGGTGCTGACCTGGATCTTATGAGCGCCGCTGCTGGTGTTGATGTAAACACCGCCGCCCGAGGTGCCAGCAGTATTGCTATGAATGGTCGTTCGCAGCACCTCCAACACACCACCACCAATATAAATACCCGCACCATTGCCGGCGCTGTTGCCACTGATGGTTGACTCGGTTACTGAGAAAGTGCCACCGTTCAGAAAGACACCACCACCATCTACAGCTGCCGAGTTATCTCGCACTACGGCACCGTTAAATAACTGCAGCAAGCCGCTGTTATTGTAAATACCGCCGCCAGAGGTGGTAGCAGCATTGTCATGAAGCACTGCAGTGTCAGAAATCACGACGGTACCGCCCTGGTTGTATAACCCACCCCCATCTGAGGCTGCGCTGTTGTTACCAAGTGCCGCGCTGCCGCTGATTTTCAATGCACCGCTGGCGTCTGAGTGGTAGATACCACCGCCCTTTTGTGCCGCGGTGTTATAGCTGAACTGTGCTGCGCCCTTAATCTCGGTTGTTTTTCCGCTGGTGAGGTTGTATACCGCCCCACCATCCCCGCTGCTGGTGTGGTTATAAGCAAAAGTCCCACCACTGATGGTCATCTGGCTATCGTTATTATAGATAGCGCCGCCCCTGGCAGCCATATTGCCATCCTCCAGGGCAGCTCCACCAAATGTGGAGGAGGTCACCGACAACGAACCTCCATTCTGATAAATGGCGCCGCCGTCCGCCGACGCCGTGTTGGTAATAAAGGTACTGCTGCTCACCACCAGGCTGCCCCCATCCATGTAAACCGCCCCGCCGTTGCTGGCAACATTCCCCTCAAAAATTACGGTATTCAAATTCAAGCGACTGATGTGGTCGGCGTAGATTGCGCCGCCATCATTAGTAGTATTGCCCATCCAAAGCTTCATGTTTTCCAGGGTAACGGTAATGGGATTGGAGAGATCAAAGAGGCGGCCCTCTCCCGATTGGTAGACAACCACTGTACCGGAATAGCGTCGCAGGGTCAGGCTGCGGGTGATTACCACAGGGGTATCCACGCGCACATAGGTACCTGCCAAAAGGTAAATGAGGTCCCCCTCGCTGGCTTTGGAAATGGCTCGATCTAACCGGCAGGCCGTAGCATAGGAAAGACAGTCATTGGTATCCAATCCGCTGCCAGATGCCTTGGCATACCAGGGGCCCGAGGCGCTCACACTGGCTGGCAGAAGCACCAGGAGACCTCCAACAAAAATTAAAATCCCCATGATAAGCAGCCATCGTATACCGATTTTGCTCCATGCGTGTCTTGTGGTGTCCATTGACTAACTCTCCTCAGGCACTTCTGCCTGCATACAGGGATCTACCCGGCTTTTTTGAAGTGTTTTTCCACTTTCAAGGGAGAAAACGCGACCGCAGAGTGCAAAGGACATTCCCCGCAAATTAAATATAACTACACCCGGTCGGTTCGTTAGTACATTCACGTTTTCATCGTATCAAATTCGTTAAATTTAACCACTACTCTATCACAAATGCATTTTCTATCCCTTACACTTTCGTAAGGTATATCACAATTGAACAATTATTGTTGTTATCGGACAATTTTTGAGATTCTAGAGAACAGGCAGCTTCAGTTTGCAGGCTGTTATAATTAACAGCCATTCTGGTTTGATTCCTACACCTTTCTCAACGTGAGATGCTGATGAAATTTCTCTACAAGATGATGTTTTTCCTGGTCTGCCTGGTCTGCGTTGGCTGCGGCACGATTTTCCCCAGTGCTACACCATCCCCAACCATGACCCCACCGATTCTTCCCACCCAGACCCGACCTCCACTGCCCACACCCACCTCCACTCCGATCGTTTACCAGGGTACGATCACCCTGTGGCATTCCTGGGATGAAACCCGGGTACCAACCCTGGTACAAATTATCCGAGATTTCCAGGCCAATTATCCAGATGTGCAGTTCAACATAACCTATGTCCCACCAGAAATCTTGCGCGAGCGCTACCGCACCGAACAAAGAGAAGGATATGGTCCTACACTGCTAATGGGTCCAGACCAGTGGGGACCGATATTGTATGGTGAAGGGCAGATCGCCGACCTCACCCCCCTGGCGCCCGAGACTTTGCTAAAAACTATTTCGCCTCCTTCCTTGCAATCCGTCCAACAAGGGGATGCCTTGATCGGCCTGCCCTATGAAATGCGCGGAGTAGTGCTCTATCGGAATAAAGCCCTGATCTCCCAGGCACCGACTACACTCGATGAGTTGATCACCCTGGCGCGGTCCGCCACTCATGCAGATATCATCGGCGCATACCTGGAGCGCAGCTTTTTTTACTCTGGTGCGCATCTGAATGGTATCGGGGGACGGTTGATGGATGGATCAGGGAATCCCGTGTTTAATGACGGCAAGGGATTGGAATGGGTTGACCTGCTGCGCCGCTTTGAAGAGGCCGGGCCTACCGAATTTTTGGCGAACCGCGACCTTGAACGCTTTAAAGCTGGCAAAGTGGGTATGATTATTGATGGAACCTGGAATCTGCAAGCGATTAAGGATGCCATTGGGGGAGGAAACCTGGCCGTTGATCCCTGGCCATCCTATCGCGATGGCCGGCTCTCCGGTTACGTCCAATCTAACAGCCTTTACCTTAACCCCAATGACAATGAGGACAGCCGCCGCGCTGCCTGGAAGTTCATGGAGTATATGCTGTCCCCAGCAGCTCAG
>CAIQIV010000276.1 GCA_903871905.1 uncultured Chloroflexota bacterium | reverse complement strand
CGCCTGCTCAGCCTGGGATTCGTTCCGCTGATTCCCTGGGTATTGGCGTTGATCAACATTGCTGCGCATGTGGCGGGCACCTGGGCGGTGACCCGGCTGCTGCTGAGTTGGAGGGTGCGGCGCTCGTACGCCCTGACTTACGGACTATGGGTGGGATTTCTGCTGGCGATCCGCCTGGACCTGCCTGAGGCGCTGGCGTATGCGCTGGTTGCCCTGGCTTACCTGGTGTACCAGGTGGAACACAGGCGCCTGGCGTGGCTGCTGCTGGGGCTGGCGTTGTTTGCGCGCGAAGTGACTGTGCTTTTTGTATTGGCATTTCTGTTGGCAGAGCTATCCAACCGGCGCTACCGGGAAGCGGCCATTTTAGCCGGTTATACCCTGCTGCCCTATGCTTTGTTCCAGGGATGGCTGTGGTGGGTCTTTGGCCAGCCCGGGTTGGGATCTGGAGGGGCGATGGCCACGCCATTCGAACTGGTACCGTTCATGGGGCTGCTGCGCATTGGGGCCTACAGCCGCGTACTGCTGGCGGCAATGGCAGTGGTTTTCATCCCGGCGGTGGCGCTGCCCTCGCTGTGGGGGATGTGGCAGGGGCTGCGCTCCTGGAGGGCGCGGGAGCGCGGCCCGGTGGCGCTGGGGCTGCTGCTGAATGCACTGATCATCCCCTTCCTGCCCTTCTCTACTTTTCGCGAACCGGGCGGCATACTGCGCTTTGCCTGCGGGCTGGTGCTGGCAGTGCTGCTTTATTCGGCGCGCTACCAGCAGCGCCGGGCGTTGAACTATTCATTCTTGTGGATTGTACTTATTGTGTTCCTGGTAAAATGAAGGGAATTGAAGATTTTGATTTCAAGCGACAGCTGACATGGAGCAGGTTATGCCAGAAGTTCAAAGCTTTGCCGAACGGTTAATGCAAAATATTGAAAGGGTCATCATCGGGAAACGGGCAACGGTGGAACTGGCGGTGGTCAGTTTGCTGTGCCAGGGGCACCTGCTGATTGAAGATGTGCCGGGGGTAGGAAAGACGATGCTGGCGCGCAGTCTGGCGCGCTCGCTGGGGTGCAGCTTCAGCCGCATTCAGTTCACCCCGGACATGCTGCCCAGTGACGTGACGGGGGTGTCGATCTTCAACCAGGTGACGCGCGAGTTTGAGTTTCGGCCTGGCCCGGTCATGGCGCAGATTGTCCTGGCAGACGAAATCAACCGCGCGACCCCGAAGACCCAGGCGGCGCTGCTGGAAGCGATGGAGGAGCGGACCGTGACGGTGGATGGCATCACCCGCGGGTTGCCCGTGCCTTTCGTGGTGCTGGCGACGCAGAACCCGATCGAATACGAGGGGACATTCCCGCTGCCTGAGGCCCAGGTGGACCGCTTCCTGCTGCGCCTGCGCCTGGGCTACCCGGCCCTGGACGACGAGGTGGCAGTGCTGGAGCGCCAGAACTTCCGCCACCCGATCCAGGACCTGGCGCAGGTGGTCAGCCTGGAGGAACTGCTGTGGGCGCAGGAGGCGATCAAAAACGTGTACGCCGCGCCGGCATTGAAGCGTTATATTGTAGAAATTGCACGCCAGACCCGGGCGCATGGCGAGGTGTACCTGGGGGCCAGCCCACGGGGCAGCCTGGCGCTGTACCGCACGGCGCAGGCCCGGGCTGCTCTCCAGGGACGGGATTATATCCTGCCCGACGATGTCAAGTACCTGGCCGTGCCTACCCTGGCGCACCGCGTGATCCTGGGGCCGGGGGCACGCCTGCGCGACCTGAGCGCCGAGCAGGTGGTGGATGAGGTGCTGGGCATTGTCCCGGCGCCGGGCGGCGACCCAACCGGCGGTGCGGCGCGGCGGGCGGAGCAGGCGACGGCACGGTCCTAAACGGCGATGATCTCCGCACAGCGCGTGGTCATCATTTTATTCATTGTCAGCCTGCTGGCTGGCATGATGACGGGCGACATTTTGTATTATCGCCTGAGCTACCTGTGGGGGCTGCTGCTGCTGTTTGGTTGGCTGATGTCCGTGGTTGCTTTACGGGGGGTTAAATTGGAGCGCACGGCGCGCACCCAGCGCTCCCAGGTTGGCCATATCTTTGAAGAGCGCTATGAGATCCAAAACTCAGGGCGCCTGCCGCGCTTATGGATCGAGGTGCGGGACGAATCCCCACTGCCGGGCTCGCATGGCTCGCATGTGCTGGCCCTGGTTGGCGGGCGGGAGAGCCGCTCTTACCTGGCGCGCACCCGGCTGACCGACCGGGGGGTGTTTGCCCTGGGACCCACCACCCTGATCTCGGGGGATCTGTTTGGATTGTTTATGACCAGCCGCAGCGTCCGTAACCGAGAATCGGTGCTGGTGTACCCGATGATGGTGGAGGTGCGCAGCTTCCCCAACCCGCCCGGGCTGCTGCCGGGCGGCGAGGCGCTGCGCCGGCGCACCCCGCAGATCACCTCGAATGCCTCCGGGGTGCGGGAGTATGCCCCTGGCGACCCGCTGAACCGCATTCACTGGCTGAGCACTGCCCGCCGCGGCCAGCTGATCGCCAAGGAATTTGAGCTGGACCCGCTGGCGGATGTGTGGATCTTTGTGGATGCGGCGAAACTGGCCCAGGCTCAACTTCCTTACACGCGGGCGGAATTTGACCCATCCGAGGTCTGGCGGCAGCGCATCAAGTACGAGCTGCCACCGGCGACCATTGAATATGCGGTGACCATCGCCGCCTCACTGGCGCGCTACTATATCCAGCGGGGACGGGCGGTGGGGCTGGCCACCTCGGGGACACATCTGCATATCATCCCCTCGGAGCGCGGGGGACGCCAGCTGGCGAAGATCCTGGAGGGGCTGGCGCTGCTCCAGGGGGAAGGGAATATTCCCCTGAGCGGCCTGGTGGAGGCTGAAGCGCGCAGCCTGCCGCGAGGTTCAACGGTGGTCATGGTCACCTCCAGTGTTTCTGATGCAGTGTTTCACACTGCCGAGCTGCTGCTGCGGCGTGGGATGCGCCCGGTAGTGGTGCTGATCGATGCAAAAACCTTTGGCGGCGTTTTCTCTACCGAAAAGCTGGAAGCCATGCTGCGGGCGCTGCGCGTGCCGGTGTGCCAGGTGAGAAACGGGGATAACCTGTCGGAAGCGCTTTCCAGCCTGATTACAGGAGGTCGATGAACGAGTGTGCAGATATCATCATTATTGGGGGGGGGATCCACGGCGCAAGCCTGGCGTTTCACCTGGCAGGCTACGGCCTGCGGCCGCTGGTGCTGGAGCGCAAGACACTGGCAGCCGAGGCAACCGGGCACTCCAGCGGGCTGGTGCGCATGCATTACGACCTGGAGCCGGAGTCGCGCCTGGCATGGGAATCTTTCCAATATTTCCGAGACTGGGAGGCCAGGGTCGGGGGAGACTGCGGCTTCCGGCGCACCGGGTTCCTGCAGTTTGTAGGGCCCGAATATATCCCGGCGCTAAGGGCCAACATTGCCATGCACCAACGCCTGGGTATTCCCAGCCTGCTGGTGACCGGAGAGGATGTTCGCCGCCTGGCGCCGGCCATGGAAGTTGGGGATATTGAGTTTGCAGCCTACGAGCCGGAATCAGGCTATGCGGACCCCAGCAGTACAACCGGGTCGCTGATGGCGGCTGCCCGGCAGCGCGGCGCCCGGCTGATGCAGGGATGTAAGGTGACCGGTATCAAGACCTATGGAGGGCGGGTGCAGGGTGTCCAGACCACGCAGGGCGAGTTCTCTGCCTGCGTGGTGGTGGATGCGGCGGGCGCCTGGGCTGGCGAGGTGGCGCGCATGGCAGAGGTGGATGTGCCCATCACAACCTGGCGGCATGACACCATGTTCATCCGCCGCCCGCCGGAGCTGCGCCTGGGGCATCCGACGGTGATCGATTTCCCCAAGGTGATCTATTTTCGCCCGGAGACGGGCGGTCTGACCCTGGTGGGCCTGGAGGAAGGAAATGTGCAGGGGGAGACACCGCCGGAGGGGGAGGCAGTTCCAGACCCGGGTTTTGTGGATCGCGCGGTGGAGCAGATCTGCAAGCGCATCCCGGCGATGGAAAACGGTTCCTTCCACAGCTCGTTGCGCGGTTATGACGGCATCACCCCGGACCAGCGCCCGGTGTTGGGTCAGGCAGGCCCAGATGGATTTTACCTGTGCTGCGGTTTCAGCGGCACGGGGTTCAAGATCGGCCCGGCGGTGGGGGCATGCATGGCGGAGCTGATCGTCGACGGCAGGTCGCGCACGGTGGACATCTCTTCCTTCAACCCGGAGCGCTTTGCCCGCGGAGACCTGCTGCAGGGAGAGCATGCTTACGAGAACATCTGGCGTTAGCAGCAGAATAAAAGCCGGGGCAGGAACCCGGCTTTTGCCTCACTTTGGTTATTGGATTGGATTGCGCAGCAGGCGCAGGGCGGTTTCTGCCAGGATCGCAGAACCGATGGGCAGGCAGCGCTCATCCATATCAAAACGTGGATGATGAACAAAGCGCTCGTCGCCCTCAATGAGGCAGCCCAGGCTGAACATTGCCCCGGGGACGGCCTGGGTGAAGCTGCCAAAGTCCTCGGCGCCCAGGTGTTTTGCGGGTACCTGCACGTTGTCGGGGCCCAGGAGATCGCTGCCGACCTGGCTGATCAGGTCGGACACGCGGCGGTCGTTGATCATTGGCGGGTAGCCCAATTCGAATCGCAGCTCATAGTCTCCGCCCAGGGCGCGGGTGATCTCCATGGCGCGCTGGATTTCCTCTTTGATCGTCTGGTGGATTTCCATAGCCATGTAGCGGATGGTGCCGCTCATCTCCACGCGTGAGGGGATGACGTTGCTGGCATCGCCGCCGTGGATGGAGCCAATGCTGAGCACGGCAGGCTGGGTCGGCTCGAGGCGGCGGGAGACGATGCCGTGCAGGGCGAGGATGATGTAGCCGCTGAGAAACACCGGGTCAACGGTGAGGTGGGGAAAAGCGCCGTGCCCTCCTGAGCCGATCACAGCGGCATGGAATGTGTCCACGCCTCCGGATGAAGGGCCGGCTTCGATGGCAATTGCTCCCACTGGAAGCGCCGGATCGATGTGCAGGGCAATGGCAGAGTTGAGCCCCTCGGCGGCGCCATCAGCGATCATATGCGGCGCGCCGCTGACCCCATTCTCGTCGCCGATCTCCTCGGCCGGCTGGAAGATCAGGCGCAGGGTGCCGGGGAAGCTCTCCCTGGCCAGCAGCGCCCCAGCGCCCAGCGCCATGGCCATGTGACTGTCATGGCCGCAGGCATGCATGACATTGGCGACCTGCGATGTATATTCGCAGGCGTTTTCCTCCTGGATGGGCAAAGCGTCCATGTCCGCCCGGATGCCGACCACCGGGTTTCCCGTGCCCAACTCGGCGATGATCCCGGTTCCGCCCACGCCGCGTCGGACGCGGCAGCCCATTTCCTGGACGATATGCGCCAGGCGGTCAGCAGTGTGGTGCTCGTGAAAGCCCAGCTCTGGGCTGCGGTGGAATTCCCGCCGCCAGGAGGAGATCTGGGCAGCTATGGTTCTTGCCTGTTCAAGCATGACGTTTTTCCCTTCTTTGTTGGTCTGTTCTTTTGATCCTTTTGCCAGGCCTCCCAGCAGTTATGCAGGGGAGGGTAAACTCTGGATGAAGCTCTCTCCCCGCGCCAGCAAGTCCTGGTAGAAGGCCGGCGCGGATAATTGCGCCAGCAGCCGTTGGGTGTGATGGCGCAGGGTATTGTCGGCGCTGGG
>CAIQIV010000275.1 GCA_903871905.1 uncultured Chloroflexota bacterium | reverse complement strand
GCTGGTTGAAGTTATCCACGGCGGAATTGACCAGGGTGACCACCAGCACCTCCTGGTCCTCCTCCAGCCGGCCGCGGTTGATCAGCTCGGCGGCCAGGCGGGCCAGGGTCCAGGTCTTGCCCGACCCCGGGACGGCGGAGATGCCCATGCGGCCGGCCTGGTAGGCTAAAATCTGCTCCTGGGAAGGGCGCAGGCGTGGCCGGGTCATTGCGCCTCCTCTGCGGGCAGGGCATCCTGGGGCAGCGCGCGCAGCAGGCGCTGCACAATGTGGAGCAGCGGGCCGCGCTGTTCGAAACCCTGCTCCCCCAGGTCGCTGAAGGCCAGGTAGAGATGCTGGCGCAGGCGGTTGAGCAGGCCGGCCACCAGGGACTCCAGGGCCTGCTGGCTGGCCTGCACCTCGTCGTGGTCGGTCCACAGGCGGCCGGGCTCCCAGGAGCGGCTGAGGACATAAGGCTGGGTGAGCGGCTGATCCAGGCGCTCCGACCAGCCGCGCGAGCCGATATCCAGCCAGAACTGGACCGCCACGGGACGGTTGCTCATCAAGAATGTATAGGCCGGGGCCAGCAGCACGGCGTCCTCCCCGCCCGGCTGCCAGCCTCCAAGGTACTGGGCGGCCAGCACACCATCGGCGACCATCATCAAGTACTCCAACCCCAGCGGAACCCCGGCCTCTGCCAGCATATCGCCGGTGACCCAGCGGAACTTGCGCACCGACTCGACCAGGTTGGCTGCCACCCGGCCGGCATCCAGGTGGACATGGAAGCCAAAACCCGGCTGGGACAGCAGCTCGCCAAACAGGCGGGAGAGGAAGGCATCAAAAGCGTCCGGGCCAACCCCGCCGGCAGCAGACTGTTCCTGGTAATCCAACAGCCAGAGGCGCAAGGCCTCATAGCGCTGTCCCAGGCGGTAGCTGATGCGCTCGCGCAGCGCGGCCGGGCAGTGGTCAAAAGCAGCCAGGACCGGTTTCTGGCTGCGATAGACCTTGCCCACCAGGAGACGGGCGCGCACCAGGTCCAGGCCATCGATGGCCTGCACCAGGGCATAGGCCACCTCGTGGTCGTCTGGCGCCATGCCCCAGGCCGGGTGGGCCAGGCAAGCCAGGGTCAACAGGGTGCGCGCGGCGGGCTCATCGCGCAGGGAGCGGGAGGGGCGGTGGGAGCGCACCGGGACGCCCAGCGCCTCCAGGCGGTTGGCCAGGGAGAAGCGCAGCGCATCCGAGAGGAAGGGCGCCAGGATGACGATCTCAGCGGGGGACAGGCCTTCGTCAAAGACCAGGCGGCGGGTCTCGGCAGCCACCCAATCCAGCATCTGGGGGAAAAAGCGGTGGGCGCCCAGGGAGAACGAGTCGCGCACCCAGCCCCAGGCCGGGTAGCCGGCGGCGCTCGCTTCGGCCACGGCCGGCGCCCCAGCCGCCAGCGGGGCAGCCAGCGGCCGGGGCTGCAGGCTGGGCTCCGGGAGCGAGAGCTGGAGCGCGGGAGCAAGCGGTTGGCGGCGCACAGCCTGGCCCAAGACCTGCGAAAGCGTCCACACGGAGGGTGAATTGACCAACTGCTCTTCGAGCACAGCCTGGACAGGGAAGGCGGCTTTCAGGCGGTAAGCCTGCTGCGGGTCGGCGCCCAGGAAGCGGCGGTAGCCGGCCTGGTGATCGTAAACCACCAGGGCAGAGTCCAGGTCGGGCAGCCAATCGTGGAGCAGGTCGCAGGCGAAGGGGGTGTCCTCTTCCAGGTTGTCAAAAATCAAATGGCGGTAGGTGCGCTGCAGAAAGCTGCGGCAGAGCGGGTCGGGCCACAGGCGCTTCCAGAAGACCTCCACCTGCAGGGAGAAGTCAAGCAGGTTGTGGTCCAGGCAGTGCTGGCGAAAGAGGCCGGCGCAGTACTGCACATCCTGGTAGACGCGCAATTGGCTGGGCTCGCCGTTCCAGGCGGCCTTGAGGCGCTCGCCGATCTCGGCCAGGGGAAAACCGACCAGGGCTGACTTGTTGAGGTTGTCCAGCACCTGGCTGTACAGGCGGTTGCGCTCGATGGTAACCGAGGCAAAATAGCCCTGGGCAAACAGGGGGCGCGCCAGGTGCGCCATGTGGTACTGAGCGGTCTCCAGGGTGAGGAAGACGGGAGGGCGGTCGGGGTGAGCGAAGCCGGCGCCAGAGGCGGCGGCCAAAGGCCAGAAGAGCTCAACCATGCGCTGCGCCAGGCCGCCAGCGGTGAGCAGGGAGGGAGAGCTGCCGGCGATCACCCCGGGGGCCTGCAGGGCGGCCTCAAACGGCCCGCCCAGGGTGCGCTGGGGCAGCAGGAGCAGGATCTGCCCGCCGGGGACGCCGGAGGCCAACAGGCGCAGCAGGCGCTCGACGGCGACGGTGGTCTTGCCGCAGCCGGCCGGCCCTTCGAGAAAAACGTGCGCAGCGAGGGGCAGGTCAACCAGCTCAATTTGCGAGGGGGTGAAAAAAGACATGCGGCGCTTTCTGTAATTGATCCAAAAAAACAATACGAAACAATTGCCCGGGATCAAACCAGGGATGTTTTCGGTTCAATGATAGCACGGTAGTTCTAGGATTACAAGAGAATGATTCAAAGGGGAAACGAGGCAGAGGAACAACAAGACAAAATGTCACATAAAAGATATTACACCAATCAGGTTGACAGCTTCAGTCCGTTCCGGTATCCTGTGCCTACCTGGAATGGTTATGGTTTTCACTTAGTGTTTTGCCAGGCATTTGAACAACTTACCGGTGTCACATCAATGGGGAGACGGCCGCCAACGTGGTAATCCCCCGCCTCACAATGGATGCGGTCATAGAAAGGGGTTTTTGGTATGCCAACTACTCGACGCTCACTGCTGTCCTGGGGCGCTCGCCTGTGTTCGCTGGTCGTCATCCTGTCGCTGCTGCTGGTGCAGGTCGCCCCGGCGCAGCCTGCCGCCGCGGATGATCCGGCGCCCAGCGAGACGCCGACGCCCACGGCGACGATTCCAGCAGATTCCGCATTTAAAAGGCATATTTAATAGGGAAGACCTGTTGGTTCAAGCCATCGACTTGGCGAGTCATAGAGGGTATCAGGCATGGCACAGAGCAATTGATCGGGGAGTAATTATCTGGTTGGAAGAAAACCTAGATGCCACACCTGCTGAATTTCTGGAAGAGTTAGAATACATGTATACGAATATCCCGGATGTTTCGGCAAGGTTTCCAGACGCATTGATAAGGATCAATGAGATTCTACAATACTTTAAATGAAATATTTTATCTTACAGCCAGAGAATGACGATCGTTTTGGAACCAGATGGGCGCATGGTGAATTAATGGATCCAATAAATACTAGTCCTGCTCAGAAATGCCCCATTTGTGGAAAATTCGTT
>CAIQIV010000274.1 GCA_903871905.1 uncultured Chloroflexota bacterium | reverse complement strand
GCGTGTCGCTGGTGAGCGGCGGTGCTGCTCCTGGGCGATAACCTGGCCATCGATGAGCACCTGGTAAAGATCTTCGGTGTGCTCGCACTCGCTGCCTGGGTCGTAGCGGGAGCGGGAGTAGCGGCGGAACAGCGCCCCGTCAGCCGGGCGGCGGGCGCTGGTTTCGTTGCTGCTCTCCAGCGGCTCTCCTGGAGCCCACAGGGTCATAAAAGACGCCGCCAGGGCGCCGCCCGGCTCCAGGTGGGCATAGATGCGCCGCACCGCCTGGAGCGCGTGGTCCGGGTCGACCACCAGCTGAAGCGAGCTGGAGGGGATCAGGATGGTGCGGTAAGCACGCGGCAGGCGCAGCTCCTCCATGGGCTGCTCATACAGCCGTTCGAGATGGTCGAAGTGGTCCTCCAATCCCAGGGCGCGGGCTTTGACCCGGCACAGCGCCAGCATTTCCGGTGAATTGTCTACCCCATCCACGTCGATCCCCTGGCCCAGGTAATCCAGCAGCAGCCTGCCGGTGCCGCAGCCGATATCCAGCACCGGCTGGCCGTACTTCTGGACAGCTTCGAGGTAAAAGAAGCGGTCGGCCCAGCGAGATGTGTCGCCGCGCAGCACGTCCCAGGCTTCAGCCATTAATCCCTTGTATTCGTAGTCAGACATCTCACGCGCTCCTGTTCAAGGATTGCCCCAGGTGACAACCAGGGTGGGCCGCCCGGCGGCGTTCCAGTCGCCGGTGTCGGAGGAGACGAAGTACTTGCCCGAGTGATAAGCCGAATCGGCGCTGTAGAGTGCCAGGCGCAGCGGCTGGCCCTCGGCATAGGCCTGGGCGGCAGCGTAGCTGACATCCCAGGTGCGCGGCACGCCCGGCCAGGCCGGGGTGCTGTTCAGCGGGTCTACCCAGAGGCGGGCGGCGTTTTCCAGCGCCAGCGGGGCATTGTTCCAGGTCAGGCTGCCTTTCTTCCACCCAGAGGCCGCGCGCAGCGCCTGGACCAGGGAGGGCTGCGCCTGGCCGGCAGCGCCGGCACCGCCAAACTGGTGCAGGGTCAGTGTAGCGGAGATGATCACTTTTCCGGGCGGCAGCGCTTCCAGGGGGAACGCAACGTAATAGCGGCTGAAGCACGGCCAGTCTGCTACGTCCGCCTGGTTTTGGATGTTGAAATCACCGGGAGCCAGCCCTTCGTGGTATTCTTCCTCGCTGGCATCCCCCCATGCGTTCCAGAAGTCCACGCCGCTGCCGCAGATCGAAGACCCGCCCACGGCGGCATCCGGGACATCTGCTCCGTCTAGCTTGTGACGGATGGTGAGTGATCCGGCCGGGGTGGTGACGGTTGGGGTGTAAGCGGGCAGGCCGAAGCACAGCCTGCCCCAGGTACCCGGCCTGCCAGGCTCCATTTCCGGCGGCCAGGAAAAGCCCGGGGTGGATGCTCCTGCCTGGCTGTCGCGGTCATGCGTCTCCAGCCCCAGGGACCAGCAGGCGCCGTGCGCCGGTAGACCGCTTAGCCCCAGGCTGCTGAAGGGGATGCGGAAGGTCATTGCCCAGCCGCGGTCATCGCCGTCGTTGTTCAGGGCATCCCCGCGCCAGCCGGGCAGGGTGTAGAACGGTATGCTGGCTGGCTGCCAGGCGCCGCTGGCGCCGCTCTCCGTCAGCTCGTAGGCCGGGTCGTCCTGGCTGCCGTTCAACTGGGCGGTAAAGCGCAGGCTGGACGCTCCCAGGGCCGGGCCGGGAGGGCTGTGGGTGTCCAGGTACAGGCGGGCAGCGTCCCAATCGATCAGCGCGGCGGGCTGCGGTGGGTCGGCAAACCACAGGCGGCGGTCGAAGACCGCCAGGTAAACATACAGCTCGCTTGCATTGTACGCCAGGCGCACATCGGTGTAATTCAGGTCAGGGCTGACTTTGCCATACCAGAAGATGGCGGTCTCGCCGAACCTGTCTTTCCCGATATCCGCCCCCGGGAAATAGGGGGCGTTCACCTGCAGGGTTACAGGTTTATGGCTGGTCACCAGCGGCAGGTAGACAGGCTGTGCGCTGAGCCTGTCGAAGCGCAAAAAGCTTGCTGCGCCAGCTGCCTGGCTGCTTGCAGCGGACCCGCGGTTCAGGGCTGCCAGCGGCAGCCAGGTGCGGGAACGGGCGCTGCGCGGCGCGCCCAGGGCGGCCGCCAGCTTCTGGATGTAGTACAGATCGCCGCGCCCCCAGGGGCGGTCCAGCCAGCGCAGCAGGTCCTCCTGGGTGTCACCCAGGATGTAGGCGTGCGCCAGGAAGTGCGACCAGGAGGCGATGGGGGCAACATAGGATGTCTCGCCTTCTTCAGCGTGCACCCCGGCGCGGGTCAGGTACCACCAGCGCAGGCTGTCGCCGCCCTCGCGCTCCAGCACGTGCTGCCGGGCCTGCCCGGCGGTCTGCTCCCGCAGGTACAGCCCCACCTCGGGGGTCATGCCGTAGAAAACCGGCAGGTACCAGCCCGTGGCTCGCTGGCGCGGGTCCAGGTAAGCCGCCGCGGCGGCCTGCTGGCGGGCGGGGAAGTCCAACCCGGCCTGCAGGGCGCTCAATGCCGCGGCGCTGGCCTCAGCCTGGGCGGCGCTGTCACCGAAGTGCTGCGCCAGGCGGGCATAGCCAAAAGCGCCGGCCAGGTTGGCGTAGTAGGTGTCCAGGCTGCCCTGGCGGGAATTGAATAAAGACCTGGCCTGGGGCCAGTGCGCCTGGGCGTAGGACCAGTCGCCGGTGTTCCTGGACCACAGCCACAGGGCGTACAGCCCGGTAATCGGCGCTGCCGGCGGCGGCCAGTTGTTGAGCTGGCCCCGCATGGGCACTGCGTAGCGCTCGCGCGGTGCGCCCTGGTGCAGCCAGTCGCGGCTGGCATCGCCCCAGGGCAGGTCCTCCAGCAGTGGGTAGCGTTCCAGTTCCGCCTCGATATAGGCCTTAACCTGCGCCTGCAGCGGGGCGTCCAGGTAGGGGTAGGCCAGCGCCAGCGAGTAGAGCAGCTCGGCGGGGTCATGCCAGTCGGCGTTGCCGTTGGCGCCGAAGGTGATCGCCGGGATGCCGGTCTTGTCTGCCTGGGTGTCCGCCGGCCAGATCTGGGGGTTGGTGAAGCCGCGCTCCAGGAAGAAGGGTACCAGGTGCTGGCTGCCGCTAACCAGCTCGCTCACCGCCAGGCGCAGCTTGCCAGCCAGGAGCATATTGGGGGCAGCTGCCGGGCTGGTCAGATCAAGCAGGATGTAATCCGTCAGCGGGCGGGTGGCATCCAGGCGGATGGGATGATCTGGCTGGTAGGCTGGGAGCATGGGCGGAGTGGTGATGGTGTGGGTGTAGACCAGCGGCGCCGGGCAGGTGGAGCCCTCCCGGTGGGCGATGCCTGCCAGCCCACCCTCGATCACGCGCCAGTAAAGCATCCCCTCCGCCGCCACCACCCCGCCGCGCACGGCTCCTTCCGTCACTCGCGGCGAGGGGAAGGGGTAAGCCGGGTCGCTGGCGGTGCCAGAGAGGGGGAAGAACGGGTTGGGTCCGCTGGGGCCGCAGTCCGCCTCACGCGGGAGTTTTGCGCCGGCGTCCCCTGCCTCCCCGGCGCGTTTCTGCAGCAGGCATTCGGGCCAGTCGTTGGAGACGTTGCCCACGTGTACCAGGGCGCCGCTTTGCAGGTTGAGCCCGCCCAGGCGCTCCCAATTGTCCACCCACAGCGTGTCCCCGCCCAGGGTCAGCACTGCCGGCTCATCCGAGGTCAGGCGGAACTCGGCGGAATAGGCCGGGTAGTTTGCCTGGCGCAGCCCGCGGATATCCAGTGTGTCAGGGTCCATCTGTCCCAGTTCGGCGTCATATTCGGATGAAACATGCACCGAGCCGCCGTCAGTCTGGATGCCGTGGCGGGCGCGGTAGGTGAGGTAGATCCCCTGCGGGCCGACCACCGGCAGGTGGGGGATATCGTTATCACCGTAGGTGTAGAGTACCGGCGCCGGGCTGCGCAGCATCCCGCTGGTAGCCTGCAGCGTAAAGAAGGTCTGTTTCTCTGGCTGGGCCTCCAGATAGCTCAGGATGTTCGGCCGCACTCGCAGCCAGTCTGCCTCCCAATCCGGGTCAAGCGCCCCGGCCAGATCCAGTACGTTGTCCCCCTCCTGAAGTAGCAGGTGGAAGAAATACAGCGGCTGGGAGCGGTAAAAGACATCACCTCCGCTCACCACCGGGTAGCGCTCGGCCAGAGACTGCCCCTGCAGGGGGGTGCGCCAGGCCAGGACGCCATCGCTGGCATTGATGGCGATAGCCTCGATTGCCTCGCTGCCGGTGAGCACCAGGCTGCCCTCCGCGCTCAGTGCCGGGGAGGTGAGCAGCGGGGCGCCAGCCTGGAAGGTCCAGGCAACCCGCCCGTCTGCCAACCCCAGCGCCGTCAGCTCGCCCGTGGCGCTGGCGACCACGACCCGGCCGCGGGCGGCGTCGATCAGCGGGGCGGTGCTGCTGGAGCCGGTGAAGGTCTGCCATAACAGGGCGCCGCTGCCTGCCTCCAGCGCCCGGGTGTAGCCGGAGTGGTCGCTGAAGATCACCGTATTTCCGGATACCGCCGCCGAATGGCGGATCGGGCTGCCGGCGTTGAAGGTCCACAGCGCGGCGCCGCTGGCCGCGCTGCGCGCGTACAGCACCCCGTCGGCTGAGCCGATGAACAGCCGGCCTGCAGCCACTACCGGCTGGGCGCGGGAGGGCAGCGGCGCCTCGTACCATTTCCAGACGTAACAGTAAGGGGGATCGACCTGGGCGGTCGAGGCGTTGCTGTGCTGCGCGTCATGACCTAGCTGAGGCCAGTCGTCGTCAGCCGCAGGAGTGAGGGCGGGGGAGAGGGGTGCGTGTGCCAGGGAGCGCCCGGCAGCGGATGCCGGCGCCAGGATGGCAGCAGTCATGGCGCCGCAGGTCAGGAACAGGCAGATCCAGGCAAGGGAACGGTGCTGCAGTTTCATAGGGGTGACCTCCTGCTGCAAACAGTATACCCATGCAGCCTGCCTGCGATCAATGGTCCATTTGGGGGATAAGCGCCAGCCGGCGGCCTGGCGTCACCCGGTCGGCGCCTCGCTGTTTTCAGCTTTGGCTGAGTTCTTGGGACGGAATTTTACCAGCAGGTATACGCCGGCCGCCAGGGCGAGCACGCCCAGGATCATGCCGCTGAAGTTGGAGATGAAATCGCTGATCAGCTCCCACTGGCTGCCAAAGGCATAGCCCAGCGAGCCGTACAGGACGATCCAGGTGAGCTCACCGGTGATATCGAAGAGCAGGAACCTCCCAACCGGGTAACCGCTGCCGCCGGCGATCAGGTTGACCGGGATGGCCAGCGAGGTGAGCAGCCAGCGGGTGAGGTAAATTGAGATGCCGCCCCGGCGGGCAAAGAAAGCCTGGGATTTGATCCAGAAGGGGGAGGCGCCAAAACGCATCTGGATCCACGGCCGCGCCAGCCAACCTACGGCAAAGACGGCAATGTCTCCGATCACCGCCCCCAGCAGGCCCAGGGAGGGCGTGGAATAGATGTCCAGGTACTGCAGGCGCACAAAGGCGCCCGAGACAATGACCACCAGGGTGGTTGGAATGGGAATGCCCAGGGCGCCGATCAGCAGCGTCAGGCCTACCATAGGGGATCCATAGGCGGTGATCCAGCCCAGGACCAGGGAGCTCAGATCCAGGCTGCTCATGGGGTGGGGGTGGAGCGAGGGGAAGTGTCGACCACGTGCTGGACCGCCCGGATCAACGCATCAGGTCCGCCCGGGTAATGGATTTCATCGCTGAGGAATCCGAGCGGCTTGTTGGCGTTGTCATCTGCCGGGATGCCGATCTGGGTAAAGATCTGCTCGGCCGAGATGCCGGTGCTGTTGGCAATGTACTGGACGGTCATCCAATCCCGCACGCCGCGTTCCAGCAGCCCGGTAGGCACCGGGTTCTTACGGTACTCGATGATCGCCTGCTGGATCTTGGTTTGCAGGACCGGTGTACTGCCCTCCCAGCCCAGGTTTAGATCGTTGTTCAGCGTGCGCAGCGAGGTCATGCTGCTGCGGATCTTGATCGGGATACCGGTCTCGTGGAGCAGGTACTCCTGGGGCACCGCATACGCCACGGCAATATAGCGCAGCGTCATCCAGGGGCGGATCAGATTGACGTCGAGGTCGCCAGCCGCAAAGTTGTTGAGGCTGGCATAGCGCATCTCGCGAAAGGCGAAGAAGGTGCGGATGCCGTAGCGCACAGCCAGCGCCAGCCCAATGACGATGAGCACAATCGCCAGGGCATAGATCTTGGGGATCGCTTTGATTTTCTTCAGCAGGGCAGACAATGTTTCTCCAAAAAAGGCCGGGTTTGAAACGCAGGGGATGGCGCCCAGTCTGGGCTCCCCGCTTCCCCATTGTACAACAAATTTCCTGGAGGAGCGGATTATAATGATTCTGATCTCAGCCTGAAGGAGTGAATATGTTCTGGCGCAGCAAAGACATTCTCAAACGGCCCGAGCGCTCCAAGGTGCGCGGGTTGTTCAAGTCCATGGGCTACAGCGACTATGACCTGTCGCGCCCGCTGATCGGGGTGGCCAATTCGTGGAACCGCCTGGTGCCTGGTCATTTCAACCTGGACCGGGTGGCCGAATATGTGCGCCAGGGGATCACCCAGGCCGGGGGCACGCCGGTAGAGTTCGGGGTGATTGCCGCCTGCGACGGCATCGCCAACGGGCACGATGGCATGCACTATATCCTGCCCACGCGTGAGCTGATCGCCAGCAGCATCGAGATGATGGCGGAAGCCCACCGCCTGGATGGGGTGGTCCTGCTGGGTTCGTGCGACAAGATCGTTCCGGGGATGCTGATGGCCGCTGCCCGGTTGGATATCCCTGCCATCTTCGTAGCCGGAGGGCCGATGGAGGGGGGGTGCGAGTTCGACGGGCGTGCAGCCGACACCACCTCGATCACCGAGGGGCTGGGGATGCTTAAGGCTGGGAAGATCGACGAAACAAGCTACCTGCGCCTGGAGGACTGCGCTGCTCCGGGCTGTGGGTCCTGCTCATTCATGGGCACCGCCAACAGCATGTGCTGCCTGGCGGAGGCGCTGGGACTGAGCCTGCCGGGAAGCGCCACCATCCCGGCGGTGCGCGCCGACCGCTTGCGGGTGGCCCAGGCTTCCGGGCGCCAGGTGATGGAGCTGGTCAGGAACGGCGTCACTGCCCGGCAGATGATCAACCGTAGGGGGATTGAGAATGCCGTCCGCCTGAGTGCCGCCATCGGCGGCTCGACCAACACCATCCTGCACCTGCTGGCACTGGCATACGAGGCAGAGGTCGAGCTGGGTGTGAAGGAGATTGGCGAGCTAAGCCAGGCGACGCCGACTATCGCCCGGGTCAACCCGGCTGCCGCACCCAATGTACCCGACTTTCACGCTGCCGGAGGCGTCCCGGCCGTGATGAAGGAGCTGCTGCCGCTGCTGCACGGGCAGGCGCTGACTGTGACGGGTGGCAGTGTGGCGGATAACGTGGCCGGGGCGCCGCCCCCGGATGGGCGCATCATCCGGCCTTTGCGCAACCCGTGGAGCCAGGGCGGCGGGCTGGCGGTGTTGTGGGGTAACCTGGCCCCCGCTTCGGCGGTCATCAAGCCGGCGGCCATCCACCCCGAGATGCACACCTTCAGCGGCCCGGCCCGCTGCTTTGATACGGAGGAGGCAGCCAACCGGGCCATCCTGGATGGCGAGATCACCGGCGGGGAGGTGATCGTGATCCGCTACGAAGGCCCCAAGGGCGGTCCCGGGATGCGCGAAATGGCGACGGCGATGAAGCTGCTTTACGGTCGCGGGCTGGCGCTGAAGACGGCGGTGGTCACCGATGGGCGCTTCTCGGGCACCAGCAGCGGCTGTTTTGTCGGGCATATCTCACCGGAGGCAGCCGAGGGTGGCCCGCTGGCCGCCGTCCGGGATGGCGACCGTATCACCATCGACATCCCGAATGGCAGCCTGCATCTGCATCTCAGCGAGGAGCAGATCGCGGACCGCCTGGCTGGCTGGCGCCGCCCTGAGCCAAGGTTCAAGCGCGGCTACCTGGCTTTGTACGCCCGGCTGGCTGCATCGGCGGACAAGGGGGCGGTGATCCGCAGCGATTAAGAAGGATGTGCAGCCGTCCAGCGGCGGTACCAGGCCACGGTAGCCTTGACCGCTTCCTGGTGCGGCGTTCCCTGCATGCCGAACGCCCGGGTGAACCTGCTTGAGTCCACGTTGAAGGGCTGCTCGAATTCGTACATCATCTCCA
The DNA here is from genome assembly GCA_903871905.1 of uncultured Chloroflexota bacterium. Taxonomy (GTDB): domain Bacteria; phylum Chloroflexota; class Anaerolineae; order Anaerolineales; family UBA4823; genus CAIQIV01. The sequence goes on along the minus strand of CAIQIV010000274.1, from coordinate 5,914 downwards.
CCGTTTCGCGCGCCCCGCTGACAAACAGGCCGCCGATAGCCATCATGGTCTTGCCCATGCCGCTCATCTTTGGCGGCCGGCCGATCTCCTGGAAGAACAGGGTCATCAGCTCCCGCTGGGTCAGGGTAGGCGGGTTGGGGACGTGCCAGGCCTGCCCCAGCGCCTCTTCGTGCTGCCCCAGGATGACCATGGCTTTGCCAAAGTCGTTGATGTAGGTGTAGGTGTGGGGCAGGTCAGGCTTGCCCACCAGCGAGGCGGACTTGCCCTGCAGGGCGGGCAGGATGGCGCGCTCGCCCATGGTTGATTCGAGCACGCCAGGGCCGTAGAAATCGGCGCCGCGCGCCAGGGCCACCTGAACCCTGCCGCTGCGATGTGCAGCCAGCAGCGCCTCCGACATCTGCGCCCGGGTCTTTCCCTTGCGCGTGTGGGGCTGGACTGGGGTGGACTCGGTCATCGGCGTGCCGTGCGTGTCGCCGTACATGTACAGGTTCTCGCCGACGATCAAGCGCGCCTGGTTGGCTGCCGCTCCTTCCAGGATGGCCGCCTGCAGAGGCGGGAATTTCTCCGACCACTGGTGGTAGGGCGGCTGTGCGCACTGGTAGACCACCGCCGCACCGCGCGCGGCCTGGCGGGTGAAGTCGGTCGAGTAGGCATCGCCTCCCAGCATCTCCACCTGTTCCGGGACATCCGCCGGTCGCTTCCCCGAGCGGTTGATCATGCGCACCGCCTGCCCGTCCTGGAGCAGAGCGCGCATCACCGCCTGTGCCAGCGGCCCACTGCCAAAGATGACGTGTGTTTCAGACATTGAACCCTCCAAAATTTATGAATAAACCAGGTTTACTGGACAAACTGCCGCACGATGGTCTCCAGCTCACTCCGGTAGATGTCTTCTGCCGAGGGGCCGTAGGGCGGCAGGTTGCCGCTGATCTCCAGTGAGACCACGCCGTGCACCCGGATCCAGATGCGGATGGCGATGGAGAAAGAGCGGATATCGACCTGGCCGCCATATAGTTTCCAGGTCTCAAAAGCGGCCTGTTTTTCTGCTGCCACGGGCAGCGCCTCGGACAGGCGCAGCCGCCCGCCCAGGCGTAGCGCCTCCACCACGCTCACCAGGGCGCTGAGCGAGCGCGCCGCAGCCGGCATGACCTGCTCCAGCGGGGCGTGGTAGCCGGGGATGGGGGTGCCAAAGATCAACTGGAAGCGCTCGGGGTGAGCGACGGCCCAGGCGCGGTAGGCCTGCCCGGCTGCCAGCAGGCGGCCCTCCAGGTCGTTTGCTGGCAGCGCTTCAAGCGCCTGGAATTGGCTGTCGCCAAAGGACAGGTAGGCATCGATGATCAGGGCGGTGACCAGCGTGTCCCGGTCAGCGAAGTAGCGGTAGAGCGCCGGGGCGGTGACCTCCAGCTCGCGGGCAATGGCGCGCAGGCTGAGGGCTGCGGCGCCCTCGGCGGCGATATGCCGCCAGGCGCTGTCCTTGATCGCCGCCTGGGTGGCCTGGTAGACTTTCTCTTTGCGTGTGCGTGGGGACATGATGAATTCCTTTATCGTAAACAGTGTTTATATTATAAACACCGTTTACGATATGTCAAGTGTAAAAGGATAACTTTTTGACAAAAGCCGCTTGGGGAGCAGGATTTCCATTGGCAGGAAAGCTGCTGTCGGGTAAGATTCACCCATGCATCCAGTCACCATCTCCAAAATCACCGCCCGGCGCTTCGTGCTGGGCCGCCAGGGGCTGTGGCCCGGGCGGCGCTGGCAGGGTGTTGAGGGAACGGCCAGCGCTTTGCGCGTCATGGAAGGCCTGCAGTTAGACCCGCTAAACGTGGCTGCCCGCAGCCAGGATATTGCCCTGTGGGGGCGGGTCATCGATTACTCCCCGGCGCACCTGGACCAGGTGGCTTACCGGCAGCGGGAGTTTTTTGACTACCGGGGCCGCCTGTCCCTCTACCCGATGCGCGAGCTGCCATACTGGGGCGTGGCCATGCAGCGCCTGCGCCAGCACCCCCGCTGGCAGCAGATCTCGGCCAATACCAGGCTGCTGCAGTCGATCCGCGATGAGCTGCACAGGCGCGGCCCGCTGGGCAACCGCGATTTTGCCGGGACAGCCCGGGTCAATTCGTATCGCGGGCGCAAGGACTCGGCGCTGGCGCTGTACTGGATGTGGCTGGTGGGCGAGGTGATGATCCACCACCGCCAGGGCTTTGACCGGCGGTATGCCCTGCGCAGCCAGGTGGCGCCGCCCGCCTGGGATTGGACGGCGGAGGAAGGTGAAGCCGAGGCTTTCTTCTCCCGTAAGTCGCTGGCTTTCTACGGGCTGGCGCCACAGCGGACCTGGGCAAACGACGTGGCAAGCTGCCTGCAGCGCTGGTTGGAACCTGCCGAGGACCGGGCCAGGCTGGAGAGGCTGGTGCAGCAGGGCGCGGCGGCCGCGGTGCAGGTGGAGGGGATGAAGGGCCTGCACTTTACCCGGTCCGGGGACCTGGAACTGCTGGAAACCCTGGAAGCGGGCGCCATCCCGCCGGGCTGGCAGCCCCTGCAATCCACCAGCCTGGAGCAGGCGGTTTTCCTGGCCCCCCTGGACATCGTCAGCGCCCGCGGGCGGGCAAAGCAGTGGTTTGACTTCGACTACACCTGGGAAGTGTATAAACCCGCCAGCCAGCGTCGCTGGGGTTATTACACCCTGCCCGTGCTGTACGGCGACCGGCTGGAGGCGCGCCTCGACCCGCGCCTGGAGCGCGCCTCGGGAACGCTGTGGATCAACGGCTTCTGGTTGGAAGAGCATGCCCCGGCTCAGGATCCAGCCTTTGCCGCCGCGCTGGCCCGTGGCCTGCAGGGCTTTGCTGCCTTTGTTGGCGCCCGCCAGGTGGACTTCCTGGCGCCTGGCGCCGGTCCGGACTCCCCAGACCAGGCCTATCTGCAGCATGCCTGGCAGTCTTTCAACGGAGGAGGCTGAGAGCATGGCGTCCGGCAGCATGACCCCTCGCCAGCGCCTGTTTACCACCCTGCGCCGCGGCGTCCCTGACCGCATGCCGCGCATGGAGGTGTGGATCGACGCCTGCCTGGACGAGCTGGGGCAGGCAGACCCCTGGGAAGCCTACGCCAACCTGGGCCAGGACGCCATCCTGCTGCCCACGTGCACCCCGCCGGGCTCCAACGCCTGGAAGGACGGGGTGGACGAGTGGGGGCGCATCTGGCGGGGAGGCATGTACGCCGGCGGCGCGGTGAAGACCCGCGCTGACCTGCGCCGCTATTCCCCGCCGCTGGAGTATGCCCGGGAGCTCTTTGACGAAGAGGCCATCGCCCGCGTGCGCCGGCGCTTCCCCGACCACGCCATTCTGTTTGGCACGCACATTGGCCCTTTGACTGCGGCCTACATGGCCATGGGGTTTGAGCGCTTCTTTTTCAACCTGGTGGACCAGCCGGGGCTGGTGCATGAGCTGTTGGAGCTGCGCACCGAGTGGTGCCTGGCGGTCTACCGCCGGGCGGTGGAACTGGGGGCGGAACTGCTGGTGCTGGGGGATGACGCGGCGCACAAGGACGGCCCGCTGATCTCGCCGCGCATGGCGCGCAGGTTTGTCCTGCCCTACCACCAGTGCATCACGGCAGCCTTCAACCAGCCCATGCTGTGGCACTCGGACGGAGATGTCCGCCCGCTGCTGCCGCTGGCTGTGGAGGCAGGCTTTATCGGTATGCACGGGCTGGAGCCGGCGGCGGGGATCGACCTGGCGCACATCCTGCAGGAATGGGGCCGGGACCTGGTTCTGGCCGGGAACGTGGACGTGCGCCTGCTGTGCGGCGCGGACCTGGCGGCGGTGCGCCGCGACGTCAGGCGCTGCCAGGAGGTGGGGGCAGCCGGCGGCTGCCTGCTCTCCACCTGCAACAGCATCTTCTCCGGGATGAACCCGGCTGCGGTAAAAGAATACTTCCGTCCCGAGGAATAACCCCGTCCAATCCTTACACTGCCGGGTCTATACCCCGGCGCGGCGGAAGGCCTGGCTGACGATCTCCTGCGCGTCCTGCTGGATCTGGCGCAGGTGGCTCTCGCCCAGGAAGCTCTCGGCATAGATCTTGTAGATGTTCTCGGTGCCCGAGGGGCGGGCGGCAAACCAGCCGTTCTGGCTGACCACCTTCAGCCCGCCGATGGAGGCACTGTTGCCGGGAGCGTTGGTCAGGCGGGCCAGGATCGGCTCTCCAGCCAGCGTGTCAGCTTGCACGCTCTCGGGGGAAAGCTTACCCAGGGCGGCCTTCTGCGCCGGGTTTGCCGGGGCGTCGATGCGCTGGTAAACCGGGCTGCCGAAGCGCTCCGTCAGCCGCTGGTATTCCGCGCCCGGGTCATGCTGCAGGGTCGCCAGGATCTCGACTGCCAGCAGGTTGAGCAGGATTCCATCTTTGTCTGTGGTCCATACCGTGCCGTCCTGGCGCAGGAAGGACGCCCCGGCGCTCTCCTCGCCGCCGAAACCATAGGAACCATCCAGCAGGCCGTCGACAAACCACTTGAAGCCCACCGGCACCTCAGCCAATGTACGCCCCAGTGCAGCCGCCACGCGGTCGATCATTGAGCTGGACACGGCGGTCTTGCCCACTTTTGCATCCAGGCGCCAGCCGGGGCGGTGCTGGAACAGGTACCAGATGGCGGTGGCCAGGTAGTGGTTGGGGTTCATCAGCCCGGCGGAGGGGGTGACGATGCCGTGGCGGTCGACGTCCGGGTCGTTGCCGAAAGCCAGGTCAAAGCGGTCTTTCATCTCGATCAGCCCGGCCATGGCGAAGGGCGACGAGCAGTCCATGCGGATCTTGCCGTCATGGTCCACGCTCATGAACGAGAACGTGGGGTCCACCGCCTGGTTGACCACGGTCAGGTCCAGGTGGTACGTTTCGGCGATCGCCGCCCAGTAGCCGGCGGCTGCCCCGCCCAGCGGGTCGACCCCGATGCGCAGCCCGGCGGCCGCGCCCAGGTTCACCGCGCTGCCCAGGTCCTGGATATACGCCGGGGCAAAATCCACCGCCCGGCTGCTGTCTGCACGCAGGGCCCGCTCCAGCGGGATGCGCTTTACCGCCTTCAGCCCGTCACGCAGGATCTGGTTGGCCCGATCCTGGATCTGGCGGGTAATCTCCGGCCCGGCCGGGCCGCCGGAGGGCGGGTTGTACTTAAAGCCGCCGTCTTCCGGGGGGTTGTGCGAGGGGGTGATCACCACCCCGTCCGCCAGCCCGCTCTGCCGGCCGCGGTTGAAGCTCAGGATGGCATGCGAGATTACCGGCGTGGGGGTATCGCCCATCTTGTCCTGGTAGCGCAGCTCTACGCCGTTGGCTGCAAAGACCTCGATGGCGGTCATCTGCGCCGGTGTGGAGAGGGCATGCGTGTCCTTGCCGATCATCAACGGCCCGCTGATCCCCTGCCTCTGGCGGTACTCGCACAGCGCCTGGCTCACGGCCAGGATGTGGTCCTCGTTGAAGCTCCTGGCCAGCGAGGTCCCGCGGTGGCCGGACGTGCCAAACGACACCTGCTGCGCCGGGTCGCCGGGGTCCGGGTGCAGGCTTGCATAAGCATCGACCAGGCGCCTCACGTCAATCAGCATCTCCCGCGAGGCCGGCTTGCCGGCTAAGGGATTGGGTTTCATGCACACCTCCATTGACCTGAATTCATTGTCCTGAATTGTACCCCGAAGGGATGTGGGTGGCAAAGGCTGGAAGCACTCAGCAGTCCGATGGCCCGGGCTGCCAGCAGCAGGCGGCAGCCCAGTGTTCGGCAGCGCGCAGGATCAGATCACACGCCGGATCCTTGATGTCATAGTAAGCATCCAGGTCGTCGGCGTGGTATTTTGCCAGGGCGATCTTCACCCGGGCGTAAGCCTGGGCGGCGTCCGGGTCGGCCCGCAGATAGTCGCGGAACAGCAGCGGGTAGCGCTGGTTGGCCCGCCCG
>CAIQIV010000273.1 GCA_903871905.1 uncultured Chloroflexota bacterium | reverse complement strand
CGCCTGCTCCTGCTGATCCCCACCCTGCTGGGGATTATCCTGTTGACCTTCATTATTTTCAAGCTCACGCCGGGTGACCCGGGAATGATCATGCTGCGTAACCAGGCGGCCACGCCTGAGCAGATCGCCAATATGCGTGCCCAACTGGGACTCAACGATCCAATGGTCCTGCAATTTGGACGTTACGTGTGGCGTATCCTGCATGGCAACCTGGGTACCTCGTTTTATGGCAGTGTCCCGGTGCTTGATTCGATCATGGCGCTTTTCCCCAGCACGCTCGAGTTGACCCTGGCTGCCATGCTGGTGTCAACGATTGCCGGGGTGTCGGTTGGGATCTTAGCCGGGACCGCACGCCGCAAGTGGATACGCTCCCTGGTGACCTTCCTGTCTTTGTGGGGGCTGGCTGTGCCCCAATACTGGCTTGCAGCCATTTTTATCATTGTGTTTGCGGTACAGCTCAAATGGATCCCTGTGCTGGGCGGAGAGGGGCTAAAGAACCTGATCCTACCGGCAGTCGCTCTGGCTGTCTCACCGGTCTCAGCCATTGCACGCCTTACCCAATCTTCGGTCCAGACCGTCATCCATAACGATTTCACGCGCACCGCGCGCTCGAAAGGCCTGGGTGAGCGCGTGGTGGTGTGGAAGCATGTCCTGCCCAATGCCCTCATCCCGGTGGTAACCATGATCGGTCTGCAGTTTGGCGCCATGCTGGGTGGCACTGTGTTCATTGAGGCTGCCTTCAGCCGGGCAGGCCTGGGCACTTTTGCCCTGGCGGCCATCAACAACCGCGATTACCCGCAGATCCAGGGAACGGTCGTTTTCGGGGCCACCATTTTCGTGCTGGTCAACCTGGCGGTCGATCTGCTTTATGGTGTCCTGGACCCGCGTATTCGTTATGAGTAGGGAAAAGGTTTTTTATCCATGGATATGAAAGAGCCTGGGCAGCCTGCAACCTCACCTGCGTCACTTGTAGAGTTGAAAATTCATCGCGGCCAGAGCCTGGGGCGGTTGGCGTGGGGACGCTTCTGCCGCAACGTCGTCGCCATGGGCGGGCTGGTGATCCTGCTCCTGGTCGCGCTGACCACCCTGCTGGCACCACAGATCGCCCCGTATGACCCGCTGAAATCGGATTATCAGCACCTCAAGGAAGGACCTTCCGAACTGCACTGGTGGGGTACCGACGACCTGGGACGGGACATTCTCAGCCGGGTGGTGTGGGGCGGGCGAGACACACTCAGTGTGGGTATCCTGGCGGTACTGGTTGGCCTTGCGGCAGGGACATTGATTGGGCTGGTATCAGGGACCATCGGCGGTTGGCTGGATGAGCTTGTTCTCCGCCTGGTGGACATATTCCTGGCTTTTCCCAGCATCCTCCTTATGTTGAGCATTGTGACCATTTTCGGCAGGGGATTGACCGCCATCATCCTGGCGGTGGGGTTGGCTTACATCCCGATGACCACGCGCTTTGTGCGCGGTAATGTGCTCGCTTTAAAGAACCAGGATTACGTGGAGGCTGCCCGTTCCCTGGGAGCACGCACCGGCCGCATCATGCTGCACCACATCCTGCCCAATGCGGTGGCTTCGCTGGTGGTGTTTTCCAGCATGCTGCTTGGTGGGGCTGTGTTGGTCACGGCAGGCCTTAATTATATTGGCCTTGGCGCCAAACCCCCCTCGCCCGAATGGGGTGCCATGTTAAATTATGGGCGCAATTTCCTGACCTATGCCTGGTGGATGTCGGTGTTCCCCGGG
>CAIQIV010000272.1 GCA_903871905.1 uncultured Chloroflexota bacterium | reverse complement strand
TCAATTTCGATCTGTTTGCGTGCCACAATTTCCCAGACCGAATCCATCATTTTTGTCAACTGGCAGGCATCTTCGTCAGTGTATTCCCCGGCTTTGTTGGCCACCCCCGCCACAGCTACAATCTGCCCCTCTCTAAAGACAGGGATGCTCATAAAGCGGGACAAGGGTACATGTCCCTCCGGGTAACCTTTCTTGAGTGGGTCAGGCGCCTCGAAATGGTTCGAAATGATCGGGCGGCGCTGGCGCACAACCTCTCCCCACAGGCCGGTTTTTTCCAGCTGGTAAGTCGTGGCAGGATTGGGTATCGCGCACGCCTCCATTACCTCTCTCGACCAGGCATGCAGCGTGAATTCCTGTTTCTCCTCGCTATAATAGTAAATGTATCCAATCTGGCTCCCGGAGAGCGCAATGATCTCTTCCAGGGTCAAATCCAGCAGGTCTTTGAGCGTCAGGTTTTCGGCGGTGGCAATCTTGAGCAGGCTCTCAAGGCGTGTGATGTCGATCGCAAGTGAATTCATAAGACTATCTTGGCCTTTTTAAGATAAAGAATTCAATTTGCCAAAGATTATATAAGTGATTCTGTAAAATTTCAAGTGACTCGCCGGGTTAGACGCCGATTTTTTCATCAAGCGCACAAACACCCCCGCCGAGTCAAAAAAATTATAGCAATTTTCGATTCGCACCACTTCCCAGAAAACTCACCCAAAATGCCCGGGAACGGATTGACTGATCGCCAGGGTTAATGCCCAAGGGCAAAGCCAGGATCACATCTTTCCACAAAAATAAACCGCGCTGCCGAAAAACCAAGCGCAAGGGTGCGCTCATTCACCCGGAGGGTCAGGGTTTCATTGAATGGTAACACCTCAAGTATCTCAACCTCCACTCCCGGAGTCAGCCCATTTTCTTCCAAATATTGGAGCAGATCAGGCCGGTCTTCGCCCATTTCATGGATTCTACGGATGATCACACGTGCCCCCGCCGCTGCATCCATCAGCGGCAGCCAATGGTTGGCAGCCTGTTCATAACCGGGCAATGGGTTGCCATGTGGGCAGGTCTGCGGGTTCCCCAACCGGGTCCACATCTGTTCAGCCACCCTCTCAGAAACCGTGTGTTCCATCTGGTGAGCTTCGCTGTGAGTTTGTGACCAGGGCACTTGCAGCATCCGCATTAGCATCCATTCAGTGAGCATGTGCCGGCGCGTGACCGACTGGGCCCTTTCCAGCCCCTTCTCAGTTAGAAACAATCCCTGGCCTTCCCGCAAAGTGACCAGTCCATCCCGCGCCATCCGCTTGAGAGTGTTGGTCACCGTCGGAGGTGTCACCCCCAAAAGTTCAGCCAACCGCGCTCCCACCACCGGCGCACCATCCCGCTGCATCACCAACAGGATTGCAAGATAATCTTCGATTGTTGCGCTGTTTTTTTCATCCATAGGTCATTGACAAATACAAAATAGTTTATTATACTAATATAATAAATTAGCACACGCTAATAAATATCGTTCTCAAACAGTAATCTAATTATAAAGGAGATATTTAATGGTTGCAAGCTTTCTACTGGCGCTGCGTGAAGGCCTGGAGGCCGCTTTAATTATTGGAATTGTTTTGAGCGTATTGCAAAAAGCAAACCGGACAGCTCTCCGCCCTGTGGTTTGGAGGGGAGTCTTCGTCGCCGCTGGCTTGAGCGCCACCATCGCTGCTCTCCTCACCTTGCTGGGCCTGGAACTGGAGGGAACCGCCGAGCAAATTTTTGAGGGCGTAACCATGCTTCTTGCCGCCGGGGTCTTGACCTGGATGATCTTCTGGATGCAGCGCCAATCTCACTCGCTCGGCCATGAAATAGAAGTAAAAGCAAACCAGGCCGCTCTGCAGAACAGCCAATCCACTCTGTTTGCGCTGGCTTTTCTGGCCGTCTTTCGGGAAGGGGTTGAGCTGGCTTTGTTCCTGCTGGCCGCTCAAGCTTCCTCAACGCCCGCCGAAATCCTCGGGGGTGCGTTGTTGGGCTTGCTGGCAGCGGTTGGCCTGGGGTGGGTTTTATCCTACTCCACCCGCAAACTGAACATCCGGCGCTTTTTCCAGGTCACCAACATCCTGCTCCTGTTGTTCGCCGCCGGGCTGGT
>CAIQIV010000271.1 GCA_903871905.1 uncultured Chloroflexota bacterium | reverse complement strand
TCACCCTGGGGATGGAACTGACCCGGGGTCCCTTCTTGCAGCGAAAAGAAGCGGTCCTCAAGATTGAGCAGATTTCTAAAGACTTCGGCATCGATGTCTCACCGAATAAGAAAATCGTCGACTTGAGCGTGGGCGAGCGCCAGAGGGTGGAAATCCTCAAGGTGCTTTATCGCGGCGCTGAGATCTTGATCCTGGATGAACCCACATCGGTCCTGACCCCACCGGAAGTCGAGCCGCTGTTTGCCACCCTGCGCTCGATGGTCAAGCGCGGGAAATCGATCATCTTTATCTCCCACAAGCTCAAAGAGGTCAAGGCTATCACCGATCGCGTCACTGTCCTGCGGCGGGGGAAGCTAATCCAGACCGTGGATACCGCTCCGACCAGCGAAAAGCAGCTGGCGCAGATGATGGTCGGGCGGGATGTCCTGCTGCAAGTCGAGCGGCCAGCCCAAGACAGCCAGGCAGTGAAGCCCATGGCCACACTGAAACATGTCCATGTGCAGGGCAGTTTTGGTCACATGGCGGTTAAAAACGTGGACCTGGAGATCAATCGTGGTGAAATCCTGTGCATCGCCGGCGTAGATGGAAACGGCCAGTCCGAACTGGCCGAAGCCATATCCGGGATTGTCCCCCTGCAAGAGGGTCATATTCTGCTCGACGGCCAGGACCTGTCCAAAGCCGACACGCGTACCCGCCTGGAGGCCGGCATCTGGTATATTCCGGCGGACCGCAATCACCGCGGCGCCGCCACTGAGCTTTCGATCCTCAAGAACATCGTCCTAAAACATCACCAATGGAAACCCTACTCACGGTACGGGGTGCTGTCCAAAAAAGCCATCGACGACCTGGGCTGCCGCCTGGTGGGCGAGTTTGACGTGCGCTGCTCGTCCGTCCAGGATAAGGCCGGCACCCTATCTGGTGGAAACCTGCAAAAGCTGATCATCGGGCGCGAGACCCTGTCCCGGCCCAAGCTGCTCATTGCCGAACAGCCGACCCAGGGGCTGGACATCAGCGCTATCGAAGCCGTGCGCAAGCTGCTGCTCGAGCAGCGCCAGGAGGGCGCAGCAGTGCTGCTGATCTCGGCCGATCTGGATGAGGTCCTGGCGCTGGCCGACCGCATTGCCGTGATGTACGAAGGGCGGATCGTCTACCAATGCCGCCGCGAAGTGGTGGACATGGATCGCCTGGGAATGGCCATGGCGGGCATGGCCCAGGCCGAGATGCCTGGCGATAAAACGGTTCAGAAAGGATAGATGCGGAGTCCATACATGTCTGCAGAAACCAAGAATAAACTGCTCTCTCAATACTACCGGGTTCCGCCTGGTGTATTCCCAGTCGCCGGCCTGCTCCTGGCCTTTGTTGCCGGCGGGCTGCTCATCCTGGTATCCGGCTTTCCACCTTTACAGGCCTATGCAGCCCTGATCCAGAGCGCATTTGGCAGCAAGAACGGCATTGCCCAAACCCTGATCCAGGCAGCGCCGCTGATCCTGGCCAGCCTGGGTGTGGCGATCGCTTTCAAAGGCAATTTACTGAACATCGGGGCAGAAGGCCAGCTCTACATGGGCGCAATCGGCGCCACCTTCGTCGGGCTGTTCCTGGGAGATCTCTCGCCGGTGGTCGGCATCCCGCTGGCTATTGGCATGGGTTTTCTCCTGGGCGCCATCTGGGCGGGCATCGCCATCTTCTTCAAACTGAAATTTGGCGCCAACGAGATCATCATCACCCTGATGATGAATTACATCGCCATCGAGATCGCCTACTGGCTGATCAGCGGCCCGTGGAAGGACCCTGAGTTCACCGAGCCTTTTTCTGCCATCATCACCAGCGGGGCGCGCCTGCCGGTGATCCTGCCCGGGTCGAGCCTGCATGCCGGCATCCTGGTGGCGGTCATCGCCACGGTGGCGATCGCCTGGGTAATGAGCAAGACAGTCTTTGGTTTCCAACTGTCGGTGATGGGCGCCAGCAACCGGGTCGCCGATTATGCCGGGATCAAGACCGCCCGCCTGATGCTGACCAGCATGCTGCTGGGCGGTGGGCTGGCGGGCCTGGCTGGCGTGTGCGAGGTGGCCGGGGTGCAGCACCGCCTGATCGAGAACCTGTCACCGGGTTATGGCTACACAGCCATTGCCATCGCCATGTTAGGCAACGGCAACCCATGGGGCATCCTGGTCGCCTCCATTCTTTTCGCCGGTCTGGATGTAGGCGTGCAGGGAATGCAGCAGTTTGTCAGCGTACCCGTCTCGGCCGCTGAGATCTTGAAAGGGCTGGTGCTGCTGTTTGTGGTCGTCGGCCTCGTCCTGAGCCGGCGTCAGGAAATTACCCAACGAAAGAGAAAGCTGATAGGATAATGGACTGGTCAAACATTTTCTCCTTGACTTTCCTGGTGAACGTCTTGGCGGCGGGGGTTGCCCT
>CAIQIV010000270.1 GCA_903871905.1 uncultured Chloroflexota bacterium | reverse complement strand
CGGGCAGGTTGTACAGGGCGGCGTCTGGCAGTTTGCCGGAGAGGGCGGCGCGCGACCGCAGGTCTTCCTTGATCTGCTGCGCCTGGCGCAGGAAGGTGTAAAAGCGGGCGGTCGAGAAGTTGACGTTGGTCAGGGTGGAGAACAGGGCATCGATGGTGAAGAAGTGGATTTCGTCTTCCAGCTTCTGCCCCTGGTCCAGCACAGATTGAGCGTATACTGCCAGCCCCTCGAGCTGGTAAACTAACAGGTCCTGCAGCATGGCGACGTCGGCTTCTTTGCCGCATACGCCAAATTCAACGCAGGCGTGGCCTTGCGAGGTCTGCTCGCACTGGTAGCAAAACATGGGGAATTCCATTGGATTTGACCTTTCGATTGGTTTGGATTTCCCCCAGGATACCCCATGAACGCCTGGTCTTCTTTGCGCTGGCGCAAAGAAGACCAGGAACAGGTCAATGCTTGCCGCCTGGCACCCACCGCGGCGCTGGGGATGATGGGATGCTTACTGGCTGGCCTGGGTGGCGGACAGGCTGGCCTGCAGCCCGCGGATCAGGATCTGCTTTTCCTCCGCCGTCAGCCGGGCGTTGGGGTGCATGATCAGGTAGATGGGCATGGGCATCTCGCCCTCTCCCACCACTTCTTCAATCTCAGATACGGTGCGTTTGAAACGCTCGGAGGTGGGGTCGATCTGCGAGACATTGAGGCGGCGGCGCCCATCGGAGACGTCGTGCGCCACCAGCCATGAGACCGGGGCGATATGGGAATACCAGGGCCAGACGGTCTCGTTCGAATGGCAGTCCGCGCAGGCGCGCTGGAACAGCTCCTGGGTCTGGGGCGAGTCCCACATCACCTGGGTGGTCGCCGGCGGGTTGCTGCGCTCCACCGGGATCAGCTGGATGCCGACAATGATCAGCACCGCAGCGGCGACAAAGGACAGGACAACTTTCATCTCAGTGCTCATTTTTTTCATCGTTCACTCCTCTTCTCCATAATCTCTTCTATGCCTTTTCCAGGATGATACCAGTTTTGTGCTCTTCTGGCAAAGATACCTTGTTCAAGACAAAATGCGCTCGCCAGCCCGTGCGCCCGGCGCCTGCGGGGGGCCGGCGCCAGCCGCTGCAGCAGCAGGGAGACCAGCCAGTAACAGGCCAGGAAGATAATGACCAGCAGTGTGAGCTGGTACATGGCCTGGACCGCCGGCAGCGGCGAGTCGGTCCCAGCAAACAGTCCGTGCAGCGCTGCTCCCAGGTAGGCCAGCAGGCCCGGCACGTGGATTGCCCGGAAGGTCCTCACCTCGATGTGCCTGCGCAGGTAGAACGTGCTGCTCACCTTCAGGTTGGCGTGAGTATAGCAGCCACAGATGACAATCGGATGAATAGGGCTAAATTAGCCTGTCATGCCAGGTTTGTCGGGTTTCGTAATAAAAAGGCTTTTTTGGGGGCGAAGAGGGCCAGGCTGATGCAAAACCCGCAGGCACTGGCCTGCGGGTTGCTTGCTTCAACCGGAGGAGAAGGATAATGGATAGGTTTACGAAGTGGGCTCCGGGGTGGCCTGCGGCTGGACGTTGGGGTGCTGGAAACCGCGGCGCGGCATCCCACTGTTGTTCAGCCAGGTGTCGATGTTTTCGCTGAAGCGCTGGTACATCTGGTCGGCCTGCGCCTGGGTGAGCTTACCGTCTTTCACTGCCTGGTCCATGCGGGTCTTGAGGCTGGAAAGCAGGCTCTCCTTGACCCTGGCCAGGTCAACGTTCTGCTCCTTGGCGATCTCGGCGATTGACTTGCCGGACTGCAGCTTGCTCAGCAGGTCCTGTTCGCTCAGCCCGAGGGCCATGGCTGCCCCGGACAGGTCCATGCCGCCAAAACCGCGGTCCCTGGGGCCGCCGCTCCCGCCGCGCGGATCGCCGTTTTTGCCGGGCATCCCGCTCTTGTTCAACAGGTCGTCGATGTTTTCGCTGAAGCGCTGGTACGCCTGGTCAGCCTGCGCCTGGGTGAGCTTGCCGTCTTTCACCGCCTGGTCCAGGCTGGTCTTGGCCTCTGCCAGCAGGGCCTCTTTAACCTTGGCCAGGTCAATGTTCTGTTCCTTGGCGATCTCGGCGATCGACTTGCCAGACTGCAGCTTGCTCAGCAGGTCCTGCTCGCTCAGCCCGAGGGCTGTGGCTGCCGCAGACAGCTCCAGGCCGCCGCGCCCGCCCCGGCCCTTGAAGCCAAAGCCGCCTTCTTCTTTGCCGCCCCGGCCTTTGTCAGAGCCGGGCCCGCCGCGCTGGCCTTTGCCAAAAGGCATGGGCAGGCCAAAGTCAGAGCGCTGCTCAGCCAGGGATTTGATCTTGTCCGCCTGTTCCTGGGTCAGCTTGCCGTCCTTTACCGCCTGGTCCAGGGCCTCGGTCAGGGCGCCGGTGACGGCAGATTTGAGCTGAGACTCGTCGATGCCCAGCCGCTTGAGCAGCGATTGGGTAAACAGGTCCCGGTATTCCCCCATCGGCCCGCCGGGCTGGGGGGTGGGGGTGATCCCGGCAGCCGAGGCGGCCGGGATGCTGCCTGAGCAGGCGCTGGCGCCCAGGGCCGCCAGCATGCCCAGGATCAGCAGGATGCTGATGGTGAGCGTTTGACGCGACTTTTGCATGGCAATTTGTCCTCGAATGGTTTGTAAGGATGGCGCCTGGATTGCTCCAGCGCAACTTTACTATAGCACACCAAGATGACGCGAAAATGAAATGGCCGGTGATTCTCAAGCGCGGCGCGGGCGCGGCGGCGTTCATCTGATTGTCATGCAGGCGTGTTAAAATAGATCTGGAGGATTTGACTGTACCATGCGCCTGCTGTTGGTAGAAGATAACCGCCGCTTGAACCAATCCCTGCGCTTGAGCCTGGTGGACAATGGCTATGCTGTCGATGCAGCCTTTGACGGCGAAGAGGGGCTGGAAATGGCCGAGATGACCGCCTATGATGCCATTATCCTGGACATCATGCTGCCCAAGAAGGATGGGTTGGAGGTGTGCCGCGAGCTGCGCCGCCAGCGCATCCGCACCCCGGTGCTGATGCTCACCGCGCGGGACACGGTAGAGGACCGGGTGCTCGGCCTGGACCAGGGCGCCGATGATTACCTGGTCAAGCCCTTTGCCATCGAAGAGCTGTGCGCCCGCCTGCGAGCCCTGATGCGCCGCGAGGCCGAGGACCGCGGCGGCCTGCTGGTGGTCGGCGACCTGGTGCTGGACCCTGCCACGCACCGCGTCACCCGCCAGGGACAGGAGATCGATCTGACCGCCAAGGAATATTCCCTGCTCGAGTACTTCATGCGCCACCCGAACCGGCTGATCACGCGCGAGATGGCTGAGAGCCACGTCTGGAACTATGATTTTGTCAGCACCTCAAACGTGGTGGATGTGTATGTGCGCCGCCTGCGCCGCAAGATTGACGATCCTTTCCCGGCGAAGCTGTTTGAGACGGTGCGCGGCGCCGGCTACCGGCTGATCAAGCCCGGCGGGATTTCCGGCGGGATTTCCGGCGGGATTTCCGGCGGGCAGTGACCTGCCGCCGGCCTTTGCGATCCAGGCGCTATCCATGCCAGCTAAAATCTCCCGTTTTTTTCACAGCATCCGCTTCCGCCTGACACTGTGGTTTGTACTGGTGCTGGCCCTGGCGCTGCTGCTGTTCAACGCCTTTGTCTACACCCGCACCGCCCGCGAGGTGCGCCTGGACAGCCTGCGCCTGCTGGAAGTGCGCCTGCGCCGGCTGGCACAGGTCCTCCAGCCGCAGGATGGCGGGCATGATGACGACGAGTGGCTGCTGCCCGGCGCTGTACCGGCTTCCGGGATGGTGCTGCAGGAAGACGAGGTGCTGGTCCTGTTTTCATCCCAGGGGCAGGTGCTGCGCTCCTTTGGAGGCCTGAGCTCCGGGGAGCTGGCGCACGTCGTGGCGACTTTCTCCAGCCTGGGGGGGCCTGACGGCCTGGAGCGCCAGGGCTCGCGGCGCGGCGATCTGTTCTCCAGCGGCTATTCCCGGGCAAACCTGGTCTACACGCTGCAGGGGGAAGGGCAGCCGGCCCTGCGCGGGGATTACCTGTTTGTTTTCACTGCATTAGAAGGGCGGGAGCCCCGCACGCTGCTGGCACTGGCGGGCCGCCCGCTTGACCCGGCCTGGCGTATGAACCGGCTGCTGGTCAACCTGGCGCTGGCCAGCCTGGCCACCCTGGCCCTGGCCTTTGCCGGCGGTTACTGGCTGGCTGACCGGGCGATGCGCCCGGTGCGCGCTATCACCCATGCGGCGCGCGAGATCAGCGAGACGGACCTGGACCGCCGCCTGGGCCTGGGCGGGCAGGACGAGCTGGGCGAGCTGGCTGCCACCTTTGACCAGATGCTGGCGCGTTTGCAGGCTGCCTTTGAGCGCCAGCGCCAGTTCACCGCGGATGCCAGCCACGAGCTGCGCACCCCGCTGACCATTGTCGGGCTGGAGGCGGACCGGGCGCTTTCTGGCAAACGCTCGCTGGCGGAGTATGAGCGCGCCCTGGATGTCATCCGCCTGGAAAACCAGTCCATGACCCGCCTGGTTAACGACCTGCTCACCCTGGCGCGCATGGACGCCGGGCAGACGGCGCTGCGTTTTGAGACCCTGGACCTGAGTGACGCAGCCCTGGAGGTGGTGGAGCGCCTGGCCGCCCTGGCCGAGCGCAGCCAGGTGCAGCTGTGCGCCGGCGAGCTGCCCGAGCTGCTGGTGCGCGCCGACCGCCAGTACCTGACCCAGATGATCTCCAACCTGGCGGAGAACGCTATCAAGTATGCCGGGGGAGATGGCAAGCAGGTGCGCGTAGAGACCGGCCGGCGCACCGCCGCAGCGGGCGAGCTGGCCTGGGTGCGCGTGG
>CAIQIV010000269.1 GCA_903871905.1 uncultured Chloroflexota bacterium | reverse complement strand
GGTCCGGGACCACGTTCACCACCGCCGTACCGCTCACCTGCACGCTGCGCCGGCTGTCACAGTCCGCCAGCCCCTCCTGTACAGCCTGGCTCAACCCGCCGCCTGCCCGTGCGCTGCCGCCCGCCCATCCGAAGCCAACCAGCAGCAGCGCCGCCGCCAGAACTACGTTCACCCACGTCGAAATCGTCTTCATCATCAGCCTCCTGAACTGAACTTTCCCCCATCATACTCCCCCGTCAAGTCAATCCGGTGTCAATTCCCGGTCATTCCACCGCCAGCCTCCCCTCCTGACAGCCGGAAAAGCCGGCTAGACTCCCCTTCCGCCTGCGGAAGCGGCCGGGCTCCGACTCCCCTTCCGCTCGCGGAAGGGGCCGAGGTAGGTTACCCCCGTCTTACCCGCGCCTCTCCGCCGCGCCGCTCCCCTCTCCCAGAATTGGGAGAGCGGCCGGGGGTGAGGGCGCCTCCGGCAGCCAGAATGCCAGCTCCGCCCCCTCCGCCGTGTTCCGCACTGCAATCTGCCCCCCCTGCGCCAGCGTCAGCGCCCGCGCAATCGCCAGCCCCAGCCCGCTGCCGCCGCTCAACCGGCTGCGCGACGCCTCGGCCCGGTAAAAACGCTCAAAGATCAACGGCAAATGCTCTTCCGCGATACCCGGCCCCTGGTCCGCCACCGCGCACCACGCCTGGCCGGCCTGGCGCCCCGCCTGCCACGCCAGGCGCCACACCCGCACCGTCACTTGGCTCCCCACCGCCGTGTGCCGGATCGCATTATCCAGCAAGTTATCCACGATCTGCGCCGTCCGGTCCGGGTCGCCCTGCGCCAGCACCACATCCTCCGGTGTCTCGCCGCCCAGCCGTCCGGCCGTGCCGGCCCCGGCGCCGTCCGGTTCAACCCGCCCGGCATCAAGCGCCTGCACGACCGCTTGCTGCCCAAAGGCCCCCACTACTACACGCAGCTTTACGCCCCGCTGCGCCGCCCGGGCCGCATAATGCCGGCAGCGCCCGCGCGCCAGCTCCGCCAGGTCCAGCGTCTGGATCGCAATCCCCAGCGCTCCCGCATCCGCCCGCCCCAGCAGCAGCAGATCATTGACCAGCCGGATCAGCCGTTCGGTTTCAGCCTGCATCGACCGCAGCAGCGGGCCGCGCCCTTCCAGGTCGTCCAGTGCCCCGTCTTCCAGCGTCTCCAGCGTGCCTTTGATCACTGTCAGCGGTGTGCGCAGTTCGTGGGTCACATCCGCCAGCAGCGCGTTGCGCGCCTGCGCTGCCTGGCGCAGCCCGGCGGTCATCCGGTTGAAGGCCTCGCCTAACGCATCCAGTTCCGCCACGCCGTTATTCACCGGCGCCTGCTGCTCCAGGTCGCCCGTGCTGACCGCTCGCGCCGCCTGCGCCAGCGCCTCCAGCGGCCGGGCCAGCCGCCGCGCCAGCAGCCCCCCGGCCGCCGCCGCCAGCAGCCCGGCCGCCAGCAGGATCGCCAGCAGCTCCCCCGCCAGGCCTGCCGGCAGCCCGCCGGCCGGCAGCGGTGCCGCCAGGTACACAATGCCAACCACCTGGCCATCCGCTCCGCTGACCGGCGCCGCCGCATACAGCACCCGCCGCCCGCCAGCCGCCAGCACCCGCCGCACCTGCATCGCCGGCTGCCCGGCCAGCGCCTGCTGAATTTCCGGGCGCTGCCGCAGTTCTTCCGGCGTGATCACGCCGCCCGCCTCTGCCTGCGGCGCCTGGAGCAGCCCCCCGCCCTCTGCAAGCGGCAGCCCCACCAGAACCCCGCCCTGCTCGTCCAGCAGCCGCGTATGGATCCCCGGCAGCACATTGGCCGTCTGAGCGTATGGTTGGACCGGCTCCGCCGGGATGGCCGCTCCCTGCAGCCCCGCCGCCAGGCTTTGGGCCTGCGCCAGCAGGTTTTCCGCCTGGTTGGCCAGGTACAGCCGTGTCCCCGCCAGCCAGGCCAGCCCCGCCGCCAGGCTCATCCCGATCAGCAGCACCGCCAGGTGGCTGAAAAACAGGCGCCGCCGTACCGGGACCGCCATCGCCTACGCCGCCCCGCGGTAGCCCACGCCGCGCACCGTCTCGATCACGTCCGCCTCGGGCGAAACCGCCCGCAGGCGGGCGCGCAGCCGCTTCATGGCGCTGTCCACCGCCCGGGTATCCCCGGCGTAATCGTAGCCCCACACCTGCTCCAGCAGCCGCTCGCGGCTGTACACCCGCCCCGGGTTGGTTAGCAGCAGCTGCAGCAAATCGAACTCCAGCCGGGTCAGCTCAAACGGCTGTCCGTTGACCGCCGCCGTGCGCTGTTCCGGGTACAGCCGCAGCCCGTCCGGCCCGCGCACCACCCCCGCATCCGCCGCCTCGTCCGCCTCCTGCAGCCCCGCTGGCTCGGCCCGCCGCAGCACGGCCTTGACCCGCGCCAGCAGCTCGCGCACCGAAAATGGCTTGACCACGTAGTCATCGGCCCCCAGTTCCAGCCCCACCACCCGGTCAATTTCCTCGCCCCGCGCCGTCAGCATGATGATCGGCACCCGGCTGGTTTTGCGCAGTTCCCGGCACACATCCAGCCCGTCCACTTCCGGCAGCATCAAATCCAGCAAAATCAAATCGGGCTGCGCCTCACCCGCCAGGCGCAGCGCCTGCGCCCCATCGGCCGCCGTCAGCACGCTGTAATGCGCTTTGCGCAGGTTATACGCCAGCAGGTCAGTCACCGCTGGCTCATCGTCAACCACCAGGATCGTCGCCGTCATTGCTATAAGGATAGCACAGAATTATGGCAGATCGGTGTCAATCTCCACCGCTCTCAGCCGCCGCAGGCGCCTGCCTGCAGCTTCACCCGGCAGCCATGCCGCTGCCAGGCCGCGGTCGTCTAAACAGCGCTTGCAGCGCGCCGAATGGCGTTATAATGACTGCATAACTTATCCGCTGCCAATTGCCACGCCACGCTTAGCTGAGTCAACTTCCTGAGGAGGAATGTTTAATGAAGAAATCCGATCGCAATTCCTGGCTTGTTTTCCCCGTGCTCGTCATCATCGGCCTGTTGGTTGCTGCCGCAGGCAGCCAGGGGGGCAGCACGCTTGGCGGCATCCCGGTTTTTGCTTTATCCGTTGGGCTGGCCTATCTCATCCAGTGGCTGGCCTTCATCCCGGCATACCTGCTGCAAACTGAAAAATTCTTCGACCTGACCGGCAGTCTCACCTACATCACCGTAATCACCTTTGCCCTCCTCTCCAGCACTGCGCCGGATGCACGCTCGCTCCTGCTGTGGGCGCTGGTGGTGGTCTGGGCCATCCGCCTGGGCACGTTTCTGTTCCGCCGCATCCATAAAGCCGGCAAGGATGACCGCTTTGATGAACTCAAGCCATCCTTTATCCGTTTCCTGAACGTCTGGACCATCCAGGGATTGTGGGTGACCTTCACTATCGCGGCTGCGCTGGTTGCCATCACCACCACCATCCGCAAAGAGCTGGATATCCTTATGGTGGTCGGCTTCCTGGTATGGATTCTCGGGTTTTCCATTGAAGTGATCGCCGACAGCCAAAAAAGCCGCTTCAGTGCAAACCCGGAGAACAAAGGCAAATTTATCCAGACCGGCCTCTGGTCGCGCTCGCGCCACCCGAATTATTTCGGTGAAATTGTGCTCTGGGTCGGTGTCGCCATCATCGCCATCCCCGTTCTACAGGGCTGGCAGTGGATCGCCCTGATCTCCCCCGTTTTTGTCACCCTGCTGCTCACCCGGGTCAGCGGGGTGCCGCTGCTCGAAAAGAAGGCCGATCAAAAATGGGGCGGCCAGGCCGATTACGAAGCCTATAAGCAGAAAACGCCCGTATTAATTCCCCGACTGTAACTGCGCCTGGCTGGTGCGCTAAAATCCTTTCCGTTGACCTTTCCAGGGAGCAGGCTGCTGGGAGCGGTATTCTTCCACGCTCGGCCCTCCCAATGTGGACAATCGCCAGGTCCCGTAAAGATAGCTGATGACCAGCACAACGATTGTGACCGGCCAGCCCAGCAAGACAGTCGCCCATCCCAGGACGCCCACATTCCCCTGCACGTACAGGAGATATTCGACCGCCAGCCGCACGGCAATAAAACCGGCCCACATCCAGGTGACCTCCATATAAGCCGGGCGGACATTGGGCAGCCAGTACCATGCGATCGGCCAGGAGCGCGTCAGGTGGCTGCTCCAGGCGGCCAGGGGTTTTCCGGCCCAGATGGAAAGCAGCGCGGCCGCCAGGATTGCCCCGCTGATCAGCAGATCGGGCAGGAAGTAGCTGGCTGCATTTTGGGTGTACCAGGCCAGCCCCACCGCCACCAGAGTCATCACCAGCCCGCCGAAGGCATAGGACCAGGATTCCTTCCGGACAATGCGCAGCGCGGTTAGTATCGCCGCCAGTCCCAGCGCTGCCAGCGCTGCAGGCAGCAGCCCGGCCAGGCTGTAAACCAAAGCATACAACAGGGGCGGAATGATCGCATCCGCGGTGTTGCTTCGCCCGGAAAAAACGGTGCGGAATTCCTGGGTCAGCTCGTTAATTTTGTTGATCATCAAGTGCCTTCAATCAAAACAAAACTTCGGCGCGATTTAGCCGGCGCGTTTCCCATACCAGAAGCGCTTCCAGTCATTCCCGCTGGTTTGCAGCGCGATCAGCGTATACAGCGAACCCGCCCAGAACCCCAGCAGCATCATCAGCACGACCCATACGGCGGCCACCAGCGGTTTCCTTTCGCGATACACGATCCACATCGAGAAAATCGTGAAACCCACGTACAGATCCACCAGCGACACAATGCCCCAGGGATGCGAGATCAGCCAGGCGCCCTCGGCGGCAAAGTCGCCAAATGCAAAAGCATAGATGAGCACCGCGCTCATCGCCAACAAACCCAGCAGGGAGATCAATTTTGCGATTTTCATCTCTTTGGCTCCATTTCAGTCATCGATAGGGAATGAATTTCCGGATCGTTTCCATAGGCCTATTGTAGCCCAGTTTCTCTGCCGCGGTCAGGCAACCTGCTCGTATTAAAATACAACGGCGAGAGAGCAGCAATCACTCTCTCGCCGCACAGTCACGAGATGCCCGCTCAGCCCAGCGGCCGCAGCATCAAACCGTACACATGCTCATCGTACTGCATGCGCACCGGGTCCCAGGCGGCCGCCAGCGGCATGCCGAGCTGCAGTTCGACGCTTTCATCGACATCGATGCGCCCCATGGCGCGCACCCCGTTCTCGAACTCCACCACGCCGATGGTCAGGTAGCGCTCATCGAAACCCCACGGCAGGTTGTAGATGCGGGTGAAGGTCAGCAGGCGCGGCGTACCCGCCGGCCGGACTTCCTCGAACTCGCGCCCCTTGCAGGCCATGCAGCGGTCGTGGAAGGGGTAGTGCAGCTTGCCGCACTTCTTGCACTTATGCGCCACAATCTGGATCTCACGCTTGATCATGCCTCTACCCTCCGCAGCACAAAGGCCAGCACATTGTTGCCAAACCCGCCGAAGTTGACCGTCAGCCCGTTCTGGGCGCCCTTCACCTGGCGCTCCTTGGGCAGTTCGTGGCGCAGTTGGAAGACAATGTCCACCACCTGGGCCACGCCTGTGGCGCCCACCGGGTGACCGCGCGCCTTCAGCCCGCCCGACACGTTGATCGGGATCTGCCCGCCGAAACGGGTCTTGCCCGCCAGCGCCGCCTTGGCGCCCTCGCCCTTCTTGAAGAAGCCGACGTGCTCGCTCTCAGCGATCTCCAGAATGGTGAAGGCGTCGTGCAGCTCGGCCACGTGGATGTCGGACGGCTTGAGCTTGGCCCGCTCGAAGGCCTGCTGGGCCGCCAGGGTGACCGCCTTCAGGTCGGTCGGGTCTTCGCGTTCCTGCAGGGTGTGCGTGTCGGTCGCCTGGCCAAAACCGGCGATCAGCACCGGGGTCTTCTTATACTGCTTCGCCATCTCCAGCGGGCAGATCACCACTG
>CAIQIV010000268.1 GCA_903871905.1 uncultured Chloroflexota bacterium | reverse complement strand
TGGCTCTCAAGCCAGGCTGGCTTGAGAGCCATCCGGTTATAAATGCACCAGGGAAAAGCCCTACACAATATGGACATAACTGGTCTTAAATAGTAAAATACTTCGACTGTTTGTGACTTTCCGAATTGTTTCCACTTTCACATAGGTTGAGGATATGTCCCGCAAAGCCTTACTCTTCCTTTACATCTCCCTGTTCACCCCTCTCTTGATCAGCAGAGGTAGGGATGCACTCGCCCAATCGACACAAGACAGCCTATCCATTCTCAACCGTGAGGGCAAAACAATCACCCAGATCACTGATGGCGACCTGATCCGCTTGCGTATCGTCTCACCCGCCAACGTAGAACGGGATACACCAGTCAACTTTACGCTGGGTGGCTCAGGGATACAGGTTTCAAGCTGCACGATCCCCGCCCACAGCAGGAGCTGCGAAACGGGGCTATTCCGCAGCCTGGGATGGCACTGGGATCCAGATGGCAAGCCTGTAAGTGTCGTGCAGGTGCAGGCTGTTTCTACCATTCTTTCACCCACTGCGGCAGCCCAGATCCAGGTCGCCCCACGTCCGGTGATCCTGGTCCACGGCTTTCTCTCCAATGCCAGTGCCTGGCAATATTACCTGGGAGAAACAGGGTTTGCTGCTCAACTTGGCCTGCACGCTTATGCAGTAGGCGATGGACAGGTACCCGGCCTGATGAATACCGGCAGCATGGAGAACCCTGCCGGGCAGACCAACACCATTGCAGAGAATGCCGCCATCCTGGGCGAGTATATTGCTGGAGTCAAACGCGCCACCCAGGCAGAGATGGTTGATCTGGTTGGGCACAGCATGGGGGGCTACATCTCGCGGTATTATATCGACCGCCTGATGCAGGAGAGAGATGTTGCCCAGTTGATCATGCTGGGGACACCCAACCTGGGATCAGACTGCGCCAACCTGCCAGCCGCACTGGGCTTTTACCTGCCAGCCTCGTTAGAGATCCGCCCCAGCTACATGATAGGAGTTTTCAATCCACAGATCAGTCACCGCCATGGTGTCCCCTTTTCTGCAGTGGCGGGCACTGGCATTCAGGAGGCGATCAAATCCCCGTGTACAGACATTCCTACAGACATTGCCGCGGCCAGGACCAGCGTTTTAGGGATCCAATCTCATTCCTACCAGACCCCGGTGCTGCATACAGACCTTAACACATCTGCCAAAGTGTTCAATGAATTTGTCCGCCCGCTGCTGCAAAAAACTGCCGGGACCTTCGTTGATGAGCCCGATCCCCCCCTGGCCACCGCCCATCCGACACCGCTGCAGTTCACCCGCGTGTTGACCGGTCACGTGGCCCAGGGAAGTGAACAGCAGGTGACCATCCATATTGACCCAGGCGTCAGCGTGGCAAACTTCGCCTTGTTCGACCCCACGCACTCACTGACAGTAACGGTAACCGGCGCTAGCGGCCGGGTAATCATCCTGGACCCAGTCAAAAATGGGTTAATCGTGGTCAACGATCCAGCCACCATGCTTTACCTGGGCTATGGTTTTCAAAACCCCAAGCCAGGACCCTGGAAGGTTGCATTACGGTCAGGGGAGAACACCCCTGCTTACGGCGCAGATTATGCACTGACAGCGCATTTTCAGGGTGGAGCAGCACTGCAGGCGGAAATCGCTCCCCTCCTCCCCAGGCAGGATGAAACGGTTGTTATTCGTGCTAAATTAAATCTGGCAAACGCGACCTTACCAATTGATGATGCCCAGGCGCTGATCCGCACCCCAGACGGCCAGCAGGTTTCCATCCTGCTTAATATTACTGGCGAAGCAGCGGAGATCTCCTGGCTGCCCCGGCTCCCCGGCGCTTATTCTGTGGATTTGATTGTAAAGGGACAGACACCCGAAGGGATTCCTGTGGAACGCACAGCTTTCCTGAGCTTCCAGGCACAGCCCCCTCCTGGTCTCACCCGGGTTTACCTGGTCATAGCCTTGATCATCCTGGCAGTCCTGTCATTGGCGGCATTTCTGATCATCCTATTCATCTCTGTGCGGCGCGCCCGGCGCAGTTAATAAATAAGCCGAAGCAGTTATCCTGCAGCGTGGCACATGAGTGGGTATGAAGATGGGGCAGATCCTAAGTTACTGCCTCCACCTTAATGTTCGGGAAGAACTGCCGCACAGTGCCCTCTACCCAACCATGCAGCGTGTTTGGCGACAGTGGGCAGCCCAGACAGGCTCCACCCAGGCGCACTTTCAATACATTTCCATCCAGGGAGATCATTTCCACCGATCCACCGTGGAAATGCTCAATATAAGCACTGATCTTCACCAACAAAGCTCGCACCTGCTCTTCTTCAGAAAAAGTCTGGGGATCAATTGTCTGGTTCACGTCAGACCTCCTTGGGCACGAAGCCCTTCATTCTTACCATTAGTTCCAATGCGAATGCTCTGCTCCAGGAGCGCAAGCACCTGTTCATGGGTGTTGCGCAGTCGTTCGGCGATGAGGGCCGCCAACCGTTCGATAATCAACTTCCCTGTCTCTGGATTATGCTCATAAAGACTGCGCAGCCCCTCGCCGCGGGCACGCAGCATCTGACATTCCGAAACGCAAACGGCAGAGGATGTGTAAGCCGGGCTTCCAAGCGCAGCAGACCATCCCACCACCCCCTCTCGCCTGACCCTGGCAATCGTCAATTCTGGCCCATCTTCAGGTTTATACAGAATATCGACTTCGCCTTCAACCAACAGGTAAAGGAATTCAGCCTGCCCGCCCTGTTCAAAGAGCACATCCCCCACCTCGCATTCTAACAAGGAAAATAATGGCTGTACCAGGGCGAATTGCTCAGGGGTCAGATCATTAAAAAACTGAAACTCGTTGAACACATCCAAAGACATTTGGTCTTTCCTTGCTTGATAAGTAATGTACCCCAAAATCAGGAAAGTCTTATAGTGGCAAACATCCTCAAACTCCAGACAAAGATCATTTCGTCTATGACACTCATTTTTACATTTTGACCTGTTTAATAGCATATTCAGATGCATTAAACAGGTTGCGACTGCCTGGGTGGCAGTCGCAACCTGAACAACAATATCAATCTCGGGATTTATTTACCCAACTTCTTGCGGAAAGCCTCGGACAATGCCGGGACAATGGTGTACAGGTCACCGATTACCCCAAAACGAGAGAGGCGGAAAATCGGAGCATCCGGATCCTTGTTAATGGCTACCACCATCTTGCTGTTGCGCATCCCTGCCAGGTGCTGGATGGCCCCTGAGATGCCGCAGGCAATATACAGATCTGGGGCTACCAGCTTACCGGTCTGCCCAACCTGGTGGGCATACGGGATATAACCCGCATCCACCGCGGCGCGGCTGGCGCCCACGGCCCCATTCATGACAGAAGCCAGCTCGCCAATCAGCTTGAAGCCCTGCTGGGCACGCCAGATCTCAGCATCAGCTTCACTCATCCCACCAGGCGGGGTCAAAGACGGGTTATTCGAAACACCCCGGCCGCCCGAAACAATCACCGCCGCATCCGACAGGCTGACCCCGCCACCTGACGGGACAACCTCCACAACCTTAGTCTTGATATCACCAGCCGGCATTGCCGCCCCTACCTGCACGGGTGTGCCTGTCTTGCTGGCATCTGCAGGGGGCTTCGGGAATGCACGCCCACGCGTGGTCACAATCTGCGGCATTGCATCGCACACCGTCTTGGCAATTAACTTTCCTGCGTAAACAGGGCGGGTGGCGACCAGCTTACCATCTACCACATCAAGACCGATGACATCTGGCATCACACCCGTCACCAGGTCCACTGCCGTCATGGAAGCAATTTCACGGCCGCGGGTGGTTGTCGGAAGCAGTACCACTTCTACAGCTTGATCCTTAGCGATCTTGGAAACTAATGTTGCGTAAGGCTCCGGTCGATAGTCACCCAAGGTGGCATCATCGGCATATAAAACCTGCTCGACCCCAAATTGGAAAGCCTCTGCAGCTACTGCCTTAGCCCCTTCGCCAACCACCAGGACTGCCACCCCTCCACCCAGTTTTTTACCCAGTTCCAGGGCAGCCCCCAGCGCTTCCCACGAAGCCGGTAGGGCAGAACCTTTGAATTGATCAATGAAGACCAGGACTTTGTTGCTCATCACAGCACCTTCTCCGCCAGGATTTTATCGGCCAATTTTTCGGCAATTTCTTGCGCAGAGCCGCCGGTGACCATTTCAGTCACCACCTCGCGCACCGGAGCCTCTGCAACAGACGGCCAGCGGATGATAGACTGCGGCACAGAAGAAATACCCAGGTCCGCCAATTTCCAGACCGGAATGTTTGCTTTGGAAGCTTTGCGGATCCCCATAAACGAGGGGTAACGGGGTTCTCCAATATCCTTGCTGGCAGAGAGCACCACCGGCAGGTTTCCTTCAACCACCTGCCGCCCTTCTTCAATGGAGCGCTCCACACGCACCGAGCCAGCATTTACCTTGATCGAAGCAGCCAGGGAAATCATCGGCCAACCCAGCAGGCGTGCCGTCATGACGGACGTGACCCCCATGTCACCATCAATTGCCTGGCGACCAAAGAAAGCCATTTCTACACCACCGATTTTCTTGATAGCTGCAGCCAGAGTCTGGGCAATTGCCAGGCTGTCCCCATTGGCCAACGCCGGGTCGGAAACCAATACCGCCTCATTACAGCCCATCGCCAGGGCCGTCTTGAGCGCCTCTTTGGCCTCTTCCTTGCCGATACTGATCACGGTCACATCGCCGCCAAGTGCTTCTTTTTGCAGCAAGGCAGCCTCAACCGCAAACTCATCCCAGGGATTCATCACCAGTTGCGCGTCACCCCAGGACACTCGCCCATTTTCCACCGTCATCTTGGCGGCGCTGTCGGGCACTTGCTTGATACATACTACGATTTTCAAGATAACCTCCGTTTTTTGGGCTTTGATTAGTTTTTGGGATTTGTCATCGCCTAATTTTGCCAATACTCAATATCATACGCCGGGAGCTCACAGCGGAGACGCGCATCCTTACGAATTCCAAGCGCATAACCAGCCTGGATGAGCTGGTGTATTTCGCTTGTGCCTTCGTAGATCACTGCCCCCTTGGAATTGCGTAGGTATCTTTCCACATCATATTCATCGCTATAGCCATACGCGCCATGGACTTGAACGGCTTGCGAAGCAGCTTCAAAAGATGCATCGGTAGCAAACCATTTTGCCAGGGAGGTCTCACACGTATTACGTACACCCTGGTTTTTCATCCATCCAGCCTGCAAAAAGAGCAAGCGAGCGACCTGATAGGATTTTACCATATCTGCAATTTTTTGTTGAATTAACTGAAAGCGGGAGATCTCGCGCCCAAATGCCTGGCGCTCATGCGCATATTGAATACTCGCCTCGTAACAGGCCCGGATCAGCCCCGTGGCACCGGCTGCAACCGTATACCGTCCATTGTCCAGGCATGACATGCCAATTTTGAACCCCTCCCCCTCCTCTCCAATTCGGTTTTCAGCCGGGACATGCACATCCTGGCAGGCGATCCAGCCAGTGGAGCCCGCCCTGACACCAAGCTTGCCATGGATATCCCCGGATGTCACCCCCGGACGGTTCATTTCCAACAGAAACGCCGACAGCCCATCATGTGGGTCACTGGCATTCGGGTTGGTGCGCGCGATCCACAGGGCATGATCAGCTTTGGTCGCCAGTGAGATCCACATCTTCTCCCCATTGATTACATAACCATCCCCAACCCGGCGCGCCGTGCTCCGTATAGCCGACACATCTGAGCCCGCCCCGGATTCGGTCTGGGCGAAACAGGCGATCTTATCACCCCGCGCCTGGGGAACCAGGAACCGCTCCTTCTGTTCTTCTGTCCCCCACTGCAGGAGCCCCAGAGAGTTCAATCCTACATGAACCGACATGATCACCCGCAGTGCTGTGTCGACTGCTTCCAACTCCTCGCAAGCCAAGCCCAGGGAGATGTAATCCATCCCCTGCCCTCCATAACGTACCGGCAGGCAAATACCCAAAATCCCCAACTCTCCCATACGCTTCAAAATCCAGGGCGCCATCACCTGCTGGCGATCGCACTCCTTGATAACCGGCGCCACTTCCTTTTGAGCAAAATCTCGCACTATTTGCTGTACCATCCGGTGCTCATCGGTCAATGAGAAATCCATAGACATCCTCCTGTTGAAAATGGGTCAAGAACGGCAATACAGATTATAGCCCCAAGACACCAAAGTGCAGAATCTTTTTCACAGCTTGCAAGAAGATGGGGTGGATAGATATAATCCCAGCATGGATAGGCGCCTAAAAATCAGAGATTCGATCAAAACAGGCCTGGCAATCATCCTGGTGCTCCTTTTCGGCCTATCCCTCCTGCCTCGCCTGCAAAATCCTTCAGGGTCGGATGAAGCGCTCTCTTTCCGGTTGTCGTCCCTGCTTGTGCAAGCTGCCCGCTTATTCCCGGACAGATCTTACCTATGGCGCCTGGCTGGCAGGGTCGCTCTCCAGGAGGGCAATATAGACGGAGCGATCCAATACTTCATCCATAGCGGGCTCGATGGGCTCTCTGCCCAAGATCTGACCGAGATTGGAACTGCGCTCCTACAAACCGGGGATATTCAGCGCTCTGTCCAGGTGTGGGAGAAGGCCCTTGCCCAGGGCGCGGCCCCAGGAGACATCTATCCCTTGCTGCTCCAGGCGCATCGCGCTCAGCAGGATTACCCGGCCATCCTGCAAGATCTTGAGCAGTTACTTAGGATAAAACCGGACGACCAGCAGGTGCTCAACCAGGCTGCTTTGCTGGCGGCTGCGTTGGACCCGGTTGAATCGCTGCCCCTGTTGGACAGCGCCGGTGGTCAGCCTGGCAATTCAGCAGCATCAGCTCGGCAGATCGCTCGCGCCATTCGCTCGGCAGTCCAGGCCAGCACCGATCCGGCTTACCTGCTGCTGGAAAGTGGCAGGGCATTGGCTTCGGCAGGCGCCTGGGAGATGGCTGTCCTGGCATTTGACCAGGCTACCCGAGCGCGACCGGGATATGCAGAGGCTTGGGCTTACCTGGGAATGGCCCGCCGCCAGGCTGCGCTGCGGCAGTCCTCCGACCCAGATACACCTCTTCCAGATGACCTGGGGTTTGCCGAGCTGCAAAAAGCTCACCAGCTGGATCCAACTTCTTTACCCGCCATGATCTTCCTGGCCAATTACTGGCAGCAAACCGGGAACATCCCCCAGGCACTCAACATCCTTCAGCAGGCAGTCGATCGCTACCCATCAACCCCGTTGCTGCAGGCCGAGTTGGGGAATGCCCTGGCAGCCGCGGGGGATCTGATAAACGCCCTGCATGCTTACCAACAGGCTGTCGCCCTGGCGCCTGGGGAAGCAGTGTATTACCGCTACCTGGCAGAATTCTCGATCAAGAATGATTATTTTGTCAGTGAGATCGCCCTGCCCGCCGCGCGGCAGGCGATCATCTTGGACGAGCACAGTGCATCCAGCCAGGATATCATGGCTCAAGTGTTCATCCGGTTAGGCGATCTGACCAACGCAGAGCGTTTCTTGAACCAGGCGCTGGCTTTGGACCCCCACTATTCACCTGCGCTGCTTCACCTGGGAACCATATTCTTGATGCACGGTGATGCACAGACTGCAGAAAGGTTATTTAACCAGGTACGCACCCTGGATCCGGGCAGCGCGGCTGCAACGCAAGCACGCCAGTTTTTGAGGAAAGAGCATATGTCA
Source organism: uncultured Chloroflexota bacterium (assembly GCA_903871905.1). Classification (GTDB taxonomy): domain Bacteria; phylum Chloroflexota; class Anaerolineae; order Anaerolineales; family UBA4823; genus CAIQIV01. Next base: position 2,379 of record CAIQIV010000268.1, on the reverse strand, counting down.
CCTTAACATGTTGCCATATTCCACACACATTTCACAAACGATTGTATAATTCATTAAACAGTCTGAGTTGGAGGCCAAGCATGAGCGAAATTTCAAAATACCGTCTGGTGACCCGCAGCGATATGGACGGATTGGTTTGCGCCATCTTATTAAAACAAATGGATATGCTCTCGGATATCAAATTTGTCCACCCAAAAGATGTGCAAGATGGCAAGATCGAAATGTCCGCTAGTGATATTACAACCAACCTGCCGTATTCACCCGAGGTGCACCTTTCGTTTGACCACCACTCCAGTGAAATGCTGCGCGTGGGCTCTGGACGCGACAACCAGGTGAATGACCCCCATGCACCATCCACAGCCAGGGTTGTTTACAATTATTTTGGCGGCAAAATCCGCTTTTCTAACATTTCAGAGGACATGCTGCAGGCAGTTGACAAAGCCGATTCTGCCCAATATACCCTGGAAGACGTGCTGCATCCACAGGGCTGGGAGCTGCTGAGCTTCTTAATGGACGCACGTACGGGCCTGGGTCGTTTTAAAGATTTCACCATCTCCAATTACAACCTGATGATGAAGCTGATCGACTACTGCCAGCAGCATCCAATTGAGGATATCCTGGCCCTTCCAGATGTCAAGGAACGGGTCGACCTATATTTTGACCACGAGGAGCTGTTCCGCGACCAGCTCCGCCGCTGTTCAACTGTCTATGACCAGCTGGTGGTCCTTGATCTGCGCAATGAGCATATTATCTACGCCGGAAACCGCTTTATGATCTATGCGCTTTTCCCTGAATGCAATATCTCGATGCATGTCCTGTGGGGATTGAACAAACAAAACACCGCCTTTGCCGTTGGAAAATCAATCTTGAAGCGTACTTCCCAAATCGACGTGGGCGATCTGATGCTGGAATACGGCGGTGGAGGGCATGAGGCGGCTGGCACCTGCCAGATCTCTAACGACAAAGCTGAGATCATCCGAAAAGAATTGATCAGCCGCCTGAGGCACACATAGAGGCATAGTTATGCGTATCCGTCTGGTTCTTTCTGCCTTGGTTCTTCTTTCCCTGGCCTGTAAAACACTGCCGTTTAACCTGGGGCAGCCGGCTCCTGGGAAAGTGCTCTTCCAGGATAATTTCACTGATTCCAACAGCGGTTGGAACCGGGTGACTGAGGCCAATGGCGAGACAAATTATGCAGACGGCGTCTACCGCATCCTGGTGAACGTGCCAGACATGGACATCTGGGCGCGCCCTAACCTGAACTTCAACGATGTGCGCATTGAAGTTGACAGTCTAAAAGTGGGTGGGGATCGTAATAACCGCTATGGCGTCATCTGCCGCCTGTCAAACGGGAACAATTTTTATGCGTTTATGATCAGCAGCGACGGCTACTATGGCATCGGCAAGGTTAAAGGAGATTCCTACCAGTTGATTGGCATGGATGCGCTGCAGCCCAGCGAAGCAATCAACCAGGGCTCGGTCGCTAACCATATCCGCGCAGACTGCGCCAAGGACCGCCTGGCGCTGTACGTTAACGGTAAAAAACTGGCAGAGGTTCAGGACACTGAGTTTGCTTCCGGGGATGTAGGCCTGATCGCCGGAACCTATACCACCGCTGGAACGGATATCCGCTTCAGCAATTTTCGCGTTCTGCAGCCGTGAACATTTACCTGGATACTGTTGGCTGCCGTTTAAACCAGGCAGAGATTGAACAATACGCCCGCCAGTTCCGGGTGTTAGGACACACACTGGTCGAAACACCCGGGCAGGCAGACTTGGTAGTAATCAACACCTGCGCGGTGACCTCCGCCGCGGCATCTGATTCGCGCCAGAAAGCCCGGCAGGCGCACCGCAGCGGGCAGGCCAGCGTGGTCCTGACCGGATGCTGGGCTACGCTGCATCCAGAGGAAGCTGCCTCCTTGCCAGGCGTTGCCAACATATTCCCCAATACCGTCAAAGACCAATTAGTGTCTGAGCTGCTGCAGGTCCCGGCAGAAATCTTTGAACAAGAACCCATAGAACGCCGGCCAATCCCCGGGGCGCGCTTGCGCACCCGGGCATTCATCAAAGTCCAGGATGGCTGCAATAATCACTGTACCTTCTGCGTCACCCGCCTGGCACGCGGGGCAGGACACAGCCGCAGCATTGAACAGGTGCTGTCCGACGTGCGTATGGCCCAGGAAGAGAGCCAGGCCGGCGGAAACGCCGCTCGCGAGATCGTACTGACCGGGGTTCACATGGGCTCCTGGGGCGCTGACCTGGCGCCGGCTCGCCAGTTAAAACACCTGGTTCAGGCTGTACTGCAGGAAATGTCTGCCGCCCGCCTGCGCCTATCCTCCCTGGAGCCCTGGGACCTGGATGCGGATTTCTTTGCGCTGT
>CAIQIV010000267.1 GCA_903871905.1 uncultured Chloroflexota bacterium | reverse complement strand
TAGGGACCAAAATAGTGCGGAACCTTCGACTCATCCTTCGGGTCGACAGGCGCCGCTGAGGCCTGGTCCTTCCTCGACAGGAAGAAGGACGCCACAATCATTATGGCTAATAACAGGTTCAGATACTTCAGTTTGCTCATGCTTAAAATCCTTGCTTCGGTTACTAATATGGTTGAAATTTCTGAATGCAGATTAAAGGCTTTTTGCCAGTCAGAATGACACAATATAGAGAAGGGTGCTGCTGCTTTCCTGGCAGCTTGCGGGGATAATTCATAGGCACCTCCAGGCCATCAATGGTTGCTTTGCAATCACTGTAAAAGCGTGTAAAATAACTGCTGGGTAGCAATAATTACAGGTGTAGTTGAAGTTTTTATTGGATGAAACCTCCTTTAGTGTTACCGTATATAAGATAGGCAAGTTTTCGAATGGTTGCTAGCAAGATGTCTGTGGGCATAGCCTTGGAGATGAAGGCAATGGTTTGCCTGTCCCCGGGCCAATCGTAGGTGAAGGCCTGGTCATACAGGCTGATGAGGATGATGGCGGTATTTGGGCAGTTCGTTCGAATGGCTCTGGCGGTCGCCAGCCCATCCATGTTTTCGGCGTCCATATCGATCAGCACGATATCCGGGCAGAGTTTTTGGGTCAGGTATACCGCCGCCTTACTATTAAAGGCTTCCCCGCTGACTCTCAAATCGGACTCGGCGTTTAACCGCATGCGCAGTCCCTGCCGGATTGAGGCTTGCTCGCCGACGATGAACAGGCGGATCAGGTCAAAAGGATTGGAGGGTGTATGAGGGTTGATATAGTTCATCTCTTCTATGCCTGGGTTTTGCGTATTCCAGCCCGGGTCGAGTCTTTTGAGGAGCAGGTTTACCACTATGGTTAATATCAGTATAGACTCCTTGACCAGGCTGCGCATCTTGGCAATGGGTGATCTTTTTTCATGTTTAGGGGTGATGGGGCTCTCACCCGAAAGTGTGAGGAGGTTTGTGTGCTGGTACGGATTGTGATTGCAGATGATCATGGTGTGGTGCGCCAGGGCCTGCGCATGTTCCTGGGCGCTGATCCGGAGATTGAGATCGTGGGAGAGGCGCGTAACGGTGCTGAAGCAGTTGACCTGGCGGTGCGCCTGCAGCCGGATGTGGTGCTGATGGACCTGCTGATGCCGGTTATGGATGGTATCCAGGCAACTGCTGCCGTGCGCCGCCAGGCGCCGGGCGTTGAGGTTCTGGCGCTGACCAGCGTCCTGGAGGACCGCTCGGTGTCGGATGCGGTGCGCGCTGGGGCAATCGGCTATCTGCTCAAAGACACCGAGGCGCATGAGCTGCGCCGGGCAATCAAAGCCGCCGCGGCTGGGCAGGTGCAGCTTTCTCCTCAAGCAGCGGAGCGGCTGCTGCGCGAGGTGCGCACGCCAGAGAGAATTGCTGAGCCGCTCACTGAGCGCGAGACGGATGTGCTGCGGCTGCTGGCTCAGGGAAAATCCAATAAAGAGATTTCCCAGGCGCTCAATATTGGTGATCAGACGGTGAAGTCGCACGTCAGCCATATTCTGGACAAGCTGGGCGTCCCCAGCCGCACCCAGGCGGCGCTGTATGCTATTCAGAACGGGCTGGTTAACCAGCCCAGGCCATAGACGGCTGCAAAGGAGCCTGGATGCGCTCCCTGGCGGACCGATGCAGCAGTGGGAGGTTTCAGATGAAAAAGTCCACCACCTGGTTGTTCCTGGTTTACCTGGCAGTCGTGGCTGTTTTTTTGATCAGTGACCTGGCCATGGTTAACATGATGGGGGGCATGGATACCTATAATGCCATGCACGTCTTCCTGGCGGGCCTGGTTGTGCTGATTTCATTTTCGCTCATTTATCAACTTACCAGCACCCATCGGCGCGCCGAAAGCCTCATGCGCCAGGCGCGGGATGAGCTGGAAGGCCGGGTGGTTGAGCGCACGGCGGACCTGGAGCAAGCCAACCGGGATCTGCAGCAGGAGATCGCCGAGCGGCAGCAGGCGGAGAGGGAGCGCGAGCTGCTGCTGGAACAGGTGGAGCAGGCACGCCAGCGTGCCGAAACCGCGGCCAATGAGCTGCAAGTCACCAATAACATGCTGCGGGCGATTATTGAAACCCTGCCGGCCGGTATGGTGATCGTGGATAGCGAGGGGCGGGTGGTGCTGGCCAACCCACAGGCCCGGGCGATCCTGGGGCAGGAGCTGAGCGGCACCTATGATTGCAAAGAGAATGTCTTTTTCCGCGTGGATGGCCTGCGGATGCATCCTGAGGATATGCCCCTGTTTCGCGCCATCCACAGCGGGGTGATCACCAGCGGGCTGGAAGTGCGTGTCTCCCGCCCGAATGGCAGCTGGGGGTACCTGCTGCTGGCTGCCAGCCCGGTGTACGACAGGACCGGGCATGTTACCCACGCGGTGAAGATTTTGCAGGATATCACCGGGCGCAAGATCCTGGAGGAGGCGCTGCGGGTGAGCGAAGAGCGCTACCGGGTGCAGTTTGATTCCTTCCCTGAGCCGCTGACCGTGTGGAGCCGGGAGGGTGTGCTGTTGATGGAAAACCTGGTTTCCGCCCGTAACCTGGGCGGGCAGGGCCCGGTGGTATCACCCCAAGGTTTTATTGGCAAGACCATCTTTGAGATCTTTGGCGAGGCAGCAGCGGGTTACCTGGAACGCATGCAGCGGGTGATCGACAGCGGCGTTACCGAAATGCAGGAGGATGTGGTTGAGCTGCCAGCAGGCGTGCATTATTTCTGGAGCAGTATGCAGCGCGTACAGATGCCGGGCGGCCAGAGCGCGGTTCAGGTGGTATCCTACGATATCACCGAGCGCAAACAGGCTGAACAGGCGCTGCGCTTCTCGGAGGAGAAATTTGCCACCGTTTTCCAGTTTTCCCCGGATGCGATCTGTATTGTGCGCAAGGCTGACAGCATTGTGCTGGATGTCAATACGGCCTTCACCAGCCTGTTTGGCTATAAGCGAGGGGAGATTGCCGGTAAGCTGTGGACCGAGATGGGCCGCATCCTGGGCCTGGAACGGCAGGATGACCTGGTCAGCCGGTTCCGCTCCAACGGCCGGCTGACGGATTATGAGCTGGATCTGGAGGTGCCGCAAGGAGGGGGGGTGACGGTGCTGCTTTCGGTGACCATGATCACGGTGGGTGGTGAGGCCTGCGCCCTGGTGATAGCCCATGACATTACCGGGCGCAAGCGCGCCGAGCAGGAGCTGCAGCGCATGCAGGCCGAGCTGGCCCAGGGGATTAAGGAGCGGGCGGCCCTGGAAGAGCGCCAGCGCCTGGCGCGCGAGCTGCACGACTCGATCTCGCAGACGCTGTACGGTATCTCGCTGGGGGCGCACACGGCTTTGAGCATGATGGACACAGATCGGGAGAAGGTGCTCCAGGCGCTGGATTATGTGATTGCTCAGGCGCGAGATGGGCTGATCGAGATGCGCGCCCTGATCGCCGAGTTGCGCCCGGAAACGCTGGAGGTGGAGGGCCTGGTCAGCGCCCTAAGCCGCCACGCGGCGGCTATCCAGGCGCGCTACGAAATCGGGGTGGAAATGTGCCTGTGCCCTGAGCCGCAGGCCCCGCTGCGGGTCAAGGAGGCGGTATACCGCATCGCCCAGGAGGCGATGCACAATGCCGCCCGTCACGCTGGATCCACATCCCTGGCGGTGAGCCTGGAATGCGACTCGCAGCGGGTGGAATTATGGGTGAAAGATGATGGCGTTGGTTTTGACACCTCGGCTGATTACCCGGGCCACCTGGGGCTGAGCTCGATGCGCGAGCGGGCGCACAGCCTGGGGGGGGTGCTGGAGATTGACAGCCAGCCGGAGCACGGCACCAGGGTGCGGGCGGTGTTCCCTCTGTAAGCAAAAAGCAGGCTGCCGGAGAACCGGACTAAAGGACCTGTCGCTAGCAAGGGGCTTGAACTTGAGCTTCGCCAAGCTAAAAAACTGCATCGTTACACAAATCTGATTTATATCGTGAAAATCGAGTTCGGGCAATAAGATTCGCCTTGAATGGCCTGGCTATGCCTGTGGGAGGGTGATGCTGATGGTTGTGCCTTCCCCCAGCTGTGACTCGGCGCGGATTTTGCCGCCGTGGGCTTCCACCAGTGCCCGGGCGATGGCCAGCCCCAGCCCGGATTCGCCCTCCCCACCGCTGCGGGACTTGTCGCCGCGGTACAGGCGGCTGAAGATGTTGGGCAGGTCCTCCGGGGCGATGCCCTGCCCGGTGTCCTGCACCGCCAGCAGCACCGCCTCGCCCTGCAGGCGGGCGGTCAAGCGGATCTCGCCGCCGGAGGGGGTGAAGCGCAGGGCGTTGGCAGCCAGGTTGCCCAGCACCTGGGTCATGCGGGTAATGTCAACCGAGACCGGCGGCAGGTCCAGCGGCGCATTCACCAGCAGGTGGATGCCCTTGCGCCCGGCCTGGTCCTGGTAGGAGGCGGCGGTGCGCTCCAGCAGGTCCGCCGGCAGGCAGGGCTGGCGGGAGAGGGCCAGCTCACCGGCGTCGGTCTGCGCCAGGGTGCGCAGGTCGCTTACCAACTGCAGCAGGTGGTCGATCTCGCTGGCGATCACCCCCAGGCGCTGCGGGGTGGGCTCCAGCACCCCGTCGCGGATGGATTCGATGTAGCCACTGATGATGGTCAACGGGGTGCGCAGGTCGTGGGCGATGTCGGAGGTCATCTGGCGGCGCAGGCGGTTGGCGCGCGCCACCTCCTGGCTCATGTGGTTAAAGGACTGCGCCAGCCGGCCCAGCTCATCGCTGGAGCTGACCGTCACCTGCTGCTCTAACTGCCCGCTGGAAATGCGGTCCGCTGCCTGGGCCAGGGCGTTCAGCGGGCGGGTCAGGCTGCGCGCCAGCAGCACACCCAGCAGCAGCGCCAGCAGCATCCCCCCGGCCGCGCCCAGCAGCAGCGCCCGGCTGGTGTTTTGCAAAAAGGACTGCTCGGCCAGGGAGAACTCCGGCGGGTCCGGGCGGGTCAGGATGATGGCGATCAGCCTGCCATCAATTTCCACCGGGTCGCCGTCCCGGTAGCGCTCCGGCGGCAGTATGTTGCCAAGCGAGATCTCCGGGCTGACCGGCAGGATCACCCGGCCCTCGGCATCCACCAGGCCAAACAGGCGCAGCGGAGGATTGGGCGGCGGGCGAAAGCCGTTCTGCGCCGTGCCAGGCTCCCCCGGGGGCCGGGGGTCCTGCGCCCGCAGGGCCTGGTACAGGCCGTCCAGAGAGCCGTGCTGCTGGTAATACTCAACGATCTGGGCCCGGAACTGGCTCCGTCCCTGCTCCAGCAGCAGGCTGCGCAGCTGTGTCGGGCTGTT
>CAIQIV010000266.1 GCA_903871905.1 uncultured Chloroflexota bacterium | reverse complement strand
GGACTTCGTAGCCTTTCTCTTCCAGCAGCTTGCGCATCAACTGCTCTTCATTTTTCCAGCGCTCGGTGGCGAAGTCTGAGAAGGACAGGCCAACTTTGACTTTCTCGCCGCCAGCGGCGGGAGCTTCGGTAGCTGCCGGGGCGGCGGGAGCCTCGGTGGCTGCAGGAGCTGCGGGGGCAGCTTCGGTGACCGCAGGGGCTGCGGGGGCTTCTGCTGTCGGCTGTGCCGGCTGGGCGCAGGCGCTCAGGCCAGAAAGGAAGACAACCAGCAGCAAGATGGTCACGATGGACCGGTTTAGACTCTTCATCTCTTGAACTCCTTGATTGAAATAGAAATGTTCGATTTTCTAAGACTGACGGGAAGGGTGGAAAAGAATATGTTGGGCCTGACCTCCTTGATATGAAATTATCACCAGGTTATTCTTCCAGGGATAGTTTGTTTGTTGTCCATCAAAACAAACTGGTGAGATTTTAGCAAAGAAGTCCACCGGTGTCAAGAGGCAATTTGTTTGTTGTCCATCCAAACAAAAACCCCCTGAAGGATTGCAATCTGAAGGATTGCAATCCTTCAGATTGCAATGATTTACAGCGACCAGCTGCGGTTAAGTAAAGGCTTGCAGCTCCCCGAGAGGGCGCAGCCGCCGCAGGACTGCGTGCAATCCCCAGGCTGCCCGCCCCCAGGCAGGCTGAGCCTGTCTTTGCCAGCCGGGTCTGGAGTGGATGGTGGGCAGCTGATCGCCGCTGGTTCCAGGCTGGTTTTCTGCAGCAGGCCGCGGCGCGCCAGGTCATCCAGCATGGCGGTGACCAGGGAGGGCGAGACGCCCAGCCGCCGCGCCAGCTCCCCGGTGGTCAGCATCCCCTCGCTTTTGAGCAGGTGCAGCAGGCGCTCCAGCATGGCTACATCCACCAGGCTGCGGCGGCATACACCACGGTCCCGATCCCCAGCGACAGGGCCAGCATCGTTCCCAGGTTGAGGGCGGTCCAGCGCCACGAACCCGTCTCCTGGCGCATCACCGCCACCGTCGCAGCGCAGGGGATGAAGAGCAGGGAAACTACCAGGAAGGACAGCCCCACTGCCGGGTTGTAGGCTGACGCCAGGCTGTGCTCCAGCCCGGCGCCGCCGGTGCTGCCAAACAGCACCCCCAGGGTGGCGATCGAGTTTTCCTTGGCCACAAAGCTGGTGACCAGCGCCACCGTCAGCCGCCAGTCAAATCCCAACGCGCTCCCCAGCGGCTGCAGCAGGCGCCCCAGGTCTGCCAGGAAGCTGGTTTCCAGGTTGCCATAGGGCAGGGTGGCCAGCGCCCACACCCCCACTGAGAAGACCAGGATCGTGGTGGTGGCTTTTTTAACAAAAGACAGCGAGCGCTGCCATACCAGCAGGCCGGTGGTGCGCAGGTTCGGCAGGTGGTAGAGCGGCAGCTCCATGACAAACGCCGTGCGCTCACCCTTGAACAGCATACGGTTGAGCAGCGCCCCGGTGACGATCAGCACCCCCATGGTGAACAGGATCAGTCCCCAGGAGACCAGCGCGGCGTGCACGCCGAAGAACACCGGCGCCAGGTAAGCCAGCACCGCCAGGCGGGCGCTGCACGGCACCAGCGGCGCCAGGATGATGGTCAGCAGTCGGGCCGGTCGCGAGTCGATCACCCGCGTGCCCATCACTGCCGGCACGTTGCAGCCAAAGCCCAGGAACAGCGGCAGGAAGGACTTGCCGTGCAGCCCCATCCAGTGCATGAAATTATCCATCACGTAGGCTGCCCGCGCCAGGTAGCCGACATCCTCCAACAACCCGAAGACGGCGAAGAAAATCACCAGCACGGGCAG
>CAIQIV010000265.1 GCA_903871905.1 uncultured Chloroflexota bacterium | reverse complement strand
TTCTCCTTTCGTCTTTGGTCTTGTTTCCAGGGGATGGTCGGATGGCTAGGCCTCTACTTCAGGCTTCATGGGCAGGATCAGGTGCAGGGTGGTGGGCGTCTGCTCGTGGATGAAAATCTCGAACCCGTCTGGAAGCTGCACGCCCAGCTCCCTTTCGATGCAGCCGCGCGGGTCTGCCAGCAGCTCCTGCTTGAAGGTCTCGTCTTCCCAGGCATGAAGGATGATCTTTTGGAAATCCATCTCTTTTACTCCGTGATCACCAATGTGATCCGATTATAGGCCTGGAAATATGTGGCGTCAATAAGACAAATGTCGGGCTTGCGCAAAAAATAATGAAACCGTGAGCCGGGTTACATCTTTGTGGCCAGGTGTCCTGGTCTTCAATGGGTGCAGGCGCCCTGGCGCATCAGGGCTGCTTTTCCCGGTAGGCGTACAGGTATTCGTCCAGGTCGACTTCGAGGGCATTGTTGAAGATGTTGGTGGCCATCATCTGGCAGGCGAAGGCGGTCAGCGCCACGATCTGCTCGGGGGTGAAGAAGGAGGCGATCTGGGCGTAGAGATCATCGGGGACGCGGCTGCCCGGTCGGGCGATGGCCTGGCCGAAGGCCACCACCGCCTGGCCCTTTTCGTCCAGGTGCAGGTCGTTGGGCTCTTCGCCCCAGTCGATCAGGATGCGGCGCATGAAGGTGGTGCAGATCAGACAGTCGCTCTCGCTGGAGATGGCGTGGGAGAAGATGATCGCCAGGCGCTCGCCCAGGAAGGGCTGGATGGCGTCGAACAGGGGGTACCAGACCATCATGGCGTGGTAGGCGGGCAGGGAGTGCAGCAGGGTGCGCTTCATGTTGGTCATGCGCCCGTAGCGGGCCAGGCCCTGGTCAAAGGTTTCACGCAGCTCGCCGCTGGTTTTTTCATATTCAATGGTGGGGATGCGGGGCATTTCTTTTTCTCCTTATTACCTGTTTTGTTCCACCCGCCGGCGGATGCCGAGCAGCATCTTGCGCTCCATGACAAAGTTCACCGGCTCGGTCAGCCGCCAGACCCAGGCCAGCTCCGGGCTGTGGGACAGGCGCTGGCGCACCAGCAGGCGGGTGGCGCCGCCGGCGGCGGGCTGCAGGATGAACTGCCAGGTGGCGATGGAATAGCCCTTTTCCATGTGCGGCGTATACTGCACCGCCTGCTCGGTCTGCGGGTTGGCGCTGATCAGCACCAGCGCCCGCTCTTTCTCCACCAGCGCCACCCTGAAGCACGGGTAGCCGCTGGGCCCCAGGCGCACCAGGTCGCCGGCCTGCAGGTTCTGCAGCTCGGGCAGGATGCGGCTGGCGCTGTGGATGTCGCAGCGCGCCAGGTTTTCCAGCCCGTCGTAGCTGTAGAACCCGCCGCGCCCCTGGCCGATCTGCGCCAGCCAGGGCCAGACGCGCTGCGGCGGCGCGGGGATGGTGATCGCCCGCGTGTAGCCCAGCATGGGCTGCGGCGCCAGCGCGTCGCCGGGCAGCGGCTGCTGCAGCTCCGCCGGCTCGGCGCCCCAACGGTTGTACCAACCGCGCAGCAGCGGCGACAGGAGCAGCACGCCGCTTACCTGCAGCGCGCCGAGCAGGGTTTCGAGAGGTTGGACTGAGGCTGAAGGGGGCATAGTATCCAGCATTATACAGTTCGTTGCGGTCGCGGTCAATTTTTTAAGCAAAAGTATAGCCCAACTATACCTTTTCTATACTTTTTACCCTGCCATAGCTACTATGCCCGTTCCCTGGATGGACGATAAGATTCGAGAGTGATGTTGGATGTGTCTGTATGGATTCGGCCGGATCATTCATTGTGTATAAGGGAAAAACATGCCCGATCGAAAAATCAACGTGGTGGTGCTGGGCCAGGGGCTGGTGATGGAGATGGTCTATGAATTCTTGAACCGGGAGCGGGGGATGCGTATCGTCCGCCTGCTGCCGGATCCGGGCTGCCTGCTGCTGGACGTGCTGGCAGGGGAGCTGTTCCCGGTGGATTTGATCATCGTGGAGGCCGCGCCTGCCCAGGCAGGTGCGGCGGTCCTGGCGCTGGAGCGGTATCCCCGTTTGCAGATCCTGATGATCAACCTGCGCACCCATGCCGCCACCCTGCTGAGCGGCGCCACCCGCCCGGTGCCCTTGATTTCCGATATCACCCAGTTGATCCTGCGGCATAGAAGTGGGTCCGAAGCTGCGTTTCAGGAAAAGGAAAGCGAAAGAATATGAAACATTTATCCCTGGTCTTCAAATCCCTGGTCTTCAAGCGCTCGGCCTTCAAATCCCTGGTCTACCTGGTCCTGTCGGCGGTTATCATCTTTGTGGAACTGGTCACACCGGTGGCGGCATATGCGCACACTGCTCTGCAGGCGGACACCGCCCGCCAGGCAGCCGAGGCGCGCGACGCGGCGCAGGATGCGGTGCGGGTGCAGGCGGTCACCCCGGATCAGATGGCGGCGGATTTCCGCGGCCTGGTGAACGGGCTGGCGGCGGATCCCAGGCTGCAGGATGCGGCGCGCTTTGGCGCCAACCTGGCGATCGAGGACTACCGCGTGCTGCTCACTCTGCCGCAGTACCTGGGGCAGCGCGAAGTGCCCCTGGGGGGGCTTAAAGATGGACAGCGGGTCAGTTTGCGCTTTTCCGACGCCGGCTTCCCGGCGGCGACGCTGGACGACATCAACCGCGCCTACGGCGGGCTGCTGATGGGCTATTTGAACCAGGGCCAGGGGAGCGGGTCTGTAGGGGCGGGTCCCGGACCTACCCCCACAGGGCAGGCAAATTTCACCCTGGCGATGTACGCCCTGGCAGCGCATGCGCAGGCGTTGAAGGAGGGCGAACCGGCTGCCTCGGGGGGCGGGGCGGCGGTTCCTGACCGGATTGGCAGGGGCGGGCCTGTGCTGCCGCCCGGCGCCAGGCCGGCGGTCCAGGCGGAGGGCAGCGCGGGAAAGACGGGGGAAGGGCTGCAGGTCAAGGGCGAATGGCAGTATGCCGGCGTGGATCCCCAAAGCGGGATGGAGAACCGCTGGATGCTGCGCGGCGATGCGCGCCAGGTGGCGGCCTTCAACCGCCTGTTTACCAGGTTGTATGGCGGTGGGGAAGCTTCGACAGGCTCAGCTTCGACAGATGGGCTTCGACAAGCTCAGCCTGCCTTATCGGCTTCGACGGATGGGCTTCGACAGGCTCAGCCTGCCTTATCTGCTTCGACGGATGGGCTTCGACAGGCTCAGCCTGCCTTATCGGTTTCGGCGGACGGGCTTCGACAGGCTCAGCCCGCCTTATCTGCTCAGCCCGCCTTGCTCCCCGCCCTGCCGGCAAACAGCCGGCCGGCGCCGCAGGCCGCAGGCCCGCAGAGCTTCGACAAGCTCAGCCTGCCAAAGGCGGCGGCGGGCTGGGTCAATAACGGCGAGATGATCATCGTGCGCGGAAATTTCCAAAACGACTATTCTCGCGCCGGTTATATGATCAATGGGAATGCCTTTTATACTACCAGCTTCACCGGCCGGGAGGTCGTGCGCCTGACCGATAACCAGGGGGGCAGGAAAAGCTCGGTTTTTTTCTGGCATTCGATCCCCATGTCTGACCAGTTCAGCGCCTACTTCGAGACCATCGAACAGAGTCCCAACAACGGCACCGGGGACGGCATGGCCTTTGTCATCCAGTGGGGCGGCACCACCCCCGGTTTCCTGGGCGACAGCGGCTACTACCTGGGCTACCAGACCGCCTCGCCGCCAGGTCCTTACTCCATGGCCATCGAGCTTGACCGCTTTGAAAACAGCGGTACCAATGACCCATTCTGCAGGGATGATATTTGGTCGGGGTTCCGAGAGCTTGGCCATATCGGCCTGAACCGCAACTACAGCGTCGCCTCAGTAAAAACGGCCTGCATGACTTACTACTCCCTGGACATGATCCTGCACTGGTGGGTGGATTACAACGGCACAAAACTCGAGGTGCGCTGGTCCTCGGGAACCGTCCGCCCGACAAACCCCGACCTGGAGGCGACGGTCAACCTGGGCCTGAATGGGAATGCCCTGGTCGGCTTCACCGCCGCCACCGGCAGTTCAGCCAATGATCACGATGTGGCTTCCCTGCTGTTTGACAACCATTACCACAGCAGCGGCATTAACCCGGCGGATGGGCATAACGAGGCGCCGTACACCCTGGCGACCTATGCCCAGACGACCGGCAGCGCCGGCCAGACCAACGCAACCTGGACTGTGCTGGCCAAGGACATCACCGGGGCGGCGCTGCCCAACCGGCGCGTTGATTTCGCCATCCTGTCCGGCGTGGGCAGCCTGGTCAACACCTACACCACCACGGACAGCAGCGGCCTGGCCCACGTCTCCATGACCTCGGCCGTGCCGGGGAGCACGGTGGTCGAAGCCCGCTCCCAGGGCGAGCGCACCGGCCAGGTGACGCTCAACACCCAGGCCGACCTGACCCTCAACAAATCGGCGGTGGGGACGGGCGCGGATGGCAGCGTGACCAGCGACGACGCCGGCCTGTCGTGCGGCGTGGGCTGCACCACCGCTGCCGCCGGTTATGACGCCGGGACCCTGGTCACCCTGACCGCCGACCCGGCGGACGGCTCGGGCTTCACCGGCTGGTCCGGGGACTGCTCGGGGGTCAGCTCCACCTGCGAGGTGACCATGAACCTGGTGCGCACGGTCAATGCCCAATTCTCGTCCTTTTCCCTCAGCGCGGCAAAGGCCGGCAATGGCACGGGGACGGTGACCTCGGTCTATGACGCCAGCCATAAGCCTGCCAGCGGCGGCATCAACTGCGGGGCGCAGTGCTCAGACCGCTTTGGCCCCGGCAGCATCACCCTGCACGCCGCCCCCAGCGCCGATTCGCAGTTGATCAGTTGGAGCGAGCCCGCCTGCGGCGCCAACCTGGACTGCACGGTCAACCTGCAGGCGAACAAGACGGTGACCGCCAACTTCCAGCTCAAGGCAGACCTGGCGGTGGATAAGACTGCCCCGGCGGACGCCAGCGCCCTGGACGTGTTGACCTATACCCTGGACGTAAATAACTATGGCCCGGGCAGCGCCCCCGGCGTGGTGGTGACCGACACCCTGCCTTCCCAGGTGAGCTTTGTCTCCGCCGTCTCTTCCGTGGGCTCGTGCAGCAACAATGCCAGCCTGGTTGTATGCAGCCTGGGGACGCTGGCCAGCGGCGCCGCCCCGCAGATCCAGGTCGCCGTGCGGGTCAACTCGGGAGTGCAGAACGTCACCTTCAGCAACGCGGCGGTGATCGACGGCGATGTGTACGACCCGGCTTCGCCCAACAATTCTTCTACGGCGGATGTGCTGGCGCTGCAGGCCGACCTGGGGGTGAGCGTCACGGCCCCCTCCCCGGTCACCGCCGGCGGGACGGTGACCTATACCGTGACCGCCAACAACTACGGGCCAACCCTGGCGCGCTCGCTGCGGGTGCTGGATTATCTGCCAGGGGATGTGACCTGGCTTTCCACCACCCCTTCCAGCGGCTGCACCCATGCCAGCGGGACGGTGACCTGCCTGCTGAGCAGCCTGGCCAATGGGGCCGGCGCCACCTACCAGATCGTGGGCCAGGTACCCGCCTCCACCGCTGATGGCGCCGTGCTGACCAACCAGGCCCTGGTCTCTTCGCCGGCGCCGGATGGGACGATGAGCAACAACACCGCTTCGGTGGACGTCACCGTCCAGGCCCGCTCCGATCTGCAGGCCAGCCTCAGCGCCCCGTCCAGCGCTTATGCTGGCAGCGCATCTTCTATCACCATGACGGTGTCCAATTCCGGCCCGTCCTATGCGCAGGGGGTGCAGGTGACGTATGCCATTCCCAGCGGCGCCACGGTCAAATCGGTGACGCCCTCGGCGATCTGCACCACAGCCTCCGGCCAGGTGACTTGCAGCATGTTGACGCTGATCCCCCAGGACTCCTTCCAGGTGGTGATTGGCCTGCAGCCGGACGCCACCCTGGCGGATGGCGCCCAGCTTTCCCACCAGGTTTCGGTCAGTTCCGCTACCACCGACCCCACGCCGGGGAACAACAGCGCCAGCGCCGCCACCACGGTGAAGACCTCGGCTGACCTGGCGCTTTCACGCAGCGCCGGGCAGTGGGTGGCGGGCATGCCGGTCACCTACACCCTGGCGGTGAGCAACCTGGGCCCCTCGCTGGCGCGCTCGGTGGCGCTGACCGACACGCTGCCCGCCGGGATCACCTATGTCTCGGCCAGCCCGGCGCAGGGGAGCTGCAGCCAGGCGGGCGGGGTGCTGACCTGCGCCCTCGGGAACCTGGCGTTGGGCGCCTCAACCCAGGTGTTGGTGAACATGAGCGCCCCGGCTTCGCTGGCCAACAACACACTGGTCAATTTCACCAACGGGCGGGTGGGGTCCACCGCCATCGAACCGGTCAGCTCCAACAACTCCAATATCAGCTCGGTGACGGTGACGGCGCATTCCGACCTGCAGGTCGGAGCGGCGGCGGCGGCCACGGCGACAGCCGGCCTCGCCCTCACCTACAATTTCACCGTGACCAACCTGGGGCCGTCCAACGCCGCCGGGGTGGTGGTCAGCCAGGCGCTGCCGGTGGGGGTCAGCTACTCCTCCAGCAGCAAGTCGACGGGCGGCTCGTGCTCGCCTTCCGGGAGTACGGTGACCTGCAGCTTTGGCGCGCTGGTCCTGGGCGCCAGCGCCACCGGCCAGGTGGTGGTCAGCGTGTCGTCCTCCGTGGCCAAAGGCACGCTGCTGTCGTCCACCTTCACCTCGTCGCTCAGCCACACCGACCCGGCGGCGGGCAACAACACCGCCAGCGCCGGCACCACGGTGCTCACCCGGGCCGACCTGGGGCTGAGCAAGAGCGCCGCGGCGGCGGTGACGGCGGGCACGCCGATCACCTATACCTGGACGGTCAACAATGCCGGGCCATCGTACGCCGCCGGAACGGCGCTGACCGACACCCTGCCCGCCGGGCTGAGCTTCCTGAGCTCGGACCTGGGGAGCTGCATGCATGCCAATGGGGTGGTGACCTGCGCCCTGGGAACGGTCGCCAACGGGACCAACGCCACGGCGCGCTTCATGGCCCTGGCGGCCTCCAGCCTGGCAAAGGGCGAGGTGCTCGCCAACGCCGCCCGGGTTGGCTCCACGGCGGTGGACCTGGTGACAGCCAACAACGTCCTGACCGCCACCACCACCGCCAACCTGCGCACCGACCTGGGCCTGGGGTTGAGCGGCCCGGCCAGCGACCATGCCGGGCAGGTCATGACCTACACCCTGGCGCTGACCAACACCGGCCCGTCGGATTCCCCGGACGAGACGCTGGTGCACACCCTGCCGGCGGACACGGCTTTTACCGGTTATACGGCCAGCCAGGGGGCGTGCAGCGAGGTGTTGGGGGTGGTGACCTGCCTGCCCGGGCGGCTGGCCAACGGGACAGCGATGTCGCTCACCATCTCGGCCCGCCCGGCCTACTCGCTGACTGCCGGGAGCGTGCTGCAGGCCCTGGCGCAGGTGTCTGCCTCGAACGATGCCACCGACCCGGATGCGGCGAACAACCAGGCATCCTGGGATACGGCGGTGACCAACCAGGCCGATATCTCGATCACCCTTTCCGGCCCGCAGGGGGTGTACATTGCCTACCCCAGCGAGTATGAATACACTGTGTCCAATGCCGGGCCGTCGCTGGCGCGGGCGGTGGCGCTGAGCGAGACCCTGCCGGTGGGGATGATCTTTAACAGCGCCAGCGGGGGCTGCACGCATGACGGGCAGACCCCGGGGACGCTGACCTGCACGCCGGGGGATATGCCCCCGGGGACGGGGCAGGTGTACACTATGGCGGTCAGCCTGGACCAGACCCTGCCCGACCAGACCATGCTGACCAGCCAGGTCAGCGCGGCGGATGCCACGCCGGACCCAGCGCTGGAGAACAACCTTGCGGCTATGACCACCACGGTCAGCACGGACGCCACCGGGCTGCCGGCGGACCTGGGGCTGAGCCTGTCGGCCCCGGCGGCCATCGGCGCGGGGGGCACGCTGGTGTACGCCCTGACCACGCGCAATTACGGCCCGATCCAGTCCAACTCGACGTTGATCAGCGCCACCCTTCCGGTTGGCGTTACTTACCTGGAGGGGCAGACCACGGCAGGCTGCACCCTGCTGCCTGCTCCTGAGGGGGGGGCGGCCCAGGTGGAGTGCAGCGGGGGACGGCTGCAGCCGGGACAGAGCCGCAGCACGCGCATCGCTCTGTACGTGCCGTTGGACATGCTGCCTGGAACACTGCTGGATTTCAGCGCCCAGGTGACGGGCAATATCAGCGATACCAACCAGGCCAACAACAGCGTGGCAAAGAGCAGCACGGTGATCCTGGCGGCCGACCTGCGCGTGGCGCAGACCGCCGCCCCTGCCAGCCTGGACCCGGGCATGCCGGTGACCTACACCATCCAGGTCAGCAATTACGGCCCCTCCAATGCCCAGGACGTGGTGATCACCGACACCCTGCCGGCGGTGATGAGCTTTGGCGGCTTCAGCACGCTTGGTACGGGCGGGTCTGAGACCCGCCCCTACGAATGCCTGAAGAATGACAACCAGATCAATTGCAGCCTCCCCCTGCTGGGACCCGGCGAAGGGGTGCAGATCACGGTGGTCATGACGCCGATCCAGGGCGGGACGCTGACCAACCTGGTGCAGGCCGTCTCCGCCACGCCCGACCCGCTGCCGGCAAACAACAGCAGCGCGGCGGGGGTGACGGTCAACGCCCCGGTGCGCCAGACGCGCCAGTTTGGCGGGGTGGAGGTGACGGCTAACGTCTTCCAGCAGGTGGGGGGGAGCGTGTGGGAGGCGCAGGGCGACGTGCGCCTGGGCGCGGGTGGGCTGGAGTACTACCGCCTGGCGGAAAACCAGGATGTGATCCGCTTTGACGAGAGCAGCCAGGCGATCAGCGGCTCGGGTTTTGTGCGCCTGGTTTCCAACGACTGGCCGGTGTTCCAGGGCGCGTTCAGCGGCAGTTTCGCTGGCGATGTTCCGAGGATCACCCCGCAGAACGTGCACACCAGCAAGTTTGACAGCCTGGGCGACTTCAGCCTGGAGAGCATCGAGCTCAGCCTGGTGGACCTGGGCGGCGGCAGGGTGCTGGGGCAGGCGACGATCCAGGTCAAGCAGCCCAAGGAGCAGACGGTACATATCACCTTTGCCGTGGACGCCGACGGCTCGCTGTCGGGGTCGGTGGATGCTTTCACCACCACGGTGGCGGGGGTGAGTATTGATGTTTCCGAGGCCTCCATCTCGAATCATGAGCTGTCCGCCGGGTCGGTGACGGTGACCCTGCCGGCGGTGCTGGGCGGGGCCAGCGGCAACGTCCAGCAGTTGGTGATCACCGACGACAGCTTCAGCCTGGGCGAGGGCAGCCTGACCTTCCCGCTGCCGGACGTCAAGATCGGCACGGGGCAGTATGTCACCTTTGTCAAAAACAGCGCTACCCTGGGCTACAATGCCGAGAAGGGCTGGTTCCTGACCGTCGGCACCACGCTGCAGCTCACCCTGCCCAGCAACAAGAAGACCTATCCCTTCAGCTACACCCTGTGGGTGGACAGCATCCATGGCTTCTCGATCTCGGGGCTGCTGCCGTCGCTGAACCTGGATTTTGCCGGGTTCAACCTGGACCTGAGCAACCTGAACCTGAGCTTTGACGGCTTCTCGGTGGACCTGGGCAAGCTCAAGCTGCCGCCGCTGTGGGGCGATATTGACCTGGATATTCCTTTCCCCTCGGTGGGAGACTTTGGCATCCGCTTTGATGGGGTGCCCTCCATCCGGGTACCCAGCATCAAAATCGGCACCTCGATCACCATCTCGGACCTGGTGCTGACGCTGGACATCTTCAACGGCGACTATAACTTTGACCTGCTGGGGAAGCTGAACATCAACCTGCCGGGCAATATCACCAGCATGGATGTCAACCTGAACATTGACTTCGAGGGCCAGCTCAACGGCACTGTGGCAAAGCTGGATATGAACCTGGGCGGGACCACCGTGGCGATGAGCGACCTGCAGGTGGGCAACGAGGGGTTGAGCGTGGCCAGGGGGACGGTGACGCTGCCGGCGCGCTTTGGCGGCGCGACCACCGAGCTGGAGGACATCAGCATTGACGGCACGGGGCTGCACATCGCCGGGGGTCTGACCTTCAAGATCCCCGAGATCCGCATCGGTGACGGCTCCAGGGTGAAATTCACCACGGTGACCCTGACGGTGCGCGAGAGCGGCGGGGGGTATGCGCTGGATGGGCAGGCCACCCTGGCGCTCAACCTGCCCGAGAACGCCCTGAGCCTGGCGGTCAGCTTTGCCATCGATACGGACGGCAATTTGTCGGGACAGATCGATAAGCTGGTACTCAAGGTTTCGGGGACGACGCTGACCCTGACCGCGGTGCAGATCGTCAATGATGGGTTGAGCATCGCCTCGGCGGCGTTGGAGCTGCCCAAGACGGTGGGCGGGGGGACGGCGGTGGTCAAGAACGTGACCATCGACGCCGGCGGGCTGCACTTTGCCGGCGGGCTGACGGTGGACCTGCCGGAGGTGACCTTTGGCACACCGGCCAGTGACAAGATTCGCCTGAAGGGGCTGCACGCCACGCTGACAGAAGGCGGCGGTGTGTACCTGCTGCAGGTGAGCGGCACGCTGGCGCTCAACCTGCCGTCCAACAAGCAGGATATTGCGGCCAGCTTCCAGATCGACAGCGCCGGGAACCTGAGCGGGACGGTGGCGGCGATCGACCTGAACCTGGGCGGGAACACCCTGGCGCTGCGCCAGGTGAGCCTGACCCAGGGCGGGCTGGCGGTGGCCGCGGCGCAGATGGCGCTGCCGGCGCACTTTGGCGGGGCGAGCGCCGCGGTGAATGGAATTTCAGTCGATGCCGACGGCCTGCACCTGGCGGGCGGGGCGGCCTTGAGCCTGCCGGACCTGCAGTTTGGCTCCGGGCAGCGGGTGCGCATCCAGAAGGTGGTTGCTACCCTGGGTGAGATAAGTGGAACCTATACCCTGGCGATCGCCGGGACGCTGGTGCTCAACCTGCCCTCCAACAACCAGCAGATCGCGGTGCAGGTCAAGCTGGACAGCGGCGGCAACCTGAGCGGCGGCCTGGATAAGCTCAGCCTGAACCTGGGCGGGGCGGTGCTGAATATCAGCCAGCTCAGCTTCAATAACAGCGGGCTGGCGGCAGCTAAGGCCAGCCTGGCGCTGCCGGCGTCATTGGGCGGCTCGACGGCAAACGTGGCCGAGGTGGCCATCAACGAGAACGGGGTCAGCTTTGGCAGCGGCAGCCTGCGCATTGCGCTGCCAGATATTAAGTTTGGCGGCGGCGACAAAATTTCCATCGTCAAGATCCAGGCGGACCTGCAGGAAAATAACGGCGTGTATGCCTTCTCGGCGCAGGGGCGGCTGATGATCAACCTGCCGGGCAACTCGCAGCAGGTGGACCTGGCCTTCGCCCTGGATTCGCAGGGCAAGTTCAGCGCCTCGCTGAGCAAGCTGGTGCTTACCCTGGCCGGGTCGGCGCTCACCGTTTCGCAGGTCTCGTTCAACAACGACGGGCTGTACAGCGGCAGCGTGACGCTGGCGCTGCCAGACAGCCTGGGCAGTGCGGTGGTCAAGGTGGCCTCGGTGTCGATCACCCGGGATGGGCTGAAGTTTGGCCCCGGCGGGGTTTCGGTGTCCATCCCGGATATCAACCTGGGTACGGGCGGCAAGGTGAAGATCAAACAGCCCACGCTGACGCTGACCGAGGTGGAGGGCGGGTATGCCTTTGGCGCCAGCGGCGTGCTGGTGATCAACATCCCCAGCCTGGCGCAGGAGTCGGCCTTCAGCTTCAAGATCGACACGCTGGGCAACATCCAGGGCACGCTGGCGCACTTAGAGTTCAAGATCTCGGGCAGCCTGCTGGCGCTGGACAACCTGGTGCTGGGGAACAAGGGTTTCAGCGTGGAAACGGCGAAGCTGAGCCTGTCGAAGAGCCTGGGCAGCGGGGAGGCCGTGCTACGGAATGTGACCATTGATGGCAGCGGGCTGCACATCGGCTCCGGGGCGGTCAGCTTTGACATCCCGGACATGGTCACCTCCGGCGGCATTGGCTCGGTGCGTATGAGCCAGATGAAAGCCGAGTTCCAGGTGCGCAGCCAGAATGGCCAGGATGTGTACGGGCTGTTCCTGGGCGGGTTGATCCAGGTGCGGCTGCCGGAGAACAGCCTGGATATGCAGTTCTCGGCGCTGGTGGACAGCAACGGCAACTTTGATGCTTCGATCGATGCCTTCAAGATCAAGATGGCTTCGACAATTTTATCGATGAAGACGATGAAGATCACCTCCGGCGGGCTGAGGGCCACGGAGGCCACGCTGGGGTTGGCGCTGGGCGGCCTGCCGGTGGAGGTGGTGCTCAAAGACGTGCTGATCGACGGCGATGGGGTGCACTCCGGCGGCGGGGCGCTGCGGGTCAGCCTGCCGGATATGAACATTGGCTCCACCACAGGCTTCAGCCTGAAGGGAGCGACGGTGACCTTCGAGGTCGCCGGGGACAAGACCTACAAGGCGACCATCGCCGGCACGCTGCGGGTCACGGTGGGCAGCTTTGGGGCCAGCGCCGTCGGCGAGATCACCCTGGACAGCCGGGGCAATTTCACTGGCAAGGTGCACAGCTTCTCGATGATCATGGTCGGCATGGAGGTGAGCGCCCAGAACGTGCGCATGGTGGCGGACACCCTGTTTGTGGACGAGGCAAAGCTGAACCTGCCGGCGACCTGGGGCGGCGGCTATGTGGCCCTGTATAACATCGAGGCCAGCCCGCGGCGCTTTACCTTCACCGGCGGCGAGTTCATGCTGCCGGAGATCAAGGCCGGGTCGGTCACCCTGGCTGCCCTGCAGGGCCGGCTGAAGAAAGAGGGCGAGACCTGGATCATCGGCGCCGGCGGCAGGTTCAAGGTCACCGGGTTGGGCAGCGACCCCAACTGCGGCATCAAGATCTACGTGGAGATCGCCGCCACGGCAAACAACGAGCTGGTGGCCACGATCCACACCGTGGATACCCCGGCGGCCGGGGCGCCCAAGCTGGCGGCGCCGGTGTCTTTGAAGGCAGCCGCCCCCGGAAGCGCTTCGACCAGCGTCTCACCCGGGCAGGCTGAGCCTGTCGAAGCTCAGCCCCTGGAAGCGCTCCGACAAGCTCAGCGCGCCTCAGCCAGTCAGGCCGGGCTTGCGACGGGATCGGGCCAGGGGCTCGCCCCTGAAACCCCCGACAGCCCGTCCGCCCCGCAGGGCGTCAGCCTGCGCGAGGTGATCTGCGGCCTCGATAGCTGCGCCATCCCCATCGGCGGCACCGGCATGGTGCTCACCCGCGTGGAAGGCTCCTTCCGCATGATCGCCGGGCAGAACACGGTGATCCGCCTCAAGGTGACCATCGCCAGCGAGTTCGAGGTGTTAGGCGCCCGGGTGATCAAGGGCGACGTGGACATGGCCATCACCCCCTCTCCCTTCAAGCTGGACCTGGCCGGGGCGGTGACCCTGCTCTCCCTGTTCCACATGGCCGGCATGCAGGGCCAGTTCACCGGGCGCTCCTTCTCGGCCAACATCTGGGTGGAGGCCCTCCTGGTGCGCGGCCAGATGCGCATCGCCCTGTGGGACCAGAACGGCGAGATGTACCTGATCGGCTCCGGCCGGGTGGAGGTCGGGCTGCGCGAGGGCTCGCTGATGGATGAGTGCGTGGACACCTGGATCTTTGGCGAAGTGTGCATCACCCTGCCGCCGTGGGACATCTTCTTCGGCGTGGGCGCCGACTTCGGGCGCTTCACCAACGGGGCGTGGGGCTTCAAGGC
>CAIQIV010000264.1 GCA_903871905.1 uncultured Chloroflexota bacterium | reverse complement strand
CCATGGTCACCGTCAGGTCGGCCGGGATGGTCTGCGGCGCAGCTTCCCCGCTGTCACAATCAACCCCGGATGGGCAGTCCACCGCTACCACCACCGGCATCTCTTCCATGCTCAGCAGGACACGACGGGAAAAATCCAGCATCTCTGCCACCTCGGGCTTTAAAGGCAGGCGCATCCCGGTCCCCAGCACCCCATCTAATATCACGGCATGGGCACGCAGCAGGCTCTCGAGATGGATAAAGCCAGGGTCATCCTGTGCATTGTATATCGAAACGCCGCTATGGACCAGGCGCTCCACCAGGGGATCGTCAGCCGGGCGCGGGCGAGCCAGGTAAGCGCTGGCGCACCAACCCTGTTCGACCAGGTATGCCAGGGCAACCAGGGTATCGCCGCCGTTATTCCCCGAGCCAACCAGGCCCAGGGCGCATCCCTGGCGGGTGTAGCTGTAGGTTTCATCTACCCGCTCTCCCAGGCTGCGCCCGGCATTTTCCATCATCAGGCTGTAGGCCAGGCCAGCAGCGTCAGCCTCCCGCTCAATCGCCACCATCTCTTTGACCGATACCAGTTTCATATGCGCTTCTCTATCCTGTCAGCGGGATTTTTTCAACAGGGTAATGCCGGCAAATGCTGCGGCGCCGAGGAGAACTCCTACCCCCAGTGCCAGGCGTGGTTTTTGCCGCGCCGTCGTGCTGAGAGCCTCTTTCACCGGCTGCATGCGCTGCCGGGTATTGACACCGAACAGTAAGCGCACCACCGATGCCAGAAAATGGTAGTGACCGGGCTTACGCGCAATGGTGGCGATATCCCAGTCATGCGGCGGCTTGCCAACCACATAGGCATAGGGACGGGTGAACTGTATCAGTCCTTCTTTACCATGAGTGCGGCCATAGCCGGATTGTTTGATCCCGCCGAAGGGGAGCATGGGGACGGCAAACTGGGCGATGGTGTCATTGATTACAATAGAAGATGCTTCCACCTGGTGGGCCACGCGATAAGCGCGCTCAAGGTCGCGGCTCCAGATCGAAGCTCCCAGCCCGAAAGCATTATCGTTCGCCATGCGGATTGCCTCGTTCTCATCCTTCACTTTCATAATTGGCATCAACGGGCCAAATGTCTCATCGCGCATCAGCAGCATGTCGTGGTTGACATTGACCAGGACGGTTGGCTCGATGAACATCTCGTCGCGCTTGCCGCCCACCAGGACCTGTGCTCCTTTTGCCAGGCCGTCTTCCAGGTGGCGCTCAATCGTCTTCACCTGGCGCGGGTCGCTTACCGGTCCCATGTAATTGGGGTTGTGGATATCGGTGGAAAAACCGACGCCCAGCTTTTTTGTTTCCTCAACTGCCAGGCGGACAAATTCCTCATAAACCGATTCAACCACATACACCCGCTCCACAGACATGCAGGTCTGCCCGGTGTTGAAGAACGATCCCCATACCCCCCAGTGGGCAGCGGCATGAATGTCGGCATCCTCCAGGACGATCATGGCATCCTTGCCACCCAGCTCGCTGGCAACCGGGATCAAGTGCTCGGCTGCAGCCTGGCTCACTCGCTTCCCGGTGAGAGTGGACCCGGTGATAAAGATATAATCCGGCTTTGAATCGACCAGGGCCGCTCCAACCGCACCGTCGCCGTGGATCACGCGCACAAATGGACTGAGCTCCGGAACCCGGTGAAACAGGTTCTCAATCAGTACGCCGGTAGCCGCAGTGACCTCGGAAGGCTTGAGGATCACCGTGTTCCCGGCCAAAAGGGCGGCAAGCACCGGGGGAAGGGAGAGGGCGACCGGGTAGTTCCAGGGGGCAATGACCGCCACCACGCCGTAAGGGCGCGGATCAACATAACAGTGTTTGAAGACATACAACCCGCTGGACACGCGCCGGTGTTTCAGCCAGCGGGGTGCGTGGCGCAAATAGGCCTGGAGCATATCAATCGTGACAAAGGCCTCGATCAGGGCATCCTGCCGGCTTTTGCCGGTATCCAGGTTCATTACTTCGGAGATCTCATCCAGTGCATCCACCAATACACCCTGGAACTTGCGCAGGATTTTCACCCGTTCGGCTACCGGGGTGTGCGACCAGACCCTGGCCGCGGTGTGCATGGACTGCCGGGCCAGGTGGATCTCAGCAATAGGGGTCATGGCAACCTGGCCAAACTTCTCCCCGGTTGCGGGGTTGGTGAAAATGAGGGTGGGGTTCTTTTCCATTAGGTTACTCTCTTATTCTTGCGGCAAGGGCACGAAGGCTAAAATGGTCGTG
>CAIQIV010000263.1 GCA_903871905.1 uncultured Chloroflexota bacterium | reverse complement strand
TGGCATCCAGTTCATGCACATGGCGGATGCGCCCAATGAGTACATGGTGCGCTCCTGGGCGGCGATCGCCGGGGATGAGGTCCACAGCGATTGGGTATCCATCGTCAAGGGCCCGCAGAACCTGCAGATCGACTGGCGCTCGCACCAGTATGCCAGCGTGACGCTGTATGTGAACAGCAAGGCAGCGGCGGCGTTCAACGCCGACACCAGCGGGTTCAAGGTGGACGAAGTGCGCCTGGGACCGAGCCGCGGTGTGGAAGACGCCATGGGCATGGCTACTGGCGCCAACGGGACCATGTACTTTGACGAGTTCATGTCCTTCGGCAGCACCTCCGCCCTGGTGAACCCGATCTACCTGCCGCTGATGCAGTTCTCCTACTAGCATCTTGACCAACTAAGCTTGAAAGCCCCCTGGAAGCCAGAGCTTCCAGGGGGCTTCTTTTTATCCTTCCCTTCTCCGTGTATTGTAAACCGAAATCGCCTATACCTGAATTAAGGCGCGCCGCGAAGCGGCGTCGGTATAAATGAATTATTAGTCAACATTGCCCGAATACCTCAGCGTAAGACGAAGCATGTCAAAGAGTTGTATTCCGTCCTCAAAGATAGGCTCAGGGTAGTTCTTGACAAAGAAGTCACGGTCAATGCTTGTAACCCGAAAACCATGCCGCTGGTAGAAAGCGAGCTGATAGCCGAATGTGCCGGTGCCCACCTCTATTTGCCGGGCGCCAGAGTTGCGAAAGAAATCTATAACCCATTTCAATAGCGCTGTGCCGTATCCGGACTTCTGGTGGGCTGGGTGAACAGCGATGCTCATTAGCTCATGTATGTCTGTGCCACGTGGCTGTACGACGCATGCACCAACCACAACCGCACCACTTGAAACAACGAAGCACTTTGATCCTGAAAGATAGGAGCGAATCTTGTCTTCCGAGGGATCGGCAAGTAGCAGTAGCTCCATTGGAGCATTTGTTACAGGAACTTCTTGGATCAGTAGCGACATGCTTATCTGTTGCCTAATGGTCTGCGTTACCTGCGTGTGGTCGGGCTTAGTGACCGTTCTGGAATTTACTCTCTCCACTCGTGAAACAACTTCTTCAAGCGTGGACGAATGCCTTACAAAGTGAGTTGCTCCAGCACCTCACGTGCTTGAGTCGCAACCGCCTCTTTCAACTCCATGGGCTCCACCACCTCCACAAAACCAGATAGACCGAAGACGAGCATTTTCGCCAGTAAGTCAGAATTCATGGAAAGGAATATTGTTATCCACCCCTTATCATCTGCATCTGCAATCAGTTCCCAACGCCCAGGCATCAGCCACTTGATGAAAGATATCCGCTCGGGGTGTATACGCAGTGTACAACGATACTCGGACGGCAGGCTTTCAAAGTCTTGCGCTCGTGCGCGCCAATAGGTCGGAAGGTCAAAATCGGGGCGACGAGTGAATGTCTCTTCAAGCAGGCGCACTGAATGAAAACGGTTGACGCGATACGTGCGCAATTCCCCATCCCGTTCTGCAAGCAAATACCACACGCTCGATTTACAAATCAGGCTATACGGGGCTAAAGTGCGCCGTGCTATCTTGCCTTCAAAATTCTCATACTCGGTTTCGATCATCCGATCTTCGTACACAGCCCGTTGCATCTCCTCCCAGAAGGGTGAGATCGAAGAGTCGTGCCACCACCAGGTTGGGTCTATCATCAGGCGTTGGCGAATATGATCGGCGGTGGAATGATGCATATTGGGCAGAGCCGCCAACAGCTTAAGTAAGAGGCGTTCTCCAGCGTCGCCCAAGCCCACATCGCGCAAGGCGTCGTTATTGCTGGAGACGAAGAGACTCTGCACTTCCATCGTATTCAAGCCCGTCAACGTGGTGCGATATTCCTCCACGAGCGCAATCCCGCCGCCATGACCGCCTTCACTATAAACTGGCACGCCAGAAAACGATAAGGCAGTGATGTCGCGCAGGATTGTTCGGCGCGAGACCTCTAATTCCTCCGCCAACGCTTTGGCTGTCATCTTGCCGCGTGTTTGCAATAATAGAATAATAGACAACAACCGGTCTGCTCGCATCGCCGTTTTTCCTCGTTTTGGGTGACACAAGGTGTCACCCGATAGAATGTATCATCCAACTATACCAGAAAATAAAAGGAGAAATGAAATGATGCAGACAAAGAAAGGTCACTTGGATCTGGGAGACGGGCAGTTGTATTACGAGACGGCAGGCAAAGGAATGCCGCTTGTGTTCTCGCACGCGGCGTTCCTCGACAGCAGAATGTTTGATGCCGTTTGGGAACCGCTGGCAAAGCATTTCCGCGTGATCCGATACGACATGCGTGGCTTTGGGCAATCCAGCTCTGTCACCGGTCCGCTTTGCCGTCGCAATGACCTGGTTCAACTGTTGAAGCATCTCGATGTGACAGAAGCACATTTGGTCGGATGTTCCAACGGCGGACAGATCAGCCTCGACCTGACTCTAGAACAACCGCAACGCTTCGCCTCTTTGACCCTGGTTGGCTCCACACCGAGCGGCTTTGAACTACATGGAGAACCTCCCCGCCATATGCTCGAAATGTTCGACGCGATGCAACATGGTGATATCGATCACTCAAATGAACTTCAAATTAGAATTTGGCTGGATGGCGAACATCGGGAACCAGAACAGGTTGACTCAACATTGCGTAAAAAGTCTTTGGAAATGAATCGTATTCCCGTATCGCAAAGTACATTTTTCATCGCCGATACACAGCCGATCAATCCGCTTGACCCGCCCGCCATTACTCGATTGGAATCGGTAAAATGTCCTACATTGGTTATCGCTGGAGCACTCGATCATTCCGAGGTCTTGCGCGCCGCCACTGAAATGGCCAAACGGATTCCTGATGCCCGAAAAACAATTATTGAATCTACTGGGCATGTTCCCAGTTACGAACAACCCGATACGTTTGTCAAATTATTACTGGATTTTCTAGTATTACCGCGCAAGGGATGATCACCCCCGAGCTCAAGGGCGGCCACGAGGTCACCCGCCCGGTCGCCGTGGAGGGCGCCGATGTCGGCGACCCCTACGTGGCGCGGCGCTGCCCCGGCTGCGGCGTCTACATGGGCGACATGCACGCCTTCCAGGGCAACGGCGAGATCGCCGGGCATACCGCCGATCTTGCGGGGACGCTCACCCTGCAGGTGCGGGTGGTCAAGGGGCTGAAGCTTGAGGGCCCGCTGCCCTTTGTGCATGACCAGTACGGCATCGGGTAACACAAGAAAACAAATAAATTTACTAAATCAGCCGCCCAGCCACATCTCCGCCAGCACCTCGTCCACGTAGCGGCCGCGCAGCAGGGCCTGCCGCTGCGCCACGCCGACCACCCGGAAGCCCAACCCCTGGTAAAAGGTCAGCGCCGCCGGGTTATCGCCGCGGATGGCGGCGCACAGCTTGCGAAAGCCCAGCTCCCTGGCCGCCTGGAAGGTGGCCGCACTGAGCTGCCGCCCCACCCCCTGCCTGCGGGCCTCCAGGGCGACGAAGGTGCTGATCACCCCCACGTGCCCGAAGACCGGCGATCCGGGGGACAGGGGAACCACGTCCTGCATCCCCAGCAGCTTCCCCACACCCGCGCCGTGCGCTGAGCCTGTCGAAGCGCTGAAAGCTACCAGGAAGGCCCCCTGCCTGGGAAAGCTGCGGATGAACTCAACCTGCTCGTCCAGCGTGAGCGGCTCATCCATCACCGTGTAGCCGCCGGCCCGGATGATGGGGTTGAGCAGCTCGATCATGAGGGCGGAGTCGGCCTCCCGGGCCCGGCGGATGACCAGTTCCATGCCCCCAGTATACAGCAAAGAGCGGCCAACGGCTGCGCCTTTTAGAAATCACACCCCTATCGTGCAGCGATGCCAGTATAATACGGGGCGGAAGCCCCGAACCCTACCCCTCAAAAACAGCCCCCGACCATGAGTTCCTCCACGCCCCTGCCCCTTGGAAAACTGCCGCCCGACCTGCTGGCCCGGATTCTCAGCCGCGCCCCGGTGAGCGACCCGCGCGTGCTGCTGGGCCCGGGCGTGGGGCTGGACTGCGCGGTGATCGACCTGGGCGAGCGCCTGCTGGTGCTCAAGTCCGACCCCATCACCTTTGCCACCCAGGAGATCGGCTGGTATGCGGTGCAGATCAGCTCCAACGACATCGCCACCACCGGAGCCGAGCCGCGCTGGCTGCTGAGCACGCTGCTGCTCCCCGAAGGCCAGACCACCCCAGAGCTGGTGGAGACCATCGGCGACCAGCTCTTCCGCGCCTGCCAGGAGATGGGCATCTCGGTAGTCGGCGGGCACACTGAGGTCACCTATGCCCTGCCGCGCCCGGTGCTGGTAGCCACCCTGATCGGCGAGGCGATGCGGGATGATCTGGTCACACCGCGCGGGGCGCGTCCCGGCGACCGCCTGCTGCTCACCAAGGGCGTGCCCATCGAAGCCGTGGCTGTGCTGGCGCGCGAGTTCCCCGGGCGCCTGGAAGGGCTTCTCACCCCGGACGAGGTGCGCCAGGCGCAGGACTTCCTGTACCAGCCGGGCATCAGCGTCTACCGCGAGGCGCGCCTGGCCTGCCGCGCCGGGCGGGTGAGCGCCATGCACGACCCCACCGAAGGCGGTTTAGCCGGGGCTTTATGGGAAATGAGCGAGGCCTGTGGGCGCGCCCTGGACTTTGAGCCCTCTGCGGTATATATCCCCCTGCTGGCGCAAAAAGTGTGCCGCGTCTTTGACCTGGACCCCCTAGCCTGCATCGCCTCGGGTGCTCTGCTGCTGTGCGCCGCCCCCCGGGAGGCAGCCGCCATCCTGGGGACTCTGCACGCAGAGGGCATCCAGGCCAGCGAGATCGGCGCCGTGGCAACAGAGCCGGGACCGGCGGTCAGGCTGACCGGCGGCGGCACCCTGCCGCGCCCGGGGCGGGATGAGATCGCCCGCGTGTTTGAGGCCCCTGGCGCCTGGCAGTAGGGACACGCCGGCAGTAAGGGCAGGGGGGCAGGTCTGAGACCTGCCCCTACAAGATAGGCAAACCACCCCTGCGATTGCTGCAGCGGTTCTGGTAGGGGCGGGTCTTTTTTGCGGGCAGGGCTATTCAGCAAGCCAGGGATTTGGCGGGCAGGACACCGCTGCCGGAATGGGGACCCGCCCCCCCTACAGGACACGCCGGCGGTGGATGTGATCGGCCACATACCCGGCCGTCTCCCCCACCCCCACCAGCAGCCCAGATTTCTGTCCAGGCAGCCAGGGCATACCGGCAAAATACAGCCCGGGGAAATGGGTCACCCCGCGGTCACTTTGTGGAAAACCAGCCTTGTCCAATACCGGCAGGTAAACCAGCTCAAAATTAAAGGTGTGCCCCAGCGCCCAAATCACCGTCGAAATACCGGCCTGGCGCAGGTCCAGGGAAAGAATCCCCGGGGCTAAATAGCCATCCTGCAGCTGCAGGACCTGTTCTTCAGGGGCAGCGATCTCATTCTGAGCAATATAATCATCAACCATCTGGAGCAGCCTGGCCTCAAAAACATCGGCCTTCTCCAGGTTCTGCTTGAGATCGCCCGCCAGGAAAATGCACCCACCCCGGGCCTCCATGAAGCGGCCCAACAGGGTGACACCCTGCTGATAAAAACGGTGCAGGTTGAGGGTATTCCCGCCATCCCTGCCGGTCAGCAGCGGATTCGAGGCAAAGCGGGCCTGCGGGGAGGGAAGCTGGGCCGGGGTGCGCCCCAGGAAATTGGTCAGGTACAGCCACTCAAAAATATCCCGCCCGCGGTAGCGGCGCGGCGCCCGCCCGGCGCTGCCCACGCACAGGTAAACCTGCCTGCCTGCCTGGCGCAGCTCATCCGCGATCTGGCAGCCGGATTGGCCAGAGCCAACCACCAGCACTGCCCCGGGAGGCAGCAGCTCGGGGCGGCGGTAATTTCCACTGGGAAGCTGGAGAATCTGCGCACCAAGGCCGGCGCTGGAGGGGGGAATCTTGGGGCGCTGGTACAGCCCTGTCGCCACCACCACGTTCCGGGCTTTCCACGAGCCGCACTCCAAACCCACATGGTATGAGGATCCATCCTGTGATACCGAAAACACCCGCGAGCCGTACTCAACCGGCAGGGAGTAGTCCTCAATATACTCTTCAAAACGCCAGACGACTTCCTGCCGGGGCATGTAGCCATGCGGGTCCGGCCCGCTGTATTCCGCCCCGGGCAGGCGGAAGGACCAATTGGGGCTCACCAGGGTAAAAGAATCCCAGCGGTCCTGGCGCCAGGCGCTGGCCGGCTGCTGCGCCGCTTCCAGCACCACGTGCTCATGTCCCCACTGGGTTAAAAAGTAGCTGACGGCAAGGCCGCCCTGCCCCCCACCGATAATGATTGTTTCGATCGTGTGGTCCATGGAACCTGCTTTCAGCTGGCCAAATCGGATAAAATATATCCTATTATATCAGATAAATCAAGCAGGTTCAAAGATTTTCCCGGAACGCTTATTTTTCCGGGAACAGCCCCAGGCACGCCAGCCCTGGAACGGGTCAGGTCGCCAATCACCGCTGCGGCAGCCGCCAGCAGCAGGGCCGGGCCAACAGACTGCGGCTGAGAAACGAGACTTTGGGCGTCACCAACACGGTGAACAACAGCGCCAGCATGTTAACCACGATGCGCATCAACAGCATCCGCCAGTTAAAATTCCTGATAAACATCGCCGTAGAACCCATCCACTCACCTCTTCTCTAGCTGTATTCAGGCGCTGCCTGAAGCCGGCCATCCTGGATCGCGCGCTTAAATTCTTTCCAATCTTCTTCGTTCTGGCGGGCATAGGCAAAAGCAAACTCGATCAGCGCACAGTCAAAGCTGTCCGTATTTCCCAGGTACCCGGCAATCTGCGCCGGGTCGCCGGTGCGGGCATGGGCGCGCGCCAGGACGGCTCCGCACAGGCCGGCGTAACGCGCAAGGTAGGCGGCGGGGATCGTCTCCAGGTTGGCCGAGCCCTTCATATCGTACAGCTGGCGGACAAAATAAGAGTTTGCCCCGATCTGCCCGTGTCCCAGGAAGATGTCGTTGGTAGCCTGCATCAGGCGCTGGCCGGTGATCACCCGCTTGCCCGGGTGAGCGTACTCACTGCTGCCCAGGTAAGGCTCGAGCAAAGACGGGTTGGCCTGCTTGACCTGCAAGAAGAGCGGGTCGCCGTGATCGATGCCCAGCCACAAGGAGATGAAGCAGCGCGTGCCAACACTGCCAACGCCCACCACCTTGTGCGCCAGGTCAACAAAACGATAGCGGGAGAACAGGCGCCTGCGGCTGTCTTCCAGTGATTCGCCGTAAGCAGTAAACAGTTCGATCACCGCCTCGCCGATCTGGGCCTCCTTGTGATCCAGGCGGTAGATCAACGGCGGGTTATGGATAATGCGCGGCGTCCCATCCACATCTTCGGTCAGCTTCGAAAAGGCCGCCATGCGGTCTTTCTGCTGCACGCGAGCCAGCCCCTCGGCCGCCTGCTTGCGATGCTTCTTCTTAGCCATCTGCAGGAAAACATCCGATTCAACCCGGTCGTACCAGGTGTCCAGGTAACTGAGCCTGGCAAAGACATGCATCCGCTCCCGGTAAACGCGCAGCGCCGTCTTAAGCGCCAGCTCGGCGTCCTTCTTTCCTATACCGGCATTGCGCGCCGCCACCACGATGGAAGCGGCGGCGCGCTTCACATCCCATTCAAACGGGCCGGGCAGGGTTTCGTCAAAATCGTTCAAATCAAAAACCAGCTCCCGTTCCGGGGAGGCAAACATCCCAAAATTGCTGATATGGCAGTCGCCGCACAGCTGCACATAGATCCCGCTGTTGGGTGTGTGCGCCAGGTCATACGCCATAACCGCCGGAGCGCCGCGGTAAAAAGTAAACGCCGAAACCTGCATCCGGGAATGGCGGATCGGGACCAGCCCTTCCACCCGCCCCACGTTCGAAGCCTGCAGCAGAGCCAGCATATCTCGATCCGCGGGCGGTTTCCATTCAGCATGCGCCGAGCGCGGTGCCGCACTCCGCTGGCTGCGTCCCAGCTCCATCCGCTCCTCGACCGGCGCGGCAACCACCTTGGGCAGAGCAGCAACCGGCCGCTCTACAGATTCCACTTTCTTTCCCATATCGCTCTCCTTTGACCTAATCCTTTTCCTGCTATGAAACATCCTTCGCAATAACGCCGGCAGTGATGCCGGCGGCGCAACCCGCCACAGTATTTATACTTGCTCCCTGGAAGCCCGTCAACCGCAAAAAATTCAGTGATTTACGCCAGTTGCCACCCTGGACAATCCACCAGGTAAAGGCGCAGGCTGGCAGCGGCGCCCCATGCGCAAACCTAATCGATCAGCCCGCGCTTGATCGCCATGCGCACCGCCTCGGTGCGGTTTGACGCGCCCAGCTTGGCCAGGATATTGCTGACGTGAAAGCGCGAGGTGGCCTCGCTGATAACCAGTTGGCGGGCAATGGCCGAGTTGGTCAGCCCCTGGGCCATCAGTTCCAGGATCTCCTGCTCGCGCTCGGTCAAGTCGACGCCCGGAGCGGCCTGCGGCGCAGCAGCAAGCAGGCGCACCTGCTCCGGCGAGAGGGTGGACTTCCCGGCATGCGCCGCCCGCACCGCCTCGGCCAGCATCTCCATGGAAGAATTTTTCAGCAAATAACCCACCGCCCCCGCCTGTATCATCTGTTGAATAAAGACCCGATCGTCAAAGCTGCTGAGAGCAATCACCCGCGTCCGGGGAAAGCGCTCACAAATGAGACGGGTAGCCGTCACGCCGTCCATTCCCGGCATGATCACATCCATCAACACCACGTCCGGCTCCACCTCGGCGCACAACTGGACAGCCTGCTCTCCGTTGGACGCCTCCCCGGCGCAGCACATCCCCGGGGTAACTGTGAGAAACAACCGCAGGCCATCCCGCACCACCGGATGATCATCTACCACCAAAACTTTGATCGCCCTGGAAGGATCACTCTCTGTCATACTCTGCCTCTCCCGGCTGCCAGGCAACCTTTACCGCAGCTCCCCCGCCAGGGACGCTGCAAATTCTTAAGTCCGCGCCAATCGACCTGGCGCGCTCTTGCATTGACCGTAAACCAATCCGCCCGGCAGCCGGTTGGTCGGGATCAAAACCCTGCCCGTCATCCTGAATGACCAGTTCCACCTGGCTGTCTTCAGCCCGGTACACGATGGAAACTTGGGTGGCGCCGGCATGCTTACCCACATTGTTCAGCGCTTCCTGGGCAATGCGGTATAAGACGATCTTGACCTCATTGGGCAGCAGAACCCCGTCTTGCTGGAAGATATCCAACTGTGCGGGGATATTTGTGCGCCCAGAAAAGGCATCCCGCAGGTTGTCCAGCAAACGCTCGATAGGGGCATCCACCAGCGCCTGCGGACGCAGTTCCAGCAGCAGGGAGCGCATCTCTGCCAGGGCGCCGCGCGCCAGCTTTCGCAGCTTCTCCAGGTTGAAAGCCGCCGCCGCCGGATCCAACTTCCACAGCTCCGGCACCGCCTCGGCAATCAGGGCTGCCGAGAACAGCGTCTGGGTGACTGAATCGTGCAGGTCACGCGCCAGCCGGCTGCGCTCTTCGCTGATCGCCACGCTGCGCGCCTGGCGAAACAGCCGGGCATTGGTGATGGCAATCGCTGCATGACTGGCAAAGGCCTCCAGCACCGGCAGGGCGGGACGGTTTTCCGGGTCAGCAGACGCGCCATCCACCACCAGCACACCCAGCACCTCCCCCGCCGTGACCAGCGGCGTCCCCATCCAGAAACAGGCGCCCGAGGCGGCCAGGCAGTCCTCCCCCTGCAGCGCTGTCCGCCT
This sequence comes from uncultured Chloroflexota bacterium, assembly GCA_903871905.1. Lineage (GTDB taxonomy): Bacteria > Chloroflexota > Anaerolineae > Anaerolineales > UBA4823 > CAIQIV01. The sequence continues at coordinate 21,581 of CAIQIV010000263.1, read as the reverse complement.
ATCCGGCAGCACCAGGGACTGCCCCTGGCGAAACACCCGCACCGCCGGGTGATAGTCATCGGCGATAGGCAGGTGCAAACCCAACTGCAGTTCACTGAGACCGGTAGAATCGGATAGGATCAGGTCCTCCCCATCTTGAATAAAGATCGAAGCGGCGTCAAACGAAATCACCTGGTGCAGTTGGTCCAGCACATTTGCCAGCACCGTATCCAGGTTGAGATCGCTGTTGAGCACCGCCGCCGATCTCTGCAAGCTTTCGGCGAGCAGGCGCTGGCGCTGCTCCTGGCGGGTGTGCTGGTCGATCAGCTCCTGCAGCCGGGACTGCTGCTCCTGGTTGGCCTGAGCCAACTGGGCTTCCATGAGGCGGCGCTGGCTGATATCGGCAAAGATGCTCATCACTGCCGCCAACTGCCCATCGCTGTCAAAGATCGGGCTGCACCAGGCGTGCAGCGGGATATGCCGCTCTCCAGAAACCAGCAGCAGGTCATCTGCCTGGGCGCTCACACCCCGCATCGCCATCTGCATCGGACGCTCTGCCACCGGGTAAGTCTCGCCGCTGCCATAGCGTAAGAGGTGGAAGTCCGCATCCACCTCCTGGTAAGTGCGATTTTCAGGAATCCGGTCTACCCCTAGAATCTCGCGCACCGCCGGGTTGGCATAGGTCAGGCGCATCCCCACATCGTAGACCGCCACACCCAGGGGCAGCGCATCCAGGTAACGGGCCAGGCGCAGCCGGCTCTCCTGCAGCGCCTGATTGCTGCCCATGAGGTCCACCTGGAGCTGACGGATGCGATCCGCCTGCGCCAGGGAAAGCAGCAGCACCATGGCGACATTGCCCGCCACCGGCAGTAGATCGCCCGAAAAGTCAAAATCCGCCAAACCCAGGCGCAAGGCCGCCTGGACCACCGCAGTTAACAGAGGCAGCGCCAGGGCCGGCAGCAGATAGCGCGAATTCCTGTGCTTGCGCCAGGCTGCCAGCCCGCCAGCCAGGAAGAGCAGCGTGAACAAGATGAAAACCAGGTAAACAAAGACGATATTCCAGCGGCTGGGGCCAAGCAGGGTAAGCGGCAGCGTCAGCGCCAGGAAGATCGCACCCACCCGGAAAAGCCGGTGCACCTCCAGGCTGTGCTGCCTCATCTCAAGGAAGTCGTCAGCGAACAACAACAAGGACAACATCTCGGTCATACCGGCAAACACCATGATGCTCTGCACCCGCGTCCCCAGGCTGTCCAGGAGGAAGGGGCCGGTCACATGGACGGCGTAGCTGACCACCAGGCTGGAGGCATAAACGGCCAGGTACAGGTAACTGGGCTCTCGCAGGGCAATGAACTGCAGCAGGTAGTAGACGCTGAACACCAGGAAAATTCCCAGCGCCGCTCCCCAAACCAGGCTGTGCTGCCCGTCATGAACAGCCAACGCCTGCGAGGACCAGATCGACAGCGGGGCGCGCACACTGCTGGCCGAAGCCAGGCGCAGGAAATATTCCGCCTCCGCCCCCGGTGGAGGCTTCAAAAGAAAGACAAAATTTGCGTGGGGATAGTCCCGGGGCTGACCATAACGTCCCAGCCCGGTCGTCACCTGCCGCGCCCCCGCACCGGCAGCCTCTGGGCCAACAGCATAAGGTCCATAAAAATCCACCTGGTCCAGGTAAGGGTGAGCCAACTCCAGCAGCCAGCCGGCGGCCTGTCTGGCCTGGTCCTGCACCCGGAAGCGCAGCCAGACCGCCCCCCGAGTAAAGCCAAAGCTGGGAATGGCAGCCTGGTTCTCTCGCCAGCGGCCCGCCATCTCTGCCGAGCGAACCTGGTCAAGCGATAAATCCCCTCCCGGATCCTCTAAAACGCGCAAATAAGGACCCAGCGGATAGTGATCCGCCTGGTCGCTCAACTGAAGCACGGCTGGCAGGCTCTCCTGAGCAAAGGCCGGGAACCCGCAGGCCAGGAAGGCCAGGCCAGCCAAAAGCAGGAACCAGGCAAAGCCAGGCTTCCCTGGTCGAAAGAGGCGCGTAACCCTGGACATCTACCGTCCCATTGTACCATTCCCCCAATACCCTGTCACCGCACGCCACCCGAGCGCAGCCACTCCTGCGCCCGCGCCAGCCCGCGGGACAGCGCATCCAGCAACCGCGGCCGGGCGGGGAAGATATTCTGCCCGCCAATGCGTCCGGCTAGCCCGGTGCGCTCCATCTGCTGCAAAGTATTCTCCGAAACGCCCACCAGGATCAACAGCGAGTCAGCTTCCTGCAGAAAGCGGTTGTAGCGCTCCAGGATGCGCACAAAGGTGCTGCCCACCTCATCCCGGTCGCGCAGACGGATGATCACCACGGCACGGCGCGCCTCGCCTACTGCAGGGAGCTGGCTCTCCAGCTCATTCGCCCCGGCAAAGAACAGGCTGCCCACCGGCTCCAGGATGGTCACCTCGCCGCTGCTCAACTGCTGCGGGGCAGGGGCATCCGCAAAACCGCCGTCCGCCAGGGGGATAAGGCGCTTGACCCGCACCCTTTCCGCCGACTTGTAGACATGCAGCACTACGTGAATAGCCACCCCCAGGAACACCGCATACTGGATGGGCAGCAGCAGGGTAAAGATAAAGGTCAGCAGCATGATCGCTGCCGGGATGCGCCCTGTCTGCCACGCTTGCTGGACCCGCCCCCAGCGCAGCAGCGAAACGCCCACCATGATCAGCATCCCGCCCAGCGCCGGCAGGGGCAGCATCTCGATCAGCGGAGCCAGCAGCAGCACGCCCAGCGCCACAAACAACCCGCTGAAAATATTCGCCCAGCGCGAGCGCCCGCCCACCGCCACCAACACCGCCGTGCCCGAAAAAGTGCCGCCCACCGGCAGGCCGGCTACCAACCCGGTGGCAACATTGGCGATCCCCTGGCCAAGAAAATCGGTCGACATATCGGGGTAACTGCCATCCGGGTTGGGGTAGCTCTGGCTGACCCCGGAAGCCTGCACCAGGGCAATAATGGCAATGGAAAACGCCGGCAGGGCCACCGGCAAGAAATCGGCCAGCGCCGGCAGGTGCAGCTCAGGCAGCGCCCGCGGGATAGTATTCTCCGAGCCTACCAACGGCACCGTATCCAGCCCCAGGATATATACCGCCAGGGCTGCCGCCCCCAAGGCCAGGGGATAAGAGTAGCGAAAAAAACGGGTGCGGTCAACCGCAATAATCAGGGCAACGGTCAGCAGGGCAACCAGCAGCGTGGGCAAGTCAACCTGGTCATAGTGAATGACGGTATCTACCAGGCGCATCACACGGTTGGCATAAGAGCTGGTATAACCGGTCACATCCGCCACCTGCCCCAGGATGGTCAGTACGGCAATACCGCTGAGAAAGCCGGTCATCACCGCATTGGAAATAAAGCGCACCAGGGAACCCAGGCGCAGCAGGCCAAAAACCAGCTGAAAGAGCCCGACCAGCACCACCAACGCCACCAGCAGCCCAAGCTTCTGATCGGCAGGGGCGTAAGCCAGGGCGTCACGGGTAGCCAGGGCAGTGGCGCTGGTGGCGTCCACCGCCATGAGCGCCGAGCTGGTAAAGAACGCGGCAACCGTAGTACCAGCAATTAAAGAGTACAGGCCGTTCACCGGGTTCACCCCAGCCAGGATGCCGCCGCCCAACCCGTTTGGAATAGCTGCCACGGCGGTGATCAACCCGGCGACCAGGTCGCTCCACAGGGTCTTGCGGTCAACCCGCAGGTTGTTGATAAATCTTTCCAGGCTCGATAGATCAGCTTGCATCGCACAAATCCAACAGGATGATGCTGCACCCGGTGCTGTGGGCCGCGATCACGAAATCACCTCCGACAAGGCCGCAATCAGGCACTCCGGCGGATCGCCTTTGTACACAAAAGCATCTGCCCCGGCCTGCAGCACAGCTTGCTCCATACCGGACTGGCTGCTCAGGCTGACGATCTTTACCCCCGGGCAGCAGCTCTTGATGCGGCGGATCAGCCCGCGGCAGTCCTGGTCCGGCAATTCCCAGGCAAGCAAGAGCAAGCTCGGCCGGGACAACGCCACCGCCTCCACCAATTCCTGGACTTCAGCCGCTTCCCCCACCACCTGGAGTTTCAAATGCAGTTCCAGGAACACCCGCAGCGAGGCGCGCACCTGGGGATTGTCCTCCGCAATGAACGCGCGCACCACCTCCGGAACAGGGTTGGACGGCATTTCCTGCATCTCAGATACTGGCATAGGTGCTCCAATAAACCTCCACAGCGATAACAAAGGCGACCATAATCACCGGCCCATAGCTGGCCCCCAGGTAGCCAAACAATGACAGGCCTCCCTAGGTGGCCAGCAGTGCCAGCTCGCCATCCACAAAAACACCCCATCACCCGGCCTTGCAGCCAAGCGATGACAAAGGGTGAAAACCATCACCAGCGAGAAGACGAGCACCCTCAGGTAAGGATAAATCATCGCCAGCACCCACAGGGCGAGAGTATCCAACAGGATAAAAAGGACAGGTGAGCCGCGGGGACGTCAGGTTCAGCCATCAAGTTCCTTTTGCACCGGCGGCGGCGCCCAGCCTCCGCTGACTGCCGGGACCTGCAGCACAACCGGCTCCCCCCGTAGATCCAGCGAACAGCCGCCGTAATTGGTGTCATTGTTGGCAGTAACCGCCAGGTTGTCGTCCGGGCCATACAACCTGGGATTAAACACATAGCGATAGGATGGCGAACGGTGCGGGGAATCCGGGCTGTTAGCAGCCCAGATGGCCTTATAGTGCTCAACAATGGCATAGCCAAAAATTGCTGTCTGTTCGCTCAACTGACGTGCTTCATCAATATTCATACCTGATTTCTCCTTTCATCTCTTCTGGAGAACATCATTCAATGAGAAAAGCGTTTTCGATCTCTTTGGCCACGTGGCTGAAAGGCTTGCCACTGGCTGAGACAATCACCCGGTCAATGGTTCCGGTAAACTTGAAGGGCGACTCATACAGATTGCTGACCGGCGTCTCGCTGTCATAGCCGCAGCACAACCCCTCACCCGAAAGCGACCAGCCAAAGGGGACCGTCTTGCCAATCTCGCCTGAGCCGATCACCTCCCCGTTGAGATACAGCGTGGCTATCCCCTTGACCCCCTGCACGCCCATCTGGGTCAGCGCTGGGGTGATCTCAAACTTGCCGTTGATAGTGAACTCCAACCCCAGCCTGACATCCCCCGCCGGGATGGTCTTCTCGGAAACCACGCGGTAGCGCTCCAGCCCCACGAAATTGTGCTCGTAGATCAGCCGGCCATCCTTCATAAACAGCGACCAGCCGGCAAACTCACCGCCCTGGGCGATCAGCACCCCCTCGGCGCCGCCTTCAGGGATATTCGCCAGGGCAATCACACTGAATGGGCGCATGCGGATGTTGATTGCCGCCTCGTTGTCGATGTGGGTGGTGCCCGGCCAGTAAACATACAGGTCGCGATCTGGGAATGGCTTGGGGCGCTGCGCCTTGGTCTGGTATACATGCAGCGGGAAGACATCGTGCTTGCCCGCCTCGGCAAACCACCACCCGATCAGCATCTGCAGTTTATCCGGCTCCTGCTCAGCCAGGTCATGGCATTCCGAGAAATCCTCCGTAACGTGGTACAGTTCCCACCGGTCATGAGCAAAGGGTTCATCCGGGTTACCCGGCCCATCAGCCGGGATGCCCGGGATAGCATGGAAGGTCACCGCCTTCCAGCCATCCACATACATGGCACGCGAACCATACAGCTCATAATACTGCCGGGTGCGCACCTCGGACGCCGCGGGATCGGCAAAGGTGGGGCGGAGGCTCACCCCCTGCACCGCTTCCTGGGGGTAACCTTTGAGCATCAGCGGCGGCTCAATGTTGAGAATATCCAGCATGGTGGGCATGATGTCGATGGCATGCGCATACTGGCAGCGGATCTCGCCGCGCGCCGGGATGCCCTTAGGCCAGGAGACGATGCACGGGTCGGCAATGCCGCCGTTGAACACATTGCGCTTCCAGCGCTTGAAAGGCGTATTGCCCGCCATGGTCCAGCCGGTAGGATAGTGACCATAAGTATGCGGCCCGCCCAGGTCGTCATAATGCTTCAGGTTCTCTTCCAGGCTGTCCGGAACGCCGTTGAAGATCAGATTCTCATTAAATGAGCCAAAGAAACCGCCCTCGCCTGAGGCGCCGTTGTCTGAAACCAGCACAACGATCGTGTTCTCCAGGTCACCTAACTGCTCCAGCGCCTTGATCAGCCGCCCGACGTGATAATCGGTATGACTTAAGAAGCCGGCAAAGATCTCCATCATGTGCGCATACAGCCGCTTCTCATCCGCCGGCAGGCTGTCCCAGGCCTTCACCCAATCCGGGCGCGGCGCAAGCTCGGCGTTGGGCGGGATGATGCCCATCTCCAACTGGCGGCGGTGCGTCTCCTCACGATAAGCATCCCAACCGGCGTCAAACCTGCCCGCATAACGCTCGATCCATTCCCGCGGCGCCTGGTGCGGGGCATGCGTTGCCCCCGGGCAGAAGTACATGAAGAAAGGCTTGGACGGGTCCACAGAGCGCAGGTCGCGGATGAAGGAAATCGCTTTGTCGGTCAGGTCTTCGGTGACATGATAGCCCTCTTCCACCGAATACGGCGGCTCAACATAGTGATTGTCATAGACCAGGTCCGGGCGGAACTGGTCGGTCTCGGCGCCCAGGAAGCCGTAGTAGCGGTCAAAACTGCGCCCCAGCGGCCAGCGGTCAAACGGGCCAGCCATCGACATCTCTTCCGGCGGCACCTGGTGCCACTTGCCTAGGGCAAAATTGGCAAACCCCTTCTCGTGCAAGATCTCAGAGATATAGCCGCGGGACGGCTTGGGCATCCCATCGTAACCGGGATAGCCGCTGGCCAGCTCAGAGATCATCCCCATGCCCATGGTGTGATGGTTGCGCCCACTGAGCAGGCAGGCCCGCGTGGGCGAGCACATGGCGGTGGTATGCCAGTTGGTATAGCGCAGCCCATTGGCCGCCAGGGCGTCTATGTTGGGCGTGTCGATCGGCCCACCATAGCAGCCCAGGTGACCAAAGCCCACATCATCCAGCACGATCCAAAGCACATTGGGAGCGCCCTCCGGGGGCCGCGGCGGCAGGTTCCAGTCCGGCCGGGAGTTCGCCATGGTAAAACCGATCTTCTCTTTAGAAACATCACCTTGCCAGGTCATATACTGTCCTTTCTTTGATACCGCTTGGTTATTCATGCGAGCCGGCGATACAGAGGCGGAACTGCCGGCTATGATTTTGCAGCGCCCTTAGCGCCGCCCTTAGCGCCGCCCTTGGGGAGCTTGAGCGCCACCACCAGGATCACCAGGGTGAGCGCCAGGCCAACCCAGGCCAGGATGCTCAAGGCGTTGGACAGCGCCGCAGCCTCAGCCGCCCCAGGGTTCTTCGCCACATAGCTGGCCATCAGGCTGCTCATCCCGGCGGTCAGCAAAGCCACCCACAGGGCGGTGCCAAAGTTGCCGGCTAACGGCAGGATCCCGGCCAGCATACCGCGCTGTTCCAGCGGGGTAGCGCTAAGCGCCGCCATCTGCACCGGGTTGGTGAAGGAAAAGCCTGCGCCGCCCAGGATGGTGGCGAAAAACACCAGCCACAGGTTCTGCGCCTGGAAGCCAAAAGCCAGCAAAACCAGGCCACCGGCCAGCAGCGCCACACCCAGGGTCACCGGCTTGCGCGCCCCGCCCTGGTCCAGCATCTTCCCACCGATGGGAGCCACCACCACCTGCATCAACACCGGGAGAATCATCAACAAGCCGGTGACAGTGGGCGACAGCCCCAACGCCTGCTGCACAAAGCGCGCCACGAAAGCGCCCATCAGCACATTCGGCAGAAAACGCATCAGCACGATGAACAGGGCAATGGATACGGTGCCGATCTGGAACAGGCGGAACTGGATCAGTGGGTTCTCCTTGCGCAGCGAAGTAAACACCAGCAACACCCCCACCAACAGGCCAGCCCCTACTAACAGGAGCACCGAGGGCGAGCCCAGGCCGCTCTCGCCGGCCTGCATGATGCCCACGGTAAGCAGAGTCACCGCCAGGAAGAGCAGCACGCTGCCCGCCACGTCAAACGGCCTGGGCTGGGCTATCTTCTGCTCATACTTGACCTTAGCAGCCAGGAAGACCGAAACCAGGCCAGCCAGGGCAGTCAGCAGGTAAGCAAAGGGCCAGGCGACCACCTGGATGATAACCCCGATCAGGGTGGGAGCAAACGCCGTGATCGCCATGCTGATCATCATCATCTTGCCCTGGGCGCCGCCGCGCTCATTGAGGGGAAAGACATCCAGCAGCAGCGCGGTGGAGGCAGGCAGAAAAAGGCCCACTGCCAGCCCTTCCAGGCCGCGCCCCACCAGGACAACCGGGAAAGAGCCCACCAGGCCGCCGCCAAAGGTGATCAGCGCTCCGGCAATGACGCCATAGATGCCCAGGCGAAAGATGCGCATGCGCCCCAGGCGATCCCCCAATGCGCCGCCCACGGTGACGACACCCGCCAGGATCATCAGCGTCAGGTTCAGAATCCACTGGCTGGAAGTCACCGAGACCCCCAGGGCGGTCTGCATGCTGGGCAGGCCAACCTGGGTGGCAGCCATATCGATGGCCCAGGTGGACAGGCCAGCCGCCGCAGTCAACACGGCAAAGCGTTTAAGAGCTTGTTCGTTCATATTGCAAATCTTCCTCAATGAATAAGTCTAAAAATTAGCCAGCTTTTTCCAGTCCCGGCGGGAACCACGTCCCCTCCAGGGCCGGCTGCTGCGGCAGGTACAGGCGCAGCGCCACCGAGAACGCCCCGGCCGGGCTGGGAAGCCAGTTCCCCAGCGGCGCGCCGTGCGGCTGTTCCGCCTGGATGTACAGGGTCAGGCTGCCATCCGGCGCATAGGTCAGGCCCTGTGTATCCGGCCGCAGGATATAACGGTTGATTGGATTATCAGCCAAAAAAGAAACTTCATTGTACATGGTGAGCGACCAGAAGCCATATTCGTGAAGCGGGGGCAGTCCACCCTTGGGAAAGGTCAGCGTATAACGCTGGCTGCCATGCAGCGGCTGGCCGTCCTGGTCGCGGTAGGCAAAGATGTACATGGCCTCTTCCAGCGGGAACAATCCCATCTGGGTCATCTGGACCGCAGCGCGGCTCAGCACATATGGACCGGCCAGGCCGGATTCCGGCACCGGGACGCGCCAGCCGCGGCGCAGCTCACCCTGTGAGATGGCAGCGTTGATCAGCGCCTGGGCATCCCCCGCCCCCTGCACAACCGCCGCTCGCAGCTCGGGCTCTGCAGGCAGCCTGGACCCCGGGCCAACGCCGGCGGTCTTGAACAGCTCCGCCAGGCCCGCATCGCTCGCCGGGGGCGGGTTCAACCCGGTGTAAAAATTGGTGTATTCGAAGTACTGCAGCGGGTCGCGCGTCATGCGCATGCCCTGCACCTGGTAAGGAGAGAGATCAACCGGCGGGAATTTGGCATCCGGCCGGCCCCACTGATCCAGATGCACCAGGCGGATCTCATCCTGCAGTTGGTGCAGAAGCGGGTATTCGCCCGGGTCACGCGTGAAGATGCGCTGCAGCAGGCAGACGGATGAAGTTGGCGCTACGAAGACAGCCCTGACCCCGGCCAGGGCCTGGCCCTGCCAGCCAGGAGGGGCTATCAGGTAGTCGCCGCCCTGGTTGTCAAAGGTACGCGGGCTGACAATGGCAAAGTTGTTGAAATAGGCATCCAGGATCGCCAGCGAATAATAACGCCCCGGGATGGGTGGCACGTGCAAGACCACCGGCCCCTGCTGGTTCAGCAGCAGGTAGCTGGCGCCGTACAGCGTATCCACATTGGGCGAAACGGTGGTGGTCTTGGGCGTCGCCAGGTCGCGCATCAGCACCCAGCCCCCCAGCGGGAACTCGCCTGGGGCAAAATAGCTGCGTCCCTGGATAAACTCGGTCAGTTGGCGCATATGTAGAAAGGCCGGGAAAGCCTGCAGATAAGCCTGCGCGGCAAGCGAGCGCACATTCCTGGCCCTGGCAGCCAGGATCTCTGCCGGGCTCAAATCGGATCGAAAATCTTCAATCCGCGGTTGTTGGTCATTAGGGTTTTGCATGGACATCGTTGGCCTCCTGAACAATTTAGCTGACCCTGGTCACTGGGGGAGCGGTATAGGTGTAATTCAAAATCGCTTCACCGGGCTGGTAACAGCGAAAAGTTAAGATAAATTTACCCTGCGGAACAGGAAGCCAGTTGCTTTCCCTGCCCTGCCCGGGGGACTCGTGCTGTACGTACAGCGTGAAGCCGCCGTCCGCATCTTTGGCAAGCTGCGGGAGCATGGGAGAGTTGATCACATAACGGTTCAAGCGGTTGGCATACAACAAAGATTGAGCATTGTACACGGTAATCGACCAGAAGGCTTTCACCGGAGGCAGGCCATCCTGCTTGAACTTGATTTGGTAGGCATGACTGCCATCAAAAGGCTGCCCCTCTGCGTCGCCATGGTAGCCGATCCCCAGATATTCCTCAGCCGAATTCCCCAGGATCCCCATCATTACCCCGGCGGCGCGCACCACATAGTCATCCTTGAGCAGATCCCGCCCTCCGAACAGCTCGCCGGAGGTCCTGACCCGCTTGATGCGCTCGACCATAGCGCCTAAGCCAGCCTGCATTCCCTGCGCCAGCAGCGCCTGGGTCTCGCCATCTGGCAGGGTGAAAGCCGGCGCCGGTCTGACGCCGATGGCTTCCAACCGCTGGCGCAGTTCAACCTCATCTTCAAGAGCGGGCATGTACTGCAGCATCCAGTTCAGGACGGTGAAAAACTGCAGCGAGGTGGGCTGCTGGCGCACGTCCACCGGCTGCACACACTCAAAAGACGGGGCGGGTGGTGAGGCGCTTACCCCTAAATAGCTGGACAGAGTCTGCACTTTGAACTGGTCCTGGATCGCCCAGACATTAGTAATGTCATCCGGGGTGAAAAGCTGCGTGCGATAAAACGCCAGCGCCATCTGGGTCGGGGAATGGAATACCTTCTTGATCCCTGGCGGAACAGCCCCTTTCCAACCCGGGCCGGCCACCAGGAAGGCGCCCCCCTGGCTGCCGTTGGTACGCGGGGTGACATAGCCCAGGATATAGGTATATAAATCATTGATCTGTAGTGAAACATAGCGCTTTTCCTCAAAACTTGGGACGGTCAGCACAACCGGTTCCGCCCGCAGATCCAGCCAGGCATACGAGTAAGGCGTGTCACAGTTCATGGCCACGATCGCCTTTTCCTCGGGCGTGGCGACGTTCCGGTTATGGGAAATAGAATTGAACGGCGCTTTATACTCTGGCGAGAGCTGATCCACGGCATACTTGTAGAGAATATTGTACATATCCACCATGGGATAGCCGTAAACAAAAGCTTCCTTTGCCAGGTCAACCAACTGCTGTCGATCCATCCTGAAACTCCTGTTTTTTCCAGTCTTTCCTGGGGTTTGATTCATCAGTATAATTCTAACGAAGCGGAAGATTCTGGACAACCGTTGGTTGTAGGGTTTGCGACCTGGATCATCTACCAGTATTCCCTGCCGTCACCCTTTTGATCTTTGACCTGGGCCGTCCCCGGGAAGGCCTGATCCAGGTCAGCCAGCAGCCCCTGATCGATCTGCTGAAACTCATCCGCCTGCAGTAAATCAAATTTTGTTTGTCCACACAGTAAATTTCTGTTAAAATTATTGTAAAGACCCGCAGTTGCCCCTATCCGCAGCTTTTATTGAGGGACCCTGACCCATGGGATGGTTGAGCATTTACGCTGACGTCATGCTCCTGATCGCCCTGGCATTAGGTGGGTTATCCATTTATGCCATGCGCCGCAAGGACGTGCCCGGCAGCCAGACATACGGCTGGCTGCTGATCGCCATATCTGTTTACCTCTTGATGTATGCCCTGGACATCCAGGCAGAAAATATCACCTTACGCCTGGCGCTGCGCCAGGTGACCTGGATAACGATCATCTGCATGGGCGTGCTGCACCTGATCTTTGTGCTGCAGTATACCAGCCAGCAGAATAGGCTGAACCGCTGGCTGCTGCTGGGGTTGTGCGCCGTTCCCGTGCTGGTCACCCTGGTTAACCTGACCAACCCCTGGCATCACCTGTTCTTCACCGGCTACGAGATCAATGCCGCCCTGAACCAGATGACCCTGACCGGCGGGCCAGTGCGCATCGCGGCGCAGCTGTTCAACACGCTGCTCCTGGCGCTTGGGGGCATCCTGCTGCTGCTTGCCGCCCGGCGCGCCGCCTGGCCAAAGCGCCAGCAGTACCTGGTGTTGACCCTGGCGGTGACCATCCCCCTGATCGCCACCCTGCTCCTGTATACCGGGTTCGTCGGCGATTTCACCCAACCCGCTCTGGCCCTGACCGCGGTGCTGATCATGCTGGCTATCTACCGCTTCCGTTTCCTTGACCTGGCGGTCATCGCCCAGCGCGCCCTGGTGCAAAACATGCCCGACGGCATCCTGGTGCTGGACCAGCATGGCGCCATCGCCAACGCCAACCCCGCCATGAAAAAGCTGCTCGGGCTTTCCGATGCGGCCCTGGGACAGCCGCTGGAGCAGGTCTTTGCACACCTGCCCGGTTTCCTGAACGCCTGCCAGGCAGAAAGCGGGCAGCCGGTGGAAATCGAGGTGGAAAACGCCAACCCGCCGCTCTACCTGGACGTGCGCAGCGTCCAGCTGACCAACGAAAAGGGCCAGCCGCTGGGCCAGCTGGTGCAGGTGCGCGATGTCACGTACCGCAAGCAGGCAGAAGAACAGATGCGCCTGAGCGAGCTCAATTTTCGCCAGCTTTTTGAGGCCAATCCATTTCCCCTGGCCATTTCTCGCCGGGCTGACTCCTCCATCCTGATGGCCAACCCGGCATGCAGACTTTTCTTCGGCATATCACCCGAGGCTATAAGCACTGCCCGGGCATTGGATTTTTACAGCAACCCGCTGGATCGCGAGCAGATTCTGATTGATCTGGAAACAGCCGGCAAAGTCCGGAACCGGCAGATGGAGGTTGTGACCCAGACCGGTGAGCGCCTGACCGTGCTGGCAAATTTGTATCCCTTCAATTACCATAACCAGGACTGCCTGTTGATCGGCCTGGCCGACCTGACCGAGCAGAAACAGGCTGAAAACGCCCTGTTACAGCAGCAGCACGCCATATCGGTCATGGAAGAGCGCGAGCGCATGGCACGCGAGCTGCACGACACGCTGGGACAGGCGCTCTCCTATGTCGGCATGCAGTCCCACCACATCCTGGAAGCCATTGATAACGGGGAAATCTCCACCGCCGCTGCCAACCTGGCGCGCCTGATCACCATCGTCGATGACACGGACCTGGACATGCGCCGCACCATCCTCGACCTGAAAAGCGACGAGGCGCAGCAGCGCGGCTTCTTCCCCGCCCTGCGGGATTACCTGGAGCGCTTCAGCGAAACCTCGGGGATCAAGACCCTGCTCAGTCTCCCTGAACAGGAGATCGAGGGGCTGCTTTCCCCGGCCAATGAAGTCCAACTGCTGCGCGTGATCCAGGAACTGATGAACAATATCCGCAAGCACTCCCAGGCCACCACCGCCCAGGTCATCATGGTCAGCAGCGAAACCAGCCTGGATGTCATTGTGGCTGACAACGGCGTCGGCTTTGACACTTCAACAGGCTCAGCATACAGCGCTTCAGCAAGCTCAGCGGATACCACCATCGATACCCTGCCCGCCGGATCTGTGCCGTTCTCCCCACATCCTGAAAATCCCGACCAGCCCGGTCACCACTTTGGGCTGCAGATCATCCAGGAACGGGTGCAGATCATGAACGGCGAATTGAAGATCCGCTCGACGCCCGGCGCGGGCACCCAGGCCCTGATGAAAATTCCACTCCAACGGCCGGTCTCACTGCAGCCGCTGATCGGGCTCAAGTTCCTGCTGGTCGATGACCACGAACTGATCCTGGAAGGGCTGACCCGCCTGCTCAACAGCAAGAAGCTGCGCGTGGCGGGCCTGGCCCGGAACGGCCAGGAGGCGGCGCGGCAGGCGCTTGAGGTGCAGCCGGACATCATCCTGATGGACATGCACCTGCCCGATATGTCCGGCGCCCGCGCCACGCAGCTCATAAAGCAAAGCTCCCCCCAGGTGAAGGTGATAATCCTCACCATCTCTTCCAGCCAGCAGGACTTTTCCTCTGCTGTAGACAGCGGAGCAGACGGCTACCTGCTGAAAAATTTGCCGCCCGAAACTTTCCTCAAACTGCTGACCCACGCCGTTCAAGGTGAGTTCGCCCTGGATCCATCCCTGGTTAACCAGGCAGTGGGTTACCAGATCGACGGGGAAGGCGGCACGTTTGCCGGGAAATGGCCTGCACCCCGGACCCATTCGTCAGTGCAGGGGCGCCTGCAGCGTCTGACCGAGCGGCAGCGCCTTGTGCTGAGCCTGACTGCCGAAGGAAAACTGTACAAGGAGATCGCTGCCCGGCTGAACATGAGCGAAGCCGGGGTGAAGTATCACATGGAACAGATCCTGGAGCGCCTGGAAGTAAGCAGCCGCTCCGAGGCCATTGCCCTGGCCTACCAGGGAGGTTTGGCGCGCGAGCGCCGCCAGCCGTAGGGGCGGGTCTCCTCGTCCATTACCGCCCGTTGACCAGGATCCGGGACCCGTCCCTGCTCAGCGGTCCTGCCGCGTCGTAATATACGGCAGCCACAGCGGCGCAGCCAACACCTCCACCCAGCGTGTCTCAACCGCCTGGCTCGCCTGGTTGCCCGCCTTCAGACGCACCAGGTATCTCCCAGGCCTGTGATAGGCATGCGTTACCACCTGCCCCTGGCCCTGCTCTCCATCACCAAAATCCCAGGTGTACCTCACATTCGAACCGGCATCCACCCAGGCATACCACACCAGGCCCTCCCCGATCCACACCTCCCCGTCCGGCGCCCACAGCCCCAGGCCCTGGATGGGAACATCCTTCACCTCCACCTGCCCGCTGACCCTGGCCGCACCGCGCAGGTTGACCGCCGTCAGGGTGTAGCTGTATACCCCTGCTGTCGAGTAGGTATGGCTGACCGCCATCCCGCTGTCCATGAACCCATCCCCAAAATCCCAATCATAGACTACGTTTGTGCCTTCCAGTGTACTGGCCTGGAAAACGGCAGCCTGACCCAGCTCCACCGGGCTGCTGGCCTGCGCCTTCAGCCCACCAATGATTGCATCCACCACCCACACCCGGCGCTGCACCACCTGCTGCGAGGCGCTGTTGGATATCACCAGGGTGGCAATATAAGGGCCGATCCAGGCGTAGGTGTGGCTGACCACCTCGCCCGCCGTGAAACCCGTAACCGCTGCCCCATCGCCAAACTCAAGCCGGTAAAGCGCATTGGTGCCCGCGGCAATGCTGGCCGTGAACGACATCGAGCCGCTCAACACCGTGGGCGAGGAGACATCCAGCCTCGCCCCGCTGATGGGAATATCCACGATCACTGTCTGGGTCAGGCTGACCTGCGTCCCCATCCCGTTCTGCACCGTCAGGGTGACCGGGTACGTGCCCACCGCGGCAAAGGTATGCTGCACCTGCGGGCCGGCGGCGCCGCCCCCATCGCCAAACTGCCAGGAATATTGCACGTTGGTGCCCGCCCCCACGCTGGCGGTGTACGCCGACTGGCTGCCAAGCTGCTGCACCCCGTTGCTCTCCACCTGCAGGGACTGGATGGGAATATCCGTGACGCTGATTAAGGTACCCACGGCCACCTGCCCCACCCCGTTGGTGGCGGTCAGGGTCAAGGTGTACTCTCCCACCGCCGGGTAAAGATGCGGCAGCGGCGCGCCGCTGCCCTGGGCGCCATCGCCAAAATCCCAGGCATAGACCACGTTGGTCCCGGCCTGCACGCTGGGGGTAAATACCAGCTCCTGGTCAACCTGGATCGGGCTGTTCACCTGCACGGCCAACCCATCGATTGCCACGTCACGGATGGTCATGCTGCCGGTCAGCACCGCCTGGCTTACCGTGTTGGTCAGCGTCAGGGTGAGCGGATACACCCCCACCGCCTGGTAGGTATGGCTGATCTGGGCGCCGCTCCCGACCTGCTCATCGCCGAACTCCCAGGAGTACACCACGTTTGACCCCGCCGCCACCCCGCTGGTGAACACAGATGCCTGGCCCAACAGCCGCGGCGAGAGGAATTCCCGCCATGCGCCCGCAATCGGGATCTCCTGGTTGGTCAGCGAGAACTCCTGCATATCTGCAATGCCCCGCGCCTGGGCGGCGACGTTGAACGCCCCGGGGCTGCTGTTGGCGGTGACCAAAAGCCAGGCCAGCCCGGTGATGGAGGTGGTGGCGGTCAGGGGGCTGCCGCTCAGGCCCGCCCCGCTGTTCGGGGCGGTGAAACTGATCAGCCCGCCCGGCCCCAGCGGCTCACCGGCCAGCAGCGCCTCCAGGCTGACCGTCAGCGGCCGGGTGTAGGCCGCGTTGACATAGACCGACTGCCCGCTTCCGCCCATTCCCGTCCAGCGGAAACCGCCCGACTCGTAGGCGCCCAGGTCACAGCCCGTCCCCTGCGGGCGGTCCACGCCGCGCCCGTCCACCGCCGCACAACTAGCCGCCGCCCCGGCGTCCACCGCCGGGCTGCCGGGCAGCAGGGCATACATCAATACATTTCCGCCATAATCCTCCAGATCCGCCAGGCGCGCCGGCCCGTTAAGAGCTGCGCTGCACGTGCCGTCCGCCGCCAGGTTGGCCGTGTTTTCCACAAAGCTGCCCTGGGCGCGGCAGTCCCCGCCGCTGTTGTCCGCCAGCAGGCTGTTGCTCAGGCGCAGGCTGCTGCCGGTGTAGGCATACAACCCGCCGATGGTATTAGTCGCCAGGTTGTACGCCACGGTGGAGTGGGTGACTGTCAGCGCCCCAGAGGCATACACCCCCGCCCCCGCCGCGGCGCTGTTCTCCGCCACGGTGGTGTTTAACAGGGTCAGCTGGCCGGCGCTCAGCACACCGCCGCCGCTGCCCGAGGCCTGGTTGCCGCGCAGCAGCATCTGATCCAGCAGCAGGGAAGCTCCCGGGTAAACGTAGATCCCGCCCCCGCAGTAAGTCGGGCAGGAGGCGCCCCCCTGCAGCGTGCCGCTGACCACCGCAAAGCTGCGCAGCGCCGCCGCCGCCGGGGACTTGATGTCAAACACCCGCTGGCCGGATTTCCCGCTCACCTGCAGACCCGGTGCGTCATCGGCGTCGATGGTCACCGACCTGGCCACGCTCAGCGCCCCGCTGGTCAGGGCAATGGTGACGCCAGCCAGCCCGGCGTCCAGGTGGATCTTCCCCAGCGAGCAGACATCCAGCAGCGCCTGGCGCAGCGTGCCCGCGCCGCTGTTATCGCTGCTGGTCACCGTGATGCTGTCAAAACAGCTCCCCGTGCCCTGGATGGCAAAAGTATAGGGGTTCTGATTGGGGTCATCGTTGGCAATGCTGACCTGCGCCTTGAGCGCGCCCAGCGCCTCCGGGCGAAAGACCACGCTAAAGGTCAGCCAGCCGGAGGGGGTGATCGCCGTCCCGGGCTGGAGGGCAACGCTGAACGCCTCGGGATGGTCGCCGCCCAGGCTGACCGGCGGCGTCCCGCTCAGGTTGAGGTCCAGGTCGCCGGCGTTCGAGATGGTAAAGGTATGGGTGATCGGCAGGCGGCCCACCTCGGCGCTGCCAAAATCGGTCCCATCCAGGGTCCTGGGAGTTGACTGGCCATCCGGGATGATCAGATCATTCCCCAATACCTTCATCAGCGGCGCCCGCTCATATTCATAGGCGCCGATGTCGCAGGTCAGCGAGCTGCCGCCGTAAACCGGGCGAACCACGCCGCGCTGGTCATCCGCCGCACAGCTGGCATTCTCCCCGGCGTCGATCGCCGGGCTGCCGCGCAGCAGGGCCACCGTTGGCGTGGCCCCGCCGTAATCGCCCAGCTCCGCCAGCAGCGGGTCGCCGCTGAGCGCCGCCGAGCAGCTCCCATCCTGCACCAGGTTGTTCTGGTTGGCGGTGAACGTGCCCAGGCTGGCGCAGTCGCCCCCCTGGCTGCCGGCGATCAGCGTATCCACCATGGACGCCGTCTTCCCCGCCGCCTGGTACAGCCCGCCGCCGCTGCCTGCCTGGTTGTTAGCCAGGGTCACGTTGCGCAGGGTCAGCGCGCCGTCATTGTACACCCCGCCGCCGCCATCCAGGGCGCTGTTGCCCTCCAGGGTGACGTTTTCCAGCTCCGTGCTGCTGCCGTTATACAGCCCGCCGCCCTGGCCGTTGGGCGCCTGGTTGCCCGACAGGGTGGAGTGGTACAGCGCCAGGCTGCCGGCGTTGAAGATCCCGCCTCCATTAAAATCAGAGGTGTTCGAAACTACCTGGGTGTCACTGATCACCACCACGCCGGCATTGTACAGTGCCCCGCCATAATCCGATGCGTAGGAAGCGCTAAACGCCATCCCCTCAGCCAGCAGGGTCGCCCCATTCTTGACCCATACCCCGCCGCCGTAGCCCACGCTGCTGACGCCATCCGAGCGCCCGTGGGTCACGCTGAAATCACTGAAACGCGCCACCGCCGGGGAGCGGATCTCAAAGACACGCAGCAGATCCCCCCCGCTGACCTTGAGGCCGGGCGCATCCTGGGCATCAATGGTCAGGCTGTGGCTGATCACCAGGCCCGCCGAAGCCAGGGTGATCGTCTGGCCGGCCAGCGCCGCGTCAAACACAATGACATCGCCGCTGGCGCTGCCGGCCAGGATGGCGCGCAGCGAGCCCGCCCCGCTGTCCTCCGCGCTGGTCACCGTATAAGTCGCCGCCCGGGCTGGCGTGACCCCGCCCAGCGGCAGACCCGCCAGGCTGGAGGTCACCCCGATGATCGCCGCCAGGACCAAGCGCAGCAGGCGCACCGCCCGCCTCCCCGTCTTTCGCCTTGTTAATTCCATATCACGCCTCTTGCAGTCAACTCCCAGACTTCTCTTCTCCCAGACTTCCGAAGTCTTGTGCAGCAAAGCTGCCGAGACTTCGGAAGTCTTCACTCTTCTTTGTGTCCTTCGTGTCTTCGCGGTTTTCTCCCTCTTCCGCCTCTTATGGTCTCGTGATCATCGGCAGGAACAAATTGAGCAGCGGCTGGATCCAGAACGAAGTGACCAGCGTATTATTATTCAAGTCGTTGTCCGGCGTCAGGGCACTGACCTGGGCGGTGAAGTCCAGCTGGCTGTCGGGAGCCAGGTCCCGGCTGAAGCGCAGCCTGACCGCCAGTTGGACACTGGCATTGCGCCCCAGGCTGGCGATGGTGCACACCGCCCGCCCGGGCAGCACGTTGCAGGAGCCCTGCGAGGTGGCCATGCCCAGCAGCGCGACCCCATCTGCCGGGGCGGCAAAGTTGAGCGTCACATTCTGCGCCGCCGCCACACCGCGGTTGGTCAGGGTCAGGGTATACACCGCCTGCCCGCCCTGCACCGCCGCCTGCGTTGCCAGCGGCTGCAGCGCCAGGTCGGCGGAGGTCAGGTCGCTGGGGATCTCCACCACCACGCTGGCCGTCTTGACCTTGCCCTGGCTTTCGGCCTGGACATCGATGGGATAGACCCCGGCGGGGAGATCCGCCGCCAACCGGACCGCCAGGATCAGGTCAGCCGGGGCGGTCACCTGGGTCTGGGTGATCAGCCCGCCGCCCGGCCCGGCGGCAAACCCGATGCTCGCCCCGGGCAGCTGGCTGAACTCGCCCAGCTTCACCTGCACCGGCGCCGTCCAGCCCGGCGAGCCGCTCACCCGCAGGGTGTAGCTCACCGTCTCTCCCGGCAGCGCCAACAGCCGGCTGTCACCCACCGTCTGCAGCTGGATCCCCGGCTTATTCACCACCAGGCTGAGATCCAGGGTATGCACGGCCAGCCCATTCTGCCCGGTAACCTGCAGCGGGTACACCCTGTTCTCCAGCAGGCTGGTGTCCGTCAGCACCAGGGTCGCCGGCTGCCCGGGCCGCAGCTTGAGCGGGTCGAGGCGGGCCAGCAGCCCCTGGGGCAGGTTGTCCAGGTACAGATCGACCGGGGCATCGAAGCCGTTTTCACCCCGGATCGAGATGGGCACGGAGGCGAACTGGCCTTCCTGCAGGGTTACCTGCGGCTGGCTCGTCTCCAGGCTGAAGTCCGGCGCCCTCACCGTGACCTCCAGGCTGGCGTATTTCTTCTCGCCGATGCTGTTGACCACCAGGCGCGGGGTGTACACGCCACCCGGCAGGGTGCCGGTGGTGGAGAGCACCAGCCCGACCTGCTCACCGGCCTGGGTGGGGGTGACATAGTTGGTGTCCAGAATGGCGGTCATGCCATCCGGCAGGTTGTCCATGCTCACCCCCACCTGCCCGGGGAAGCTGTCCAGGGTGGTGCTCAGCGTGGCGGTGATGCGCTGCCCCTGCCCGCTGACCAGGACAGTCTGCCCCGGCGCCAGCGCCGCCGCCACGTCCGGCCCCTCCGGCACGGCGGTGATCGTCTCCGCCACCGCGGTGCGCCCGCCTTCCTCATCCACCCCCTCCAGCCGCAGTCGGTAGCTCTGATGCGGAGTCAGGTTGTCCAGGGTAGTGGAGACCAGGTTGCCCACGTTCACCGTCCACGGGTCGCCGTCCGGCGGCTGCACCACCAGGTGGTAGGTGCTCAGGTCCGGCCCGGGGCCGGTGTCCCAGCGCACCACCAGCCGGCGGTAGCCGGGTTCGGCCCGCAGCCCGGAGGCCCAGGGGTCGCGCCACGGGGCGATCACCGTCACCGGCTCGGGGGCATACTGCCGCACCAGGGGGTTCATCCCGTCATCCACCTCGATCCACAGGTGATACGTCCCGCTGGGCAGGGCGCTCAGGTCAGCGGCATAGGAGGAGGGGCTGCCATCCATGCTGGTCGGGGCGCCGACCACGATCTGCGTGCCGTCATAGACCGGCTCGTCATAGGCATCCATCGCCCCGCTGCGGCCGGCGGTTTGCACCGTCTGGGTGACCGCCTCCCGGTTGGCGTAGATGGTGACCTTCGTATCCGGCTCGCCGGCGGTCAGGTTCCAATTGAGCTGGGCCTGGTTCAGGCCGGTGACCTGCAGGTTAACGTTGTTGAGCGCCGGGGCCGGGTGGACCACCATGGGCATCGCCACGTAAGCTTCCTTGTTGGGCGTGGGGCCGATCTTCATCTGCCACGTGCCCGGCGTCAGGTTCTTGCCAGCGAAGATGGTCTGGGTGTAGGCGCTGGTCTGCAGGATGCCCTGGGTGTTGGTGTACGTATGGGTCATGGGTGTCTCCATGACGGCCAGCGGCCCAGGGCTGCTGCGGGTGTACTCTTGCCCGTCCGGGCCGATGATCGAGAAGTCTGGCACGGCGCTGAAGCGCGACAGGGCAAACATGGCGTCCTTCTTGCCGCTCAGCTCGACGCTGACCAGGGTATCGCCGCTGCTGGTGAAGCGGTAGCGCTCCAGCATCTGCCGGTCCTCCGGCGGCAGCTCCCGTCTCTCTGACGGGGTGGATCCCTTCATTAGCGCGTGCAGATCCCGGGCGCGCTGCACCCCGGGCGGCGTGACCAGGTGCTTATCCGAGACGTTGCCCAGGGCAAAGTTGCCCTGCGAGTCGATGTAGAAGCCGACGTCGAAGCTGAAGA
>CAIQIV010000262.1 GCA_903871905.1 uncultured Chloroflexota bacterium | reverse complement strand
TCCTGTTTGCTGCCAGCGCCCACGTGGTCACCGACCTGCACCCGGTGTTGGCCATGATCGCCGGGGTGCTGGTGGCGGGTGGGGTGCACGCGGTCAAGTCCCTGGCAGTGCGCCCGGCGGTGACCGTGACCACGGCTGGCGTAGGGAACATCGTGGTCAGCACCCTGGAAGATATTGCTGCCGTGGTCATGTCGGTGCTGTCCATCATTATCCCGGTCTTGTTTGCTGTGATCCTTTTCCTGGTTATCTTGTGGCTTAGCTGGAAACTGCTGCGCCGCGCAACCAGACAGCCATCGGTTACGTAAACAAAGCATAGGAGGCCCACTATGACAACCGAAATTCCACCCTCAGCGCCGGCGCAGCCGGCGGGTACCAACTCACTGGCCCTGGTCAGCCTGATCGCAGGTATCCTGGGGTTGACCTTTTTCCCGCTTCTGGGCAGCATCCTGGCGGTAATCACCGGTCCCCTGGCAAAGAAGGAGATCCGCCAGGGAGGCAGCGTTCAAACGGGTGAGGAGATGGCCACCGTCGGCATGGTCCTGGGCTGGATTGGCATCGCCCTGACCATCTGCGGATTGTGCCTGGCTGGAGTACTGATCCTGGTGCCGATCTGCATGAGCCTGTTCATGCTGCAGAACCCGGGCTGGATGCATTCAATGCTGTTTCTATTCTGAACTTGAGGAGTGGTTGTCCATGGAACCGGAATTCGGCGCGCCGATTAACACTTTGGAGAGACCTAAGAACAATATGAAGACGATTGTGTCCGTTGTCCTGGCCGTGATTATCCTGTTATGCCTGTGCTGCCTGTGCAGCGTGGTCACCCTCTGGTATACCGGGGATGCCATCCTGGAGATGCTGGGCATCCCTGTGAGCTGGCTGCCTCTATTGGCAGCAGTATAAGGACTGCCCGATCAGGCGGCAAACTTTTCTGTAAAGCTTGATTGGAGGGCCGCCAGGGCGTCCAACGCCCTGGCGCGGGTGTCATCGTCGATCTCCAGCCTGGCAAACTCGTCTTCATCCAGGACGAGCTGTTTCCCATCTGGGAATACCAGCAGGTCCAGCGCCAGGTCCATATAGGAGATGAAACTGCCCTCCAGGCGGGCGGGGGTGGCGACGTTGCAGTACCAGCCGCGCAGCGTGTCCTGCTGGCGGTCGTGGATCTCAAAAATATTATACCAGCGGTCACAAAAGTAGGTCTCGATAAAGCGGTCACCGCGCAGCAGCGGCATGCCAAAAAATTCCATATCCTGCCGGTCGAAGAAGGCCTCGACGATCAACCGGTCGGTGTGCTGTTCAACCAGCCGGCCGGGATAGCGCCAGGTTTCCTGGCCCAGGGGGTTTAATTTGAGAATGGTGATGGAAGTCATGCGGCATCTCCGGTGCATTCACCTGTATAGATATTGGATGGTTTCAACAGGATCGAAGCTCAGGCACACCCCTTGACCAGGGGCGGGCAGCGCGCTGCGCGTGGGAATCTCGAATTCCAGTATCCTGTCCTCGATCTCAATCATGATGCGCGTCCGGCTGCCGCGAAAGGTGACCTGGCGC
>CAIQIV010000261.1 GCA_903871905.1 uncultured Chloroflexota bacterium | reverse complement strand
GCCTCCCTGGGCGCCTGGAACAGGCCGCCCGCCTGCACCGCGGCCCTTTCCTGGAGGGCTTCTCCCTGCCCGGCTGCCCAGAGTACGAGACCTGGGCCAGCCTGGAGGGCGAGGCCCTGGAGCAGGACTACCGCCAGGTGCTGGCTGCCCTGGTCAGTGAGCTGGTCCTGGACGGAGACCTGCCGCGCGCCATCCACTACGCCCGCCTGTCGCTGCAGTCGGATGAGCTGGACGAGGGCATGCAGCGCTGCCTGATCGAGCTGTATGCGCTGAATGGTGAGCGCAGCGCAGCCCTGCGCCAGTATGAGCTGTGCCTGGCGGCGCTGGAGCGCGAGCTGGGGGTATCCCCGCTGCCCGAGACCCGCCTCACCTACCAGGCTGTGCTTCAGGGCCAGCCGGCCTGCCCCCAGCCCGCCGGACGCCCGGAATGGACCACCCTGCCCTCTCTGGACCTGTCCCTGGTCGGCCGGCAGGCGGAGCTGGAGCGCCTGGAGACCACCTTTCGCCGCCTGCACGATGGGCGCGGCGGGGCGGTGATCATTTTGGGTGAGGCAGGGGTCGGGAAATCCCGCATGCTGCAGGAGTTTGCCCGCCAGGTGGAAAGCCGGGCGCTGGTGCTGAGCGGCGCCGGGCAGGCCGAGCTGCAGGGCATGCCCTACCACCCCGTGCTGCAGGCGCTGCGCCCGCTGCTGCTCTCCCCGGCGCTGCGTCACAGCCTGCCGCTGGACACCGCCGCAGCCGCCCGGGCAGCCCGCCTGGCCGAGATTTCCCGCCTGGCGCCTGAGCTCAGGCAGGTCTATCCCAACCTGCCCACCCCACCGAACCTGCCTGCGCCGGAAGCCCGGGCGCGCCTGTTCGACGCACTGGCACTGGAAGTGGTGGAATGGTCGCTGCGGCTGCGTCCGCTGCTGCTCTGCCTGGATGACCTGCACTGGGCGGACCCGGTTAGCCTGGATTGGCTGGGCTGCCTGGCCCTCCACCTGCCCGCCTGCCGCCTGCTGCTGCTGCTGACCTGCCGCAGCGAGGAAGCGGAAACCCTGGCCGGGCTGCGCCAGGCCCTGCGCCGCCGCGTCTGGTTGGAGGAGATCGACCTGGAAGGCCTCGATCTTGAACAGGTGCAGGAGCTGCTGTCCCGGGCGCCGGGCCCAATCCAGCCGCCCGGGCTGGCACAGCGCCTGCACCGGGCCACCGGGGGCAACCCGTATTTCCTCCTGGAGACGCTGCGGGCGCTGCTGGAAGCCGCTCCGGGTGAACAGCCTGCAACCAGCGGGCAGGAGCTGCCCCTGCCCGCCTCGCTGCGCGATGCCATCCAGCGCCGCCTGCGGCGCCTGTCCCCGATTGCCCGCCAGGTGCTGGAAGCCGGCGCCGTGCTGGGGGCGGACTTCGACTTCGAGCTGGTGCGCCTGGCTGCCGGGCGCGGGGAGGGCGAAGCGCTGGATGCGCTGGATGAGCTGGCCGCCCGCCGCCTGCTGCAGGAAGCCCCAACCGGTTATCACTTTCCGCACGAGATGCTCAGCCAGTGCGTCTACCAGGGACTGAGCCTGCACCGCCGGCAGCTCCTGCACCGCCGCGCTGCCGAGGCGCTGGAAGCCCTCTCTCCGCAGAACTACCCGAAACTGGCGCGCCACTACCAGCGCGCCGGGCTGCCCGGCCGCGCCGCCGCCTGCGCCCTGCAGGCCGGGCTGGACGCCAAGCGCGTCTTCGCCCACCAGGAGGCGCTGGCCTGCTTCGACCTGGCCATTACCCTGCTGGACCAGGAGGCTGCCAGCCTGCGCCAGCCGGCCCTGCAAAAGGAGAACCGCCGCCTGTGGCTGCAGGCGCACAACGAGCGCGGCTGGGCGCTGCGCCTGGTGGGAGACATGGAAAGCTATACGCAGGATCTGGACCTGGTCAGCCAATCCCTTGCCGTACCCGGCCTGGCCGGCCCGGCCCTCCAGGCGCACCTGCACTGGCGCCAGGCCAACCTGCACCGCTGGAACGCCCGCCACCGCCTGGCGCTGCAGGCTGCCCAGGCCGGCCTGGAGCTCAGCCAGGCAGCCGGCGATGACCGCCTCCAGGCGCTGTGCCAGCGCGAGCTGGGGCTGGCCTGGCGCGCCCTGGGCTGCTATCCCCAGGCTCTGCCCGCCCTGGAAGGGGCCCTGGAGACCTTTACCCGCCTGGGCGAGCTGCCCTTCCAGGTGCACACCCTGGGCAACCTGTCCACCCTGTACCTGCAGCAGGGGCTGGCTGAGGCCGCCCTGGAGGCCGCCCGCCGTGAGCTGGCGCTGTGCGAAGCCCACGATCTGCACCTGGAGCGCCGCCTGCCGCTGGGAGACCTGGGCGCCGCCCTGCTGGAGCTGGGTGACTTCCCTGCCGCCCGCCGCTGCCTGGAGGACAGCCTGGAGATCGCCCGCCGCATCTCCGACCGCACCCAGGAGATCCTGTGCCTGGGCAGCCTGGGCTGGCTGGAGCTGCGCCAGGGCAGCCCTGGACCAGGGCTCCAGGCGCTGCGGACCGCGCTGGACCTGGCGCAGCACAGCGGTTCCCCGGCCGAGCAGCCCGGGCTGCAGGCCGGGCTGGCCGAGGCTCACCGCCTGGCGGGTGACCTGGAGGGGGCAGCGCAGTTTGCCCGCCAGGCCCTGGCCGCCGCGCAGGACCAGGAGCAGGCCTTCGACCGGCGCCTGGCGCAGGAGCTGCTGGAGCGCATCCAGGCGCAGTCCGCCGAGGCTGTGGAGTTTTTGTAGACACCCACCTGCTACACTCAAATTGAAGGGCGCGGCGCCGCTGCACCATTAAGCCAGCCAGGCTGCCGCCTGCCAGCCACCTGCCTGCCGGGTTTCACCGCATTCCCTGTCCTCGGGGTCAGCCCGCGGGGCCTGTTCCCACGGGTTCTCCTTCTTTTTCCAGGGAGTATGAAAAATGAAAACGGCCAGCATTCTCATCCGTTCCTTGTTCTGCCTGGGGCTGGTGTTTCTTGCCATCCAGCCCATCCCCCGCCCAGCCCAGGCGCTGCCAGCCGCTTCCCAGCCGTTTCAGGAGCCCGAGCCGCCCGTCCAGTCGCCGCACGGGCCGCGCAGCCTGCCCTCGCCCACCCAGGGCGGACCTCGCCCCACCATCCAGCTCAGCCCGGCACACGGCTACCCCGGCCAGGAAGTGAGGATCCAGGGGAAAGGGGTCTCGCCCTACCCCGGGGTGCGCCTGGCCTGGGCGCTGGGCGGCGCCACCCGCACCGCGGCCCTGGCCGATCTCAGCCCCAGCGGCGCCTACTCGGCCACCTTGAAAATCCCGCTGGACGCGGCGGTGGGCCCGGCCAGGCTGTGCGCCGCGGTGACCCACACCGAGATGGCCGAGTTCGCCTGCCAGGACTTCACCGTGGACCCGCCCCCGCCCGGCGGCGTACACGGGCGGCTGCCGCTTGCCCGCCTGCTGGCCGG
>CAIQIV010000260.1 GCA_903871905.1 uncultured Chloroflexota bacterium | reverse complement strand
CTGGATGTGAGCGAGCGCAAGCAGGCCGAGCGCCTGCTGCGCGAATCGCTGACCGAGAAGGAAGCTATGCTACGCGAAATCCATCACCGGGTGAAGAATAACCTGGCGGTGGTTTCTTCGCTGTTGGATATGCAGGCGCGGCGCAGCCAGGACAAGGCGGTGCGCGACGAGTTCCAGATCAGCCAGCAGCGCATTTTGGCCATGGCGCAAATCCACGAACAGCTTTACCGCTCGAAGAACCTGGCGCAGATTGATATGCGCGAATACCTGACGTTCCTGGGCCGCAGCATGTTATCCTTCGACATGCTCTCGCAAGTGGAGATCCAGGTCCAGGTGGAGGACGTGAAGCTGGAGATCGAGCAGGCTATTCCGTGTGGGTTGATGGTGAACGAGTTGTTGAGCAACGCGGTGAAATACGCTTTTCCGGCCGGTCAGCGCGCGCGGGAGACGGCGGCGCGAGTGACGGTCGTCATGCGCCAGCAGGACGATGGGCTTTATTACCTTGAAGTGAGCGATAACGGGGTAGGTCTGCCGCCCGAGTTGGATGTGGCGACCACCAAATCGCTGGGGCTGCGGCTGGCGAACCGGCTGGCGGGTCAGTTAGGCGGCGAGTTACAAGCCTCCAGCGGCTCGGCGGGCACGCGCTTCGAAGTGCGCTTCCCGTCCCAGGCTATGGCGCATAAGGATGCATAATTTTCAGGCTGCCTGGCTAATCAACAAAAATGGATAGTTGGGTCGCCGTTTCTCCCTTCTTGACCGGGATGGCTACCGATAGCGCGCAGGGTACCCCGCAGCGGATCATATCAAGTTGCCAGGCGTCAATTCCTGATGGCTAATGACAAAAAGATAGTCAATAAAAATGGCAGCAGCCACTCTGGATGAAAGATTCCAGTTGTCGCATATTGGTAAAACATATACAGCGCCCAACCGATCAGGGTTAGCTTGATGCCGAGCGAGGCAAGGGTGTGGCGGGTTTCGTAAGTCATCTGGTGCAATCCTTAATGGGGGGGAGAGTCGAATAACGATTCGCCAATCATAGAACAATTGTTCGTAATTGTCAAGCCGCAAATGCCCATTGGGTGTGTTTCAAAATTTTGCAAAAGGGGGTAAGATGGAAAAAGCGGAGTAAAGGAGGAAGAAGTGATAGATAAAGGGACCTCTCAATGGGAAAAGATGAGTACCGAGATCATGAGTGGGATGAAAGAATGGGCGGCACAACACCCGAAAGCCACCTTTGCAGAGATCGAACGAGAAACGATGAAACGGATGGCACAACTCCAAGCCCGGATAATGGAAGCAATCGTCAGGGAAATGGAAGCCGAACGGGCCCAGGAACCTGTAGAAGTCCTGCGATGTCCGGAATGTGGGGCAGAAATGCATCCTCGGGGCAAACGGAAGAGGCGGATGCAAACGCAAGGAGGGCAAGA
Organism: uncultured Chloroflexota bacterium; assembly: GCA_903871905.1. Taxonomy (GTDB): domain Bacteria; phylum Chloroflexota; class Anaerolineae; order Anaerolineales; family UBA4823; genus CAIQIV01. The sequence continues at coordinate 742 of CAIQIV010000260.1, read as the reverse complement.
AGTGACGATCCAGAGGGGTTACCTGGTCTGTCCGGAATGTGGGGCGGGGATTTTTCCCCCTGGATGAGCGGCTAGGATTGCTGGCAGGTAATCTGAGTCCCTACTGTCATGAGTGTTTGGTGCGCTTGGGGGCTTGGATTCCCTTTGAACCGGTAGCCCAATTGTTGAAGGAAATGCTTGGGCTACAGGTGAGCAAAATATCTGTGGTACGAGATACAGAAGCGGCTGGTGCAGCCTACGTGGCGGTACAGACGGAAGCTGCAGATTGGATCGAGAAAGAAGCGCCACCGGCGCCATTTGGTGCCAGCAAGATGGTGATCAGTGTGGATGGAGCCATGGTGCCACTGCAGCACGGGGAATGGGCAGAAGTCAAAACCCTGGTGATCGGTGAAGTGACTCCTGCGGTGATGGAAAGGGGTGAGGCAGTAGTCCATTCCCAAAAGCTGTCTTACTTTTCTCGTCTGGCAACGGCAGAACGCTTTCAGCACTTGACGCTGGTAGAGATGCACCGCCGCGGTGTGGAGCATTGCCAACAGGTGGGAGCCGTTATGGATGGGGCAGAATGGGAACAGGGATTTTTGGATTATCACCATCCCCAAGCAGTGCGCATTTTGGATTTTCCCCATGCCGGACAACGCATTGGAGCAATTGGGCAAGTCTGTTTCGGGGAGGCCAGCCCAGAAACAAGTCAATGGATTGGCGATCGGTTGCATCAATTGAAATATCAGGGACCGGATGAGAT
>CAIQIV010000259.1 GCA_903871905.1 uncultured Chloroflexota bacterium | reverse complement strand
TGTTTGGCTTCCGCATTTTCGACCCGATCTCGCTGGCGCGCCAGACAGTGGTTGCCCAGATGAGCGATGGCATGCTGGTGCTGGATGCCCTGGGACAAGTCTCCAGCCTGAATCCGGCTGCACAGGCCATCCTGGAGCTGCCAGGGAAGCAAATCCAGGGCCGCCCGATCCGGGAACTGCTGCCCGACCAGGCCAGCTTTGCCGGAGACCTGCTGCCCGGCCAGGTGGAAATCTGCCTGCCTGGCGGGCAGAAAAATCGCTATTATCAGATGGAAATTTCACCCCTGAACGACTGGCGAGGCTCTGAGATCGGCTACCTGCTGCTGCTGCACGATGTGACCGGGCAAAAGCAAGCCCAGGCACAGATTATCGAGCAGCAGCGGGCGCTGGCCATGCTGCAAGAGCGCGAACAACTGGCACGCGAGCTGCATGACAGCATCGGCCAGATCCTGGGTTATGCTGGCTTTCAACTGGCAACTGTCCACCATCACATTGCGAGTGGGCAGACCGCGCTGGCTGCCGGGCAGCCAGCTCAATCGAGCGCGCAATTGGCGGTGGCTGAAAGCCAGCTCAACCGCTTGATCGACATCATTGCAGAGGCGCATGCCGACCTGCGAGAGGTGATCCTCAACCTGCGTGTGGCGCCTTCAGGTCAGCAGCCATTCTTTGCTGCTCTGCAGCATTATGTGGACAGTTTCAGCCAAAATTACAGCCTGCAGGCCGGGTTAACGGTGGCGCCAGGAGCCAGCGAGGAAAATCTTCTCGACATGGCAGCGCAAATGCAGGTGTTTCGCATCATCCAGGAGGCGTTGTCGAACGCTCGCAAGCATGCTGGAGCCAGCCGGGTGCAGGTGGATTTTGAGCGGCAGGATGGCTGCCTGCGGGTTTGCATCCAGGATGACGGGCAGGGCTTTGATGTAGCGCAGGCGCTGAACGCCGGAAGCAGCCATCTGGGGCTGCGCTTCATGCGCGAGCGGGCCGAATCAATCGGCGGCAGCCTGCGGGTGAATTCAACAGTCGGCGCCGGAACCTGCGTGGAACTGGAACTGCCGGTTGAAACAAGCCTGGTGGAGGATGGGCAATGAGAATCTTGATCGTAGACGACCATGATCTGTTGGTGGAAGGCCTGACCAACCTGCTGGCGGCGCGCGGTTTCGATGTGGTGGGGTCGGCTGCAGATGGGCAGGTGGGGGTTGAGCAGGCACTGCGGCTGGAGCCCGACCTGGTGCTGATGGACATCCGCATGCCGCGCTGCGATGGGCTGACTGCCACCCGGCTGCTCAAAACTCACCGGCCCAACATGAAAGTTGTCATCCTCGCCACCTCTGCTGAAGATAAAGACCTGTTTGAAGCCGTCAAGAGCGGAGCGTCGGGTTATCTACTAAAAAGCACGAATGGTGCGGCTTTCATTGACGCGCTGCATGGGCTGGAGGACGGCGCACCGCCCTTCTCCCCTGGGCTGGCAGCGCGGCTGCTGCGCGAGTTCGCCATCCTGGCAGAGAGCAGCCAGGCGGTGGAAGCAAGACGGCAGGATATGGAAACCGCCGAGCGATCCCACCTGAATGAGCGACAGATTGAAGTGCTGCGGCTGGTGGCCTCTGGGCTGACCTATAAAGAGGTGGGGGTCAAGCTGGCATTGAGCGACCATACCGTGCGCTACCACATGAGCGAAATCATGGCCCGCCTGCACCTGGAAAATCGCAGCCAGGTGATTGCCTACGCCGGCAAGCTGGGCCTGGAGTAGTTTTTCCCTATTCCCCACTGGCACTTTTGCCAGTCTGCGGACTGGCGCTTTGTTAGCGCATCTGCTATTGCAGCAGCGCTGCTAATTTGCTATTCTAAGCCTGTGGCAACAGAGCAGCAGTGGGTGATTTTTTATGGGAACTCGGTAATCCTGGCAGGAATGCAAGCCATCCTTGAGGCGAGGAATGACTTTGATGTAATCAGCATGGACCAGCCACTGGAACAGTCGCTGGATGAATTCCGCCTGATGCAGCCGGCGACCGTCATTTTCGACATGAGGGCAACCCCGGTCGATATCCTGCTGCCGCTTTTACAGCAGGCCGGGCTGCAACTGATTGGCATCGACCCGGAAACGCACCAGGCGCTGGTGTGGTCCGGAATGCAGCTCCAGGAACCGAACTCCCAACAGCTGGTACAGGCGATAATGGAATATGCCGGCGGTAAAGACCGGCGGCAGGACCCACCCAATCCAGGGGGAACAGAATAGGGCCTCGGGTGCACAGCGCTATCAAGCGCCTTGCACAGGGTAAATAACTGGACCCCGCCGGGAAGGGCGAGCAATTATTGGATATTCCAAAAAGGCGATAGCAACCGTGCAGGTGCGATGTACCTGCCTCAAAAGACCATTCTTGAATCGATTAAGGAGCAAAAATGAGTGCGCAAGACAAAATCCAAAGGGAAATCCTTCCCATCCCCGACATCCCGCCAGTTGGGCTGACCACCTATGACGCCCGGGATCCGGATACAAAGTACCCGCCCATCGAGCCGCTGCGCCCGCCCAAGGGCGCTCCCAATGTATTGATCATCCTGCTGGATGACGTAGGCTTTGGCGCAACTTCTGCCTTCGGCGGCCCAGTTCATACCCCCACTGCCGAACGTTTGGCTGCGACCGGACTGCGTTATAACCGTTTTCACACCACCGCTTTGTGTGCACCGACCCGCCAGGCTCTGCTGACTGGGCGCAACCACCACACGGTGGGCATGGGCTCTATCACTGAAACCGCCACTTCTGCGCCGGGATACACCTCGGTGCGCCCCAACACCTGCGCTCCGCTGGCCGAGATGCTCAAGCTGAACGGCTATTCCACTGCCCAATTTGGCAAGTGCCACGAAGTGCCGGTGTGGGAGACCAGTCCAATGGGACCCTTCGACCGCTGGCCCACCGGCAGTGGCTTTGAGTATTTCTATGGCTTTGTTGGCGCTGAGACCAACGAGTATTTTCCTGGCATCTTTGAAGGGACCAAGCCGGTTGAGCCGGAAAAGACCCCAGAAGAGGGCTACCACTTTACCGAAGACATTGCCGACAAGGCTATCACCTGGGTAAGCCAACAGAAGGCGCTCATGCCCGACAAGCCCTTCTTCATTTACTTTGCACCGGGTGCAACCCATGCCCCGCATCACGTACCAGTGGAGTGGTCAGCGAAGTACAAAGGAAAATTTGACCAGGGCTGGGACCGTTTGCGGGAGGAGAGCTTTGCCCGTCAGAAAGATATGGGTATCATCCCCATTGATGCGGAGTTGACCAAACGCCCACCTGAGATCCCTGGCTGGGATGAGATGCCTGCCGAAATGCGGCCCGTGTTGGCACGCCAGATGGAGGTCTATGCAGGGTTCCTCGAGCACACCGATTATCATATCGGGCGGCTGATCGAGACGCTCGAGAACCTGAATGTCATGGATGATACCCTGATCTACTACATCATCGGCGATAACGGGGCCAGCGCCGAGGGCACTATTGGCGGCACCTTCAATGAATACGTGACGATCAACGGCATCACGGAGGATATCCAGCGGTTGATGACCCCTGAGTTCATCCTGGCCCACATTGACGAATTTGGCACTCCGGCTGCCTATAACCACTATGCGGTGGGTTGGGCACATGCCATGGACACGCCCTACCAGTGGACCAAGCAGATTGCCTCGCACTGGGGGGGCACACGCAACGGCACCATTGTCCACTGGTCCAATGGCATCCAGGCCAGAGGCGAAGTGCGGTCACAGTTCCACCACGTGATCGACGTGGCGCCCACTGTGTTGGAAGCCGCCGGTCTGCCCCATCCGATGATGGTGCATGGCGTGCAGCAAAAGCCCATCGAGGGCGTAAGCATGGCTTATTCGTTCAACGATGCCCGGGCTGCCGACTGCCATGAAACCCAGTACTTTGAAATGTTTGTTAATCGCGGCATATATCATAAGGGCTGGACCGCCGTTACCCGGCATAGTATCCCCTGGGGGCCGGTTAAATTGCCGGCTTTTGACGACGATATCTGGGAACTGTACGCACCTGATGACTGGACCCAGGCCCACAATCTGTCCAAAGCGATGCCCGAGAAGCTGCACGACCTGCAGCGCCTGTTCCTGATCGAAGCGGTCAAACATAACGTGCTGCCGCTTGACGACCGCATTCCCGAGCGCTGCAACAGCGATTTGGCAGGCCGGCCAACGCTCATCAAGGGCAAGTCGCAGGTGCTCTTCGGTGGCATGGGTCGCCTGGGTGAGAATGTGGTGCTCAACCTGAAGAATAAATCCCATGCGGTGACGGCAGAAGTGCTGCTCCCAGACGGGGAGGCAAACGGCGTGATCGTTGCCCAGGGTGGCAACTTTGGCGGCTGGTCGCTGTATACCAGGGACGGACACCTCAAGTTCTGCTATAACTTGTTTGGCATCCAGCGGTTTTACACCCAATCCACCTCAGTCCTGCCCTCTGGCAAACACCAGGTGCGCATGGAGTTTGCCTATGACGGCGGCGGTCTTGCCAAAGGCGGTGGTGTAACGCTTTACCTCGACGGCAAGGCAATTGGCGAAGGACGAGTTGAAATGACCCAACCCTTGATATATTCCATGGATGAAACCCTGGATGTTGGCCGGGAGAGCGGCTCACTGGTAGCCGAGGATTACACCAGCCAGACCAGTAAGTTCAACGGTAAGATCAATTGGGTGCAGCTCGACCAGGGGGTCGATGACCAAGACCACCTGATCAGCCCCGAGGAGCGCTTGCGCGTGTGGATGGCGCGGCAATAGCTTCTTTTCAGCCGGGGTGTTGTGCACTGCCACACAGTGCACAACACCCAGCTCTGACACAAGCCGTTTGCAAAAGGAAAGACCCAGGTGACTGATCTGACTCAACCCCAAACGATTAAGAAGCCAGGCGGCTGGATACGCCTGCTGCCCATTGCAGGCTGGCTGCCGCACTACCAGCGTGCCTGGTTGTGGGCCGATATCTTTGCCGGTCTGACCCTGTGGGGGCTGATGGTACCAGAGGGTATGGCCTACGCCGGTATCGCTGACCTGCCCGCCCAGGCTGGTTTGTACACGCTGGTGGCCTCGCTAGTGGTCTACGCGCTGTTTGGCTCGTCACTGCACCTGGCTGTTGGGCCTACCTCAGCCACCGCTGCACTGATCGCTTCCACTCTGCTGGCTTTGGGCCTGACCTCCGATATGCCCACCTACCAGGCATCGGCAGCAGCCCTGGTGTTGGTCGTTGGCGGCATATTCCTGGCAGCCGGGATGGCGCGCCTTGGCTGGATAACCCAGTTCCTTTCAAAGCCGGTGATGGACGGCTTTATCACCGGGCTGGCGATCTTTGTCGCCGTCGGCCAGCTCAACAAGCTGTTTGGGGTGCCCAAGGG
>CAIQIV010000258.1 GCA_903871905.1 uncultured Chloroflexota bacterium | reverse complement strand
GCCGGGGAATATCGCCACTCGATGAATGAGTTCGCCGGGCTGCGCAACCTGGAGCTGTGGTACCTGCACCTGACCCCGGCTGAGATCCAGGCGCGCTGGGGGGTGTCTGCGAAGCCCAAGGCGCTGAAGACGCTGACCGCCAGCCTCACCCAGGGTCAGCACCGCGACAACCTGCGGGCCATGGAAAAGCTGACCCGCAGGGTGAACGGCAGGCTGCAGATCGCGGCCAACCCGCCGCTGATCGTGCCCATCGAAGACCTGGACAGCAGCTTATTGCCCGCGGATTGGGAGATCACGCTGCGCAAGCTGATCGCCAGCTACCGCATGAGCCTGCAGCCCGACCTGCGCCGCCTGGTGGAGAGCTTTGAATACCTCCACATGGCGCGCAAGGTGGTCGGCGTGGGCAGCGTGGGCACCCGCTGCTGGGTGATCCTGCTCCAGGGCCGCGACCCGGACGACCCGCTGTTTCTGCAGGTCAAGGAGGCGGAAGCCTCGGTGTTGGAGCCCTACCTGGGCAAGAGCGCTTATGGCGAGCATGGCAAGCGGGTGGTGGAGGGGCAGCGCATGCTGCAGGCCGCCAGCGATATCTTCCTGGGCTGGGAGCGCGTCCAACTGGGGGTGGATGGCAAGTTCCACGACTACTACCTGCGCCAGCTGTGGGATTGGAAGATTTCTGCAGATGTGGAGCTGATGTCGCCTGCCGAGCTGTTGATTTACGGCAGGGTGTGCGGCTTTACCCTGGCCCGCGCCCATGCCCGCTCCGGCGACCGGGTGGCGATATCCGCCTACCTGGGAAAGAGCCGCGCGGTCGAGAATGCCCTGGCCGATTTTGCCGCGGCGTATGCCGACCAGAACGAGCGGGATTACCAGGCGCTGGCGGCGGCGGTGAAGGACGGGCGGGTCAAGGCCCAAACCGGGATATAGGATCGATGGGGGGGACCAGACTTCCGAAGTCTTCTTAGACTTCGGAAGTCTGAATTACTCCAGCAGGGGGGTGAACAGCCCGCGCTCGGACACGCGCACCACGGCGCTGGCTGCCTGGCGCACGTGCTCGGGGGCGGTGTGCGGGGCAACCGAGCGCTGCGCCAGGGCGAACAGCGGCAGGTCGTTTTCCCCGTCGCCAGCCGCCAGCACCTGCGCATCCTCCAGGCCCAGCCGCTGCAGCAGCAGCGCCGCCCCGCTGGCCTTGGTCACCCCGGCCTGGGTCAGCGCCAGGCAGTCCGACAGGTTGAAGGCGCGCTCCAGCGGCAGGTCCGCCAGCGATTCGCTCACCTGCACCAGCCGCTCGTGGTCCGGGGCCAGGACCATTACCTTGGCAAAGGCGATATCCCGGCTGTCATCCCGAAATGGCACATGATAAAAGGCATAGCGCTCCGCCGTTTCCACGCCGTAAGGGGTGGGGTTGAGCAGGTGGATCTGGTCGGAATTGAAGAACAGCAGGGCGAGCCTGGTCGGCGTCAGGCGGCGCAGCAGCTCCTCCTGCAGCCAGCGCGGCAGGGCGCGGTACTCCGTAAGCTGCTCCCCCGGGGCGAAGCACAGCGTGCCGTTGGACACGGTCATGGGGAAGGGCAGAACCTGCCGGTCGAACATGCCGTTCCGCTCAAACATCTCCCGCACCCCGCCGCGGGTGCGCCCGGTGCAGGGGATAAAGGTCACGCCGGGGGGCGGGTTGAGCAGCAGCGCCTTGTCCAGCGGGTGGATCTGGTCCTGGGGGTCGAGCAGGGTGCCGTCCAGGTCAAAACAAATGGCAATTTTTTTCATCAGGGATCACTCGTAAGCCAGCACTTCGCGCACCGTCAGGCGGGAAGCGTTGCGCGCCGGCAGGAAATTGGCCAGGGCGCTGAGCACGATGATCAGCAGCAGCCAGGCGATGATGCCCGTCCAGGAATAGGCGGGCTTGAGCGGGAACTTGAGCAGGTACAGGCCCAGGATGCGGGTCACTGCGCTGGTGAAGGGGAAGGACAGGATCAGCCCCAGCACCCAGCTCAGCCCGGCGATGATAAAGCCCTCGCGGGTGAAGGCCATCTCCACCCCGCCGCCGGATGAGCCGATGGCGCGCATCACCCCCACCTCGCGGGTGCGCTCGATGACGTTGATGCTCATGGTGCCCATCAGCCCCAGCCCGCCGACGATGGCCAGCAGCACCGACATCACCAGCAGCAGGCTGATGATGATGCCAAAGGCGTTCTCAAACTGCGCCTTCATGTCCTGGATGGTCATCACCGTGTCCACCTGGGTCTTGAGCGTCTTGAAATACTCCTCCAGGTTGCGGGCGATCTGGTTGGCGTAGGCGCGCTCGTGGCGGTCGGACAGGATCACCAGGGTGGAGGTGCGCCCGACGTTGCCGGTGGCGCGCGCCGCCGAGGTGTAATCCGTGAGCATGGCGGACGACATGGCGCCCATTGCCACCCCCACGATGCGCCACTGGCTCTCCTTGCCGTTGATCTTGAGGGTGACGGTGTCGCCGATGTGGATCGGCGCCCCCTCGCTGGCCTCGTCATCGATCATGTAGGAGTTGACGATCAGGGCGTTCTCATCCCGGGCGTCCAGCCAGCGCCCGGAGACCATGGAGGGGGAGGCGAAGATCTCCGAATCAGGCTTCATGCCCTGCATGACGATGGTCCCCGATTCGCTGCCGTCCGGGCGCACGCGGCGCGCCGTCAGGTTGAGGGCGGCTTCGGCCTTCATCACCCCCGGCACCTGCTCCGCCTGGCGGATTACGCGGTCCATGCGCTGGGACTGGGTGAAGTTGAGGAAGATGTCGAACAGCCGGCCCTTCATCAGGTCGTCGATGGTGTAGGACAGCGAGTTGCGCACGTTGGAGACGCTGATGAAGATCATCCCGGCGGTGGTCAGGGTGATCATGGTCAGCACCAGGCGGCCTTTGCGGCGGAAGGTGTTGCGCAGCGAGAGCACGATGGGGCGGGTGATCACGTTGCGGGCAAACCACAGGTTGGCGCCGGAGATCAGGCGGTCGATCCAGCCGTGTCGCGGCCCGCCCTTCTGCGCCCCCATGCCGCTCATCGCCTCGGCTGCCGTCACCCGCAGCCCGGTGAGGAAGGGCACGATAGAGGCCAGCACCGGCAGCAGCAGGCCGATGGCCACCTGGACCACGATGGTGGTCGGGTTGGGGTCCAGGGCGGTGATCAGGTCGAAGTTGAACATGGAGGCCATGAACTCGCTGAGCAGCGAGGCGCCGATGATCCCGCCGGGGATGGCCAGCACCAGCGCCAGCACCCCGTAGACCATGGTCATCGAAAGGTACATGCCCATGATCTGCCGCGTGTTGGCGCCGATGGCCTTCATGATGCCGATCTGGCGCATCTGCTCCGCCATCAGCGAGGTGACGGTGTTGATGATCAGGAACACGCTGAGAAACAGGGTCATCACCCCCAGCAGCGCCATCAGCATCAGGATCGACTGCACCACGTCGTTGAGCGGGAACTGCCCCGGGTCGCCGTGCATCGAGAGCGGGATGGTGTAGCCGGATTTCTCGGCCTTGGTCTTGATCTCGTTGAGCACCTGCTTGGCCACATCTTTGCTGCGCCCGCCCACCGCCACGATGTTCAGCTCGTTGAAGCCCTGGCTCTCGCCCAGCCACTCGGCGGTCTCCATGGTCATGTAGCCGTAGGGCGAGCCCATCATGGTGGACGGGGGCTGGGACAGGTCGTGCACCGAGCCGCTGATCACCAGGCGCGCCAGCTTCTGTTCGCCGGTCTCCACCAGCAGGGCGTCGCCCACCTTGAGCCCCAGGTAGTCCAGGGACGAGCGCTCGAGCAGGATCTCGTGGCGCTCTGGCGGCCAGGCGCCCTGCTGCGGGGTGATCTTGTTGACGTTAATGTCGTCAAAGTTGTCGTAGGCGTAGACCTGCAGGTTCTTGCGCGCCCCATCCGCCACCTGGATGCGCAGGCGCAGGGCCCGCCGGGCATCGGCCTCGACCACGTCATCCCGCTTGCGCACTGTGTCCAGGAAGTCCTGGAAGAAGGGCTGCACGGTGTGCAGCGTGCCGGTGGAGGGGTTGATCGCCGCATAGCCCACGGTCAGGTCGTTCTCCAGGATCACCCGGCTGTTGAGGATGGTGCCGATGGCGAACAGGCCCACAGCAATGGACAGCACGTTGAGCAGGGTGCGGGTCTTGTTGCCCCACAGGTCATTGAGCACCTTGGCGGTGCGGCCGCTAAGATACATCATAATACCACCCCATCGCGGATGTGAACCACCCGCCCGGCGCGGCCGGCCAGCTCCTCGTCGTGGGTGACGAAGACCACCGTCTTGCCCTGCTCCACCAGCTTGATGAACAGGCCAAACACCATCTCGGCGGTGGCCGAGTCCAGGCTGCCGGTGGGCTCATCCGCCATGATCAGCGGCGGGTCGTTGGCCAGGGCGCGGGCGATGGCCACCCGCTGCTGCTGCCCGCCGGAGATGGCAGACGGGCGCTTGAAGGCGTGCTCGGGGATCTCCATCTGCTCCAGGAGCTGCATGGCGCGCTCGCGCCGCTGGCGGGCCGAGCCGAGGCCGGCAAACTCCATGGGCAGGGTGATGTTCTGTAAAACCGTCAGGGTGGGCATCAGGTTGAAGCCCTGGAAGACGATGCCCACGCTGCGCCCGCGCCACGAGGCGACGCGCAGCTCGTTCATCTGGTGCACCCCGGCGCCCTCCACCCAGATCTCGCCGCTGGTCAGGCGGTCGATGCCGGTGATCAGGTTGACCAGGGTGGACTTGCCGCTGCCGGAGCGCCCGGTGACGGCCACGAACTCGCCCGGCAGAACCTTCAGGTCCACGCCGCGCAGGGCGTGCACCTCGCCGGTGATGCCGTGGTACACCTTGGTCACCTGGCGCAGCTCGATCAAGGGCTGTGCAGCGGTCTGCATGCTCATGGTGTGACCTCCTGCGCCGGCAGGGCGGCGCTTGTCGGGGCGGCGGCCGACTGCTCCACGTCGCTGACGATCAGCCCGTCCGCCAGGGTGATGCGCCGGCGGGTGCGGTGCGCCAGCTCGGGGTCGTGGGTCACCATGACGATGGTCTTGCCGCGGTCCACCAGGCTTTCGAAGAGCTCGAAGACCACCTCGGCGGTGCGCGAGTCCAGGTTGCCGGTGGGCTCGTCCGCCAGGATCAGCGGCGGGCCGTTGGCCAGGGCGCGGGCGATGGCCACCGCCTGCTGCTGCCCGCCGGACAGGGCGTTGGGCACCTGGTGGGTGTGCTCCTGCATGCCGATCTGCCCCAGCAGGTCCAGGCCGCGCTCGGGGCGCTGATTGCGCCTGGGGTCGCCGTTGTAGTCCATGGGCAGCAGGATGTTCTCCACCGAGGTCAGGGTGGGCAGGAGCTGGAAGAACTGGAAGACGATGCCGATCGAGCGCCGGCGCCACACGGCGATCTTCTCCTCGGAGAGCTTGTGGATCGGCGTGCCGTCCACCCACACCTCGCCCGAGGTGGGCTTATCGATGCCGGTGATCATGTTGATCAGGGTGGACTTGCCGCTGCCGGACTTGCCCACCACCGCCACGAACTCGCCGCGCATCACCTGCAGGTCGATGCCTTTGAGGGCGGTGAAGTTGCCTGCCGGGGTGTGGAAGGTCTTGACCACCTGGCGCAGGTCAATGAGGCAGTCGGCGCAAACCGGGCGGCTGCCGTTGTTATTCTGCTTTTTGCGAAAGAAATTCAACACGACCATACTCCACGGGTGCGTCCGCTCTGGGGGACACACGCGAGGGATAAGTATAACACCATGGCGGGGGTTGGGATTTAACAGCTTCGTAAGAAATTTGCCACGCAGCGCACAGAACTCACCGAGCAGGGATGGCCCCAGACGGGTATCAGTCCACCATCACCTGATCCCGCCCGGCTTCCTTCGCCCGGTACAGCGCCTGGTCGGCGCGCATCAGCAGGGCATCCAGAAGGTCGCTGGCGCCGACCAACCCGGAAACCCCCACGCTGATGGTGAGTCCCAGCGAGCCCTTATCCAACGCCAGCGGCTTGCCTTTCAGCTCCTGCCGCACCCGCTCCATCACCGCCCGGGCAGATTCCCGCCGTGTTTCCGGCAGGAGCAGGATAAACTC
>CAIQIV010000257.1 GCA_903871905.1 uncultured Chloroflexota bacterium | reverse complement strand
ATCGTTATACTTCTCCTTCCGATCCGGCTTGGAGGTATATAACCCATCCATGGCAAGCCTGAGGTATCCGTCGGATCCGCCTATGACCGTACTGAATGTTGCAGCCCAAATGGCAAGATATATCAATACTTCTCCGCTCCGTCCCGCCACCTGCCCGAGCAGTTGCGCAAGTTCCTTGCAGTTGCTGATAGTCTGGCCTTTTGGATGCAGCACCTCCGCGCCAATGACCCAGACCGACAGGTTCAGGATCACCATGACTGTGACGGCAAAAAACAGATCGTACATCTGAAGCTTCCTGTGCTCAGGCCTGATATAGCCTTTCTGCCGCATCCACAATGGATAAAGCAGATTTGCAATCGAACCCCCGACCGCCCCGACCAGGGAGATGATGAGGATCATTGCGCTGAATGCCCCCATCTTTTGCGGCATTTCAAATGTGAATACTCCCTTAATGATATTCACCACATCAGGCTTTACCATTGCCACAGACAGCAAAAGAGCTACGGCAAGGACAGCTAAAATTATCTTCTGCGCTAGTTCAAGTTGCTTATATATCGCTCTGCCGGTGATGAGAACCGCCAGCACAAGATTTATGACGCCCCAAATCAACGCAGATCCGAAACCTGTAAGCTCAAAGAGGGCGTTTGCGGCTCCTGAAAGGCAGTAGGCCGCGCTCATATGCCCATAAAGCACAGCTCCAATCCCCAGGACAAGGGGGTATTTTGAGTGGATCGCATTGAAGCCCTGCATGACGGTGAATCCGTTTGGATTCATCAGCTGATATTTTGCTATCACATTAACAAGTGCGAACCTCGCGAAAAGCGCCAGGGCAAGCCCCCACATCAGCGCATACCCGTAATTAGCCCCGGCAACTGAACAATCAACCAGATCCCCAGCGCCAAGCCAGGTTAGCACCACGATTATTCCCGGTCCGAAGGATTTCAGGTAGCCCCAGAAATTCTTCGGAATTTCCGCGCCCTTCTCTTCAATCCCGGACACCGTCTTGGTCTCCATAAACTCTTCCCTTTCCAAATGAATTTATTGATATTGAACTTATTTTGCTGTCTTTATCACCACGAAATACATGCTTATCGCATTGGTGCGTTCCCGTTCATTTCCCCCCAGCACCAGACGCCCCTTGGAAACGTTTCGGGCAAAGACATTATATGCGCAGTCCTTGCCGCCGATCTTGACTTTCGCCTGTCCTTCCAGCTTTTTCCAGCCTTCCTTCTTCAGCCATTCAGGAAGAGCATTGGCATCTGCCCAGTAACAGACGTAAACTGTCGAGTCTGCGGAAAGTTCGAGCGGGAGATAGTCTTCCTTGGTAGAGGAATCATCGTTGTTCGCGGTGCGTACCAGTTTTCCTCCCTGCAGTTCCGGAGGCAGAGAGCTAATGGCGTAGGCGCGGTCCGTATAGCAATTTTCACCTTCTTTTGCGGCACCTGCTTCTCCACCTTTGTCCTGGTTGATGCCCTGTATCGCCACAGGCCCTTCTACAGGCTTTGCACTCTTGTCCATAAGCCCTGCGGTGAAATTTACGCGGCTGATCTCCTTTCCTGCCTGATTCCAGCATATCGCCAAACCATCGGCAAACATGTTGCGCCAGTGTGATTCGGACTTTTTCTTCCCATCCGACCAGTACTGCGTCCATACGCTGCTGTCACCACATATGGCATCATACCATACCTCAGCCATCGCCTTGCAACCGGCAGCATTTGGATGCACACCGTCACCAAGCTTACCTTCCAGCACCTCATTAATGTCAACGATCTTTATTGACAGATTTGAGAACTTGGACTCAGGCAGCTTTGCCCTTATCCACTGATTATACTTTGAAACTTCGCCGATTATGACATCGCTTACCGCATCGCCTTTCCATGACTTCATTATGGGGGCAATCGTGGAGACGATCACTTCAATGCGCAATTTCTGGCTTGCCGCCCTCTTGTCTATGTCCGAGAGAAGAGCCTGCATGCGGGCAATGCAGCCGTCTGCTATCCATTCCTGTCCATCTCCTTCAGCGTTCT
>CAIQIV010000256.1 GCA_903871905.1 uncultured Chloroflexota bacterium | reverse complement strand
GCCTTGGGCACGTAAAGATCGCCGCTGGCCGATTGCTGCTGTTCAATTGTCTGCTTCTCCCGGCGGATGCGCTCCTCAACCAACACTGCCGCCAGTTCTTGAGGGGAGAGCGGGATCTCTGCTTCCAACATGTGATTGTATAGAAATTCAAAATCCGACTCTTCCAGAGTGAAGTCTTCCCAATAATTCTCGTTTAGCGTTAACGATACCGTACTCATTCCAAAGCCTCGTCCATATTGCAGATCAAGCAGAGAGGGAGAGTGTTGAGCCATCGATCTTGCACGCAGCGCGGCAGAATGAACCAGTGTGAATGGTTCCTGGCAAATGGGGACACCCAGTCCCGATCACTGCTATCTTATATTATACACGATGTTCGCCGCTGGGGTGAAGTTGCGAAAAAAGGATCGCCAGATTCCGGTCACAGCAAGAGGACCCCTGGGCAGTCAGAGGATCCTCTTGCTGCCAACCCTACCAGGATGCTGATCAGCGGGTGGGCTGCGGCTCCCAGTTTGTGCGCTGGCTGGAGATGACCTGGGAGATCACGCCTAGCACACCCAATACCACGAAGAAAACCAGCCACAGGAAGGAGTCGCTCAGGGCGGCGCGCACCGCATTGGCGCTGAGGTTCCCCGGGGTGATTACCCCAAGGAGGACCAGCAATGTGCCAATGATCACACCTGCACCGGTGAAGGAGGTCAGGGCAATGATCACCCATTTTTGCAGGTTCAGCAGGACAGTTCCCAGGCCAACCACCAGGCCAGTGATGACGCCCACGATCCAGGTCAGGAGGTTCAGATCGATGCCGATCAAGTTCATGAAACCAACCCCGAGGCTGTAGCCAAAGGCCCCGGCGACCAGCGCCACACCGATGATGTAGAACAGATAAGAGAGGAAGCCAAACACCAGGCCGACGATCAGGCCGACCACCAGGCTGGTAGCGGTGCTGAATAATCCGCCGCCAAAGAGAGCCTGGATTGTCTGCGCACCCATGCCAAAGCCATAGACAAAGCCCAACAGCGGCAGCAGGGCGAGGAACCAGCGGTAGCCGTTAAAACACAGCGCCGCTCCGACCAAAAAGGCGATGATCCCCATGCATAAAAGCTCGAAAGTTACCATCATTCTCCTCCAGAGGTTTGAAAAATTGAATGCAGAGACCATGATGATATCACAAAACTTGCGGAGGGACAGGTTTTTTGCGATAATGCTTGACTTGTGAATATGGTTGATCTATAATATGAATATAAGGTTCATAAAAAATGGATGATGAGTTCGTTTCGATAATCTATGAATTAGAGAAGCAGGGGGTGGTTACCCGGACCTTCCGCCGCCTGGACCCTGAGCGCCAGGAGGTTGTGGTTCAGGCGATCCTGGATGAGGCGGCGGAGGTTGGACCGGCGGATCTCTCGATCAAGGGTGTAGCTAACCGGGCCGGGGTGGCGGTAGGCTCGCTTTACCAGTATTTTGGCAGCCGTGAGCGGCTGCTGGAGTTCGCCATGGAACTGGTGGTGCATTCAACGGTGACCATGTTCCGCTCATACCGGCCTTACCTGGAGGCCTTGCCGCTGGTTGAGGGCTTGCAAGCATACCTGGAGGGGGGCATCGAATGGACCCAGCAGCAGTTAGGTTTTGCGCGCTTCTTTGCCCGTGCGGCATACCAGGGTGACCCCGCCCTCTCCCAGCGGGTGGTAGAGCCGGTTGCGCGCGAGATGCGCGCCATGGTGGATGGGATGCTCCAGGCTGCCTCAGCGCGCGGCGAGATCCGCTCAGATGCCGACCTGGCGGCGCTGGGGCGGGTGTTGAACACGCTGCTGATCGCCACGGCTGACGCCCAGCTTATCCCCTGGTTGAACACCTACTACCAGGCGCTGGACGAGCAGGTAGCCCTGCCGCGTTATAACCAGGCACTGACAGCCTTGATCAAGAACGGTCTGCTGGCACCCATGCTCAACCAGGATGCAGCGCAATGAAAATCTGGCTGGTGGCGCACAAGTACTGGCGTGAGAGCTGGCGCGAGCCGCAGGTGACCCTGCTTTTCTTGTTTTTCCCGGCGCTGATGGTGCTGATCTATTTCTTCGCCTTTGGCCAGACAGGCAGCGGGCTGTCGCTGTTTTTGAACATCGTGGTGATGGATCAGGACCAGGGAGGACAGGGGGAGCAGCTGATCCGGTGGCTGAGTCAGGCTCAATTTGACGGGCAGCCGGTCTTCAACCTGACCCAGATGTCCAGCGCAGTCCAGGCGGAGCAGGTGATGGCAGAGCGCAAGAAGTCTCTGCTGCTGGTGATCCCTCCGGGCTTCAGCCAGGCACTGGCGGGTGGGCAGGCGGTGAACCTGGAGCTGGTTGGCGACCCGGCAAATGACAACTTCGTCTTTGCCTCGGGTTTCCTGGACAGCGAAGTGGACCGTTTCAGCCGCCAGGCCACCGGCTGGACGGGACCGGAGCTGACCCGGGTCGAATTCCTGCCCAGCACCGGCAAAATGAGTGATTTCCAGGTCGGGGTGCCGGGGCTGCTGGTGTTTGGCATCCTGTTTGGGGCGATCACCTCCTCGCTGGTGCTGGTGCGCGAGGAGGTCAGCGGGGCGCTGGGACGCCTGCGCCTGGCGGGGCTGCGCCCCACTGACCTGCTGGGCGGATTGTGCCTGCAGCAGGGGGCAATGGCCTGCCTGCAGGCAGTGCTGGCCTTCCTGGTGGCCCTGGGCTTTGGATTTCACGCACAGGGTTCGCTGCTGCTGGCCCTGGCATTGTGCGTGGTGGTTAGCCTGACAGCCACCGCCCTGGGACTGCTGACGGCCTGTTTTTCTCACAGCGACGGGCAGGCGGCTGCCATCTCGACCATCTTTATCCTGCCCTTTGCCTTTCTCTCTGGCGCGGTCTTCCCCCTGCCGGGGATTCCCCTGGGTATGTTGGGGGGGCACCCGGTCAGCGTGGCGGATGTCTTCTCCACCACCCTGGCTGCCGAGGCACTGCGCCGGGTGTTGATCTTTGGCGAGGGCATGGCCCAGGTCAGCTATGAACTGGGCGGCCTCCTCCTGCTGACCGGGTTGTATTTTGGCCTGGGCGCCTGGCTGTACGGACGCATGAAATTGGGATCCTGAGATGAATGAGATTGTTTTGCAGACGGTTGGATTGACCAAGCGCTTTGGCCAGCTGGTGGCGGTCAAAGACCTGGCGCTTGAAGTGTATGCCGGGGAGGTGTTTGGTTTCCTGGGGCCCAACGGAGCGGGGAAGACCACCTCCATCTCGATGCTGTGCGGCCTGCTGCCACCGGATGCCGGGGAGGTGCGCATCCACGGCAAGCCGGTGCGGGATGGCGCGGCAGAGGTGCGCGCCCGGGTGGGGGTTTGCCCGCAGTCGGTGGTGGTGTGGGAGCGGCTCACCTGCCGCGAGCAGCTGCAGTTTATCGGGCAGATGTACGGGCTGGATGGCCGGGAGGCGCGGCGGCGCGGCGAGCGCCTGTTGGAGGAGCTTTACCTGGGAGAGAAGGGCAACCAGCAGGCGCGCACCCTTTCGGGGGGCATGCAGCGCCGTCTGAACATTGCCCTGGCGCTGGTGCATGACCCGGAGATTGTGGTATTGGATGAGCCGGAGGCCGGGCTGGACCCGCAAAGCCGGGTCAGGGTTCGGCAGTACATCCAGTCGCTGGCGCGGCTCAAGACGGTGATCCTGACCACGCACAACATGGACGAGGCGGACCGGGTGGCGGACCGCGTGGCGATCATCGACCACGGCGAGCTGCTGGTGTGCGATACCCCTGAGCGGTTGAAACAGCGCCTGGGGGAAGGGGACGTGGTGGAGATCCAACTGCTGGATGGGGGGCAGGGGCTGGAGCGCAGCCGCCAGGCGCTGGATGGGTTGGTTGAGGAGGTTCAGTACGATGCTGCCGGGCGCATGCTGCGGGTGCGCGCATTGCACGCGGTGGGCAAGCTGGCGGCGATCATCGAAGCGCTTGCGCAGGCTGGGCTGCAGCCGGGAGAGGTATCGATCCGCGCCAATACCCTGGAGGATGTGTTTATCCAGCTCACCGGGCGGAGGCTGCGGGAATGAAGCTGGCTTTGCACACCCTGCTGGCCCAGACCTGGCTGGTCGGGCGCAAGACGGCGCTGGAAATGCTGCGCGAGCCGCAGCTGGCGCTGCTGATGCTGTCGATGCCGCTGTTTTTTATGTTGATCACGGCGCTGGGATATGGCAGCCAGCCCAAGCTGGCGACGTATGAAGTGCTCACCTTTCTGGAAGACCAGGCTGGGGGGACGGTCATGCAGGCGCTGGAGGCGCAGCGCTACCCGGATGGCCGCCCGGTGTTTCACCTCACGATGGTGCAAGGCCGTCTCGATGCGGAACCGCTGCTGGCGGATGGACGGGCGGCGGCTCTGCTTGTGTTCAGTCAGGAGACGGGAGGGCCGCTGAAGGTCACGCTGCGTGGGGATGCCACCAGCATGAAGTTCAATCGTGCCAGCACCTACCTGGGACGCACGATCACGCCCCTGCTGGACCGGCTGTCCTTTGGCGGCGCCCGCCCGCAGCAGCTGGTGATGGTGGAGCGACCGCTTTTCCCGCGCTCCAGGCAAACCGAGTTTGACCTGTATGCCGTGGGGATGATGGTCTTCGCCGTGCTGCTGCTGATCCCGTGGACGGCGATGCTGCTGGCGCGCGAGCTGCGCCGCGGCACGCTGCGCCGGCTGCAACTCACCCGCCTGACCTCCCTGGGGCTGGCGGGTGGGGTGACCCTGGCGCAGATGGCAGGCGCGCTGCTGATGGTGCTGGTGCTGCTGGGCTCTGCCCTGGCGCTGGGGTTCCATGCCCAGGGCTCGCTGACCCTGGCGCTGGTGATCTGCCTGGTGTTGTGTTTCTCTGCAATTGGGCCCGGGTTGGTGGTCGCCGGGTTTTCGCGCAACGACAGCGACGCCCTCAATATTGGCAGCATTTTCACCATGCTGATGGTTTTCCTGTCGGGTGCGTTCTTTCCCATGCCTCCCACCACCCTGTTTTACTGGTCCGGGCATGGGGTCGACTTGTTTGACTTCCTGCCTGCCAGCCACGCCATGCTGGCGTTGAACCAGGTGCTGGTGGATGGCGCAGGCCTGCCGCAGGTTGCTTTCCGCCTGGGGTTGACGGCTGTGCTATCTTTCGTGTATTATGGAATTGGATTGTGGTTCTTCACCCGCCGCCATTACCGTCTTGGATAGGAGTTTCACATGCATGAAAAGGAATGGGTTGTTGTAAAGGAAGTGTTTGGCTCAGCCGAAGCGGAAATTTTGCGCGGGGTGCTCGAGGCGCAGGATATCCAGGTGGTGCTCTCCCAGGAAGGTGTAGGGCAGGATATCTACCCGGTGGCACTGGGGGCGCTGGGAAAAGTCCAGATCATGGTGCCTTCAGAACAGCGTGAGGTAGCGCTGGAAGTCCTGAGGGAGATCGACGCAGGAGAATTTGAGGAGTCGAGCGTGGACTTCCTGTCTGACTCCCCGGATGAGCAGGCCTGACCTTGCCGGCTGGCGCAGCAGGCCGCTGTTTTCCAGCGGTCTGCTCTAAGGAAAGGCGCCGGTAAGAAAGTCCATCGGGTCAACCTGGACCCCGCCAACCCAGAGCTCCCAGTGCAGGTGCGGACCGGTGACGCGACCGGTCCCGCCTATCAACCCGATCAGCTGTCCCGGGGTGACCAGGTCGCCTACGTTGACCTTGATCTCGGATTGGTGCATGTAACCCGAATACACCCCCCACCCGTGGTCGATCATTGTGGCGTTGCCGCGCACGGTCAGCGGCCCGGTGAAGACCACTCGCCCGGCAGCCGGGGCATAGATCTCGGTGCCCACGTTGCCGCAGAAGTCCAGGCCAGAGTGGAAATAGGTATAGGCGCTGCCGTTAAAAGATCGCCGGTTGCCATAGCGCGAAGGCCAGCAGTCGGTGTAATCTGGCGGCACCGGGCTGGTAAATTTCCCGTCCCATAACTTTTCAGGCGTGGCTGTGGCTGCCAGTGCGGCCCATTCGGCTTCCTCGGGCTTGGTGACCGCCGGGTCGATCGTCTCCGGGCTGACTGCCAGCACCGGGTCGTAGACGTACTCTCCATCCTTCACCAGCACTGCCTGGGAGAAAGCCAACGGGGTGCCATCTGCCAGCGTGCCGTGGATTCCCAGCGTATACAGGCCGGGCTCCATCAGTGCATGCAGTCCCTGCAGGCCAACATAGCTGCCCTCCCGGGGAAAGAAAGGAAAGATATGGCCGGCGAGTGAGCCGCTGAGCGACATCTCCTGGGTGCCGGTGATGATCACCTCGGCGCCTTTGCCTTGCACGAACGGCTCGGGCAGGAGCTGAACGGCTGCCAGGTCTACGGGCAGGGCGATGGGAGGTCCGCTTGCAGTGGTGGAGGTGGGCAGGTGCAGGGAATCGCCGGGGAGGGCCTGCCAGGTGGCGGTCAGGGCATTGCTGATGGCCAGTGTCCAGGGGTTGACTCCGCTGGCAGCGGCTGCTTCCAATAGCGTTTGCCCGGAATGCAGCAGGATGCGCGGTGGTTGGGGGGGTGTTTCTCCGGGCTCCAGGATCACCAGGATCGACCCTGGGAAGAGGTCTGCCGGGCTGGTCAGGTGGTTCAGACGTACCAGGGTATCGGGAGTGGTGTTGTAGCGCCGGGCCAGGGTGGTGAGCGAATCTCCGTAAGCCACGCTGCGGGTGGTGAGCTGGCCTTGCAGCCCTTCCAGCCCGGGGATGACCAGCTGCGCACCCACGGACAGGGCATCGGCGTTCATGCCGCTGTTTGCGGCCATCAAATCCGGCAGCGAAACGCCGAAGCGGGCGGCGATATCCCACAGCGAATCGCCCGGCTGGACGGTGTAAACCGGGCCGCTAGCCGCCGGGGGCGGCGGGGTTTGCGCTGAGCCAGAAGAGACCAGCACAAAGGAGGCAAGCGCCAGCAGCCCGGTTGCCCAGGCTGCCAGCAGGTATACACCTCGACGCAGATGAATTATTTCAAACTTCTTCAAAACTGACCCGATCTCCAATCGCAAAATCATCCAGGCGCTCTACCGGCATCTCCAGCACATATTGAGCTGCGGCGCGAGGAAAATAAGCCGGGCGCCAGCGCCGCGCCAGGCGCACATCCACCACCCGCCGGCTTGAGTCCAGCCACACCACTGCCAGGTCGATGTACATACCCAGCATGTGGATGCTGGATTCCAGCCGGCTTTCGCTGCGCTGCACCAACAGCAGGCCCTCGTCTGGGCGCAGGTCGCGCCGGAAGGTCAGGCCGCGCAACTGGCACAGGAAGCTCTCGCAGTACCCGGCAGTTACCGGCTGGTTGCCTGAGCGGTTTAGGTTGGTTATCCTGACATGGCGCATTGGGTTAGTTTACCATAGGTTGTCCGGCACCGGCTGCGTTGCCAATTGTTTCTGAGACCGGATTAATTTTCCTATTACAGGCTATGATGGAAGTTCAATTAATGTAAGCTATCAGGATAGAAGCCATATGGTAATATTTTAATGATTTGTGAAAGGCCCAACGGTGTCTCATTCTCCAGTCCATTTCATTACTTAATATTTGCGGAACCATGGAAAAGATCCGAAGTTTGTTGGCTGCACCCGTTTTTCCGGGCGATGAGCGGAAGACCTACCGGGCTCAACTGGTGCGCACCGCACTGGTGGTGGAGATGGTATTTACTGTACTGACCTTTTGGGGGAATGTGTTGGGCGGTCGTACCCCAGTTGGGGTGTTGGTGGTGGACGCGTTGTTTTTTACCTCTGCTATTTTGCTGTTTGTTCTGCTCAAAGTGGGATATTTGGAACTTGTTGAGGTCAGCGGCATTGCTGTGATGATTATTTTGCTGACTTTTGGGATTGCTGCACTGGGTACGGTGCGTGATCCTTCCACAGCTTTTTATCTGCTGATCATTATTGTGGCGGGCTATTTATTTGGCACACTGGGGGTGCTAATCACTGCGGTCATTTCATCGGTATCGGTTTTGGGATTGATCCTGGCGGAAAGCTCTGGCTGGCTGCCACCGGCGGACCTGTCGGTCACCATCACCCAATGGATTGTCTATACCCTATATTTTTGCTTTGGCGCCTACCTGGCTTTGATGGCCTACAATTCGATCCAGCGCGCCCTGGAGCGGGCCGGGCGGGAGGTGGCGGAGCGCACCCGGGCTGAGCAGGCGGCGCGAGAGAGCGAAAGGAAGTTCCGCAGCATCGTGGAACAGTCATCGGATGGCATCTTGATGATTGATGGAATGGGCCGCATCATGGTTTGGAACCGGGGGATGGGAGAGATCATGGGGAGGAAAGCAGATGAGATGCTGGGACGCCTGGTGTGGGAGGTGGACCTGCCGCTGCTGCCTGCCGAGGAGATCAGCGCTGGGCAGTACCAGCAGCTCCAACGGCGGATTGCCCAATCCGGCCCAAGCGGGAAGCGGGGGATTGCCCGCTCCATGGTGGAGAAAGAAGTCACCCTGGCGGAGGGGCAGCGTAAGGTCATCGAATACTCTATTTTCTCCGTCGAGATGCAAGAGCAGTTCTGGATTGGTGGCATCCTGCGGGATGTGACGGAACGCCAGGCGGCAGCCCAGAAGCTGCAGGAGAGCGAACGGCGCTGGCAGTTTGCCCTGGAGGGCCTGGGAGAGGGGGTCTGGGATTTTGATTATGTTCACAACCGGGTTTTCTTGTCACCCCAGTGGGTGGCAATGTTGGGTTATGAGGAAGGGGAGTTTGGCCGGGAGGGAGATACCTTCATGCGCCTGGTGCACCCGGAGGATTATGCTCGCGTCGAGGACGAAAATCAACGCATCCTGGAGGGGAAACTGCCCGAGTTTGAGCGGGAGGTGCGCCTGCGCTGCAAGGATGGGTCGTACAAGTCGATCCTGGCGCGCGGCAAGGTCATGACCTGGGATGCGCAGGGGAGGCCGCTGCGGAGCATTGGCACGCACCGGGATATTACCGATCTGAAGCGCGCCCGGGAAGAGCTGCGCAACCGGGAACACAAGCTGGCGGCACTGCAGGAACGCGAGCGCCTGGCGCGCGATCTGCATGACGGGTTGGGCCAGACGCTGGGCTACCTGAATGTGCAGGCGCAGGCCACAGAGACGATGATTGATCAACAGCAGCTAGCCGCGGCGCGCGCCAACTTGCGCAGGATGGCGGAGATGGCTGGCATCACATTGAACGACCTGCGCAACTACATCCTGGGCCTGCGCCTGCCTGCCTCTCAATTCATCAGCTTTCAGCAGGCCCTTGAAGCCTACCTGGAGAAGTTCTCCCAGGAGGCGGGTATCCCCGCCCGGTTGAGCTACCCGCCAGGTATGCCAGCCAGGCTTTTTGCCCCGGCGGTGGAGGAGCAGGTGCTGCGCATCGTGCAGGAGGCGCTGATCAATGTGCGCAAGCATGCCGGGGCGTCGCAGGTGCAGGTGATCGTCAGCGCTAGCCGCGATACCATCCAGGTGATTATTGCCGATGACGGGCGGGGATTTTCGCCAGGCGAACAGGGCGTGGGGGCTCCCCATTTTGGCCTGGATATGATGGACGAGCGGGCGCAGCAGATCGGTGGGCGGCTGGAGGTGCGCACCGCGCCCGGTAAGGGTGCCCAGGTGATCTTGTTTGTGCCCAGGTTGGTGGAAGCGGAAGTATCCCGGAAAATCACCGACGTGGAGAAAATCCGGGTCTTGCTGGTAGATGACCACCCATTGTTTATGGAGGGTATGCGCAACTTGCTGAATGCCCGCGGGGTCACCGTGGTGGGGACGGCGGAGAACGGCCTGCAGGCAGTGGAGCAGGCGCGTAGCCTGCGCCCGGATGTGGTGTTAATGGACGTGCAAATGCCGGTATGCGGTGGGGTGGAGGCTGCCCGGCTGATCAAAGCCGAGCTGCCGGAGGTTAAGATCTTGATGCTGACCGTCTCGGAAGCAGAGGAAGATCTGTCCCAGGCGCTGCGCAACGGCGCTTCCGGCTACCTGCTCAAGAGCCTGGACGCCAACCGCCTGTGCCAGATGCTGCTGGACGTGGTCAACGGTGAGACACCCCTGCCGCCGAAACTGGCGGCGCGCATGCTGTCCGAAACGGCACAAAATCGACCCCGGTCGCCGACGCGCAAATCGGATATCCCCTTGAGCGATCACCAGTGGGAGATCTTGAACCTGGTGGCAGATGGCCTGCTTTACAAGGAAGTTGCGTCTCAATTAGGGCTCAGCGAGCAGACAGTGAAGTATCACATGAAGCAGATCCTCGAACGCCTCCACCTGGAAAACCGTGAGGAGGCGATTGCCTATGTCCAGCGGGTGAACCGAGGCTGGTAAGGAGACGGGATTTCTGCTCGGCCGCCGGAGCCAGGAACAAACACCTTGAACGAAACGGGGTTGGATACCCTGCCCAGGCTTTCATTTGTTCGTCCTGTACAAGAATAACTCGGGTGACACCGACTGTACCTGGATTGTACCTGGACTATACCTTTGGTATAGTGCATTTTAGGGGAAGTTTGGTATCCTCCCTCCGGAGATGAGTACTATGTCTGAATTCAGGAATTCCTTTGCTCGTTCGTTGTATGGTTCGCCGCTGGAGAAACCCAAGGTTGGGATCGTGATCGGGCTGCTGCTGCTGGGACTCACCCTGGCGGCAGTGGTTGGGAATGTCATCCGCCTGGGCGAAGAATTCTACGGCGCCAGCCCGGTGGATGAGTTCCGAACTTTTTTCACTGCCCTGGGCCTGTCGCTGCTGGCGGCAGTTCCGGCGGTGCTGCTGCTGCGCTGGCTGGACCGGCGCGAGCCTGAGCCATGGTGGATCTATGGGATTGCGCTGGTCTGGGGTGGGATAATGGGTACCGGCTGGGTGATCATGCTGCATTTCTTTCTCAATATCCCGGCGGTGCTGGTGCTCATCAGTGGGGAAGCTGTCAAAGAGAATCAATTGGTGCTTTCATTGGCTGGAGCGCTGGATGCTGGTTTCTTCGAAGAGGTGACCAAGGCAGCCTGCCTGCTGCTGTTGTTCTGGCTGCTGCGCTCATCCATCCACGGCATGCGGGATGGTTTTGTCCTGGGAGCCCTGGTGGGGTTAGGTTTCAATGTGATCGAATATTCGGTGTATGTGATGATGATTTACAATCAGCAGGGTGCTCCACCCTACCTGTCGCAGCTCATTATTCGCTACTGCCTGTTGGGACTGGACGGGCATGCACTCTATGCCGGGTTGACCGGGATGGGGATCGGGTATGCTCTTCAGAGCAGGCGCCGCTGGGCGCGCCTGCTGGTGCCCCTGCTGATGTTCTCGCTGGCGGTGCTGGCGCATACCACCTGGGATGCATGGCCAGAACTAGTAAAGGCTATATCCAATTCTGGGACAGGAGGGCAGCAAGCTGCCAGCCAACAGGAGGAGGAGGTTGCCAGCGAGCAGGAAGAGGAGACTGCTCCCAAGCAGGATCTGGATAAAGTCCCCACTCTTGGAGGCGCGGTCACCATGTGGATTACCCTGGTGACCCTGACGCTTCTCACGCAGGGGCTTTATGTGCTCCTGACCATCCTTCTGCTTTTTTACAGTGGGAAATGGGAGCGTAAGGTGATTGGCGAGGAACTGGTGGACGAGGTGGAAACCAGGACGGTAACTCCGGTGGAACTTGTCGCTATCCAGGCAGGTCGCATGCCAGCCTGGCGCACCAGGGAGCGGGCCATTTATCACTGCCAGGCGGCCCTGGCGCTGCACAAGCACCGCCTGCGACATGAAGGGAAAGACCCTCTGCTGGATCCCCTGGCGCAGGCCTGGCGTGAGGATATCGCCAACCTGCGATCTGCTTAGCTGCCGCGGATGTGGGGAAGATGGCATCAAACCGGGTGGCATATATCGTGAAAGCTGCAAATAAATACAACATTTGCCCATGGTCAGGTTGTTGATTGGGCTATAAAATTCCTTCAATCGAAGGAATGGAAAGGAAAAATCTCGTGATGCATCCACTGAAAACGAAAAACTGGATGAAATTATCCATACCGTTGGTCCTTTTTCTTTTGCTGGGGATTGCAGGGAGCAGCTCTGCGATGGGCAACTCCGAGGCTGTGCTGCTTTCGGCGGATTTTGAAAACGGGCTGCCGGCTGGATGGCAGGTGAGCGGGACGCCCGGCTGGGTGTTTAATGACCCCGGGGGGCGCGGGAACCAGACTGGCGGCAGTGGAAAATTTGCCATCGCCGACAGCGACAGGGCGGGCAAGACACCTATCGATACAACCCTGGAGACCCCGGTGTTGGACCTGAGCGGTTACAGCAGCGTCAAATTGAAGTATAAGACTTATTTCTTAGCCAGCGGGTCCTCCACCACGGACGTGGATGTGAGTCTGGATGGCGGTGAGAGCTGGAACAATGCCTGGAGCCAGCAGTCTGCTGATTTTCAAGGCGCAGTGACCGTGGATCTCACAGATCTGGCTGGCGGCCAGGCGAATGTGAAGCTGCGCTTTCACTATTATGAAGCTTCTAACGACTGGTACTGGCAAGTTGATGAGGTGCGGGTTGAGGCCCTGGTCGGGCTGGCTGCCCCGGCAGGCCTGACAGCCACGCCGCAGGGGCTTAACATCGACTTGCACTGGAACAGCGGCGGGGATGGGGCGGCGGGTTTCAAGGTGGAGCGCTCGCCAGATGGCAGCTCCAGCTGGGTGGTGGCTGCCAGTCTGGCGGCGAATGCAAGCAGTTTCAGCGACAAGAACCTGACCTGCAACACCCCCTATTACTATCGCGTGCGGGCATTCAACGGCGTCCTCAGCTCGGATCCCAGCAGCACCGCCCATGCCCAGACGGCAGCCTGCACAGCCACGGTCGGGATCAGCGAATCCTTCGATGCCGGGAGCCTGCCGGCTGGATGGACGGTGCGGAAGAACCAGGGCAGCCTGGGATGGGTTTTCAATGATCCAGGCGGACGAAAAAACCGGACCGGAGGCAGCGGGGCTTTTGCCATTGCCGATAGCGATCAAGAGGGTGGGCTGTTGGATACAGAGCTGCGCACGCCTGCCATCAATCTTGCCGGGCAGCCAGCAGTGCTGTTGAGCTTTAAGACAATGCTCCAGGTAAATGAAACTAAAACGACTGTGGCCAGCGTCGACCTGAGCCAGGACGGTGGGCAGACCTGGACCAATGCCTGGCGCAAGACCGGGGACTTCAAAGGTGCGGTGACGCTGGACATCTCGCTGCAGGCCGCCAATCGATCGAATGTCATGGTGCGTTTCCATTACAAGGCTAACAACGAGTATTACTGGCAGGTGGATGATGTCCGCCTGGAGCCGCTGGCTGCCCCGGCTGCACCAGCCAGCCTGGCAGCCTCCCTGGCTCCAACGGGTGCAGTGAACCTGTCCTGGCGGGGAAACAGCACCGCCCGCATCAAGGTGGAACGGGCGACTGCCGGCTGCAGTGCCTGGACGCAGATCGATACGCTTGCCAGCGGCGCGGTGACTTTTATGGATGGCAGCGTGGCTGACAGCACAGCGTACTGCTACCGCGTCACCGCAACCAATGCAGCCGGGACATCTGCGCCCAGCGAGGTCGTCTCGATCACCTCGGGCAAGGTCAGCGTAACGCCCGTTGACCTGACCATCTCGCTGCACGCTGCCGCAAAAACCGGCACCGCCGCCGAGCGCGCTCCCTATGAAGCGATCCTTAAGTATTTTGCCGATGGCGTCTATGAATCCTCGAACACTGCAAATAAACTGCGCCGCATTACGATCTTTACCGGGGGGGCAAAAGCGGACAGCGCCAACGTGAAATGGGTAGCGAAGTGCTGGCCTATGGCCTCTCCCAGCGGGTATGGCAAAGAAGGCAGCAGCATCGAAATGTGCGACCTTTTTAGCTCGCAGAACTATCTACAGGATGATTACCTGAACCAGGCAGGCGGGTATGGAGCGCTGACCCACGAATTTGGACACTACTTTTACGGGTTATATGATGAATATGTTGGCAGTAAAGCCAGCACCGATCCGAGCGACCCTCAACCCGGGGATAAGCCGCCTGACTTTTCCGTGATGAGGTCCTCCGACCCGGCGGGCGATACAGAGAGCCAACCCGGGGACCTGCGGGCACTGAATTTCTCCGCGGCGGTCAACTACGCCCCCAACACGGCCCAGGGGCGTGTGTTTGGCGCCTCCTGCTGGGAAACCATCGCCCGTGATCCTTCCCTGGATCCGCGCACGGCGCTCGCCAGGGGCCGCCTGTACCATCCTGAGGTGGCTGCCGTGGCGCCAAAGGCCGGGGAGCGGCCGGTGATTGATCTGACCGGAGCGGTCGCCCGGCAGGCAGCGCGCAGCCTGCTGAAGATCGTCTGGAGCCCGGCGCCGGCCTCGCAGGTGCTGGCAACGGGAGATGATTTTAGTACCGTGATGGCGTCCACCGTGTCCGGCAGCGTCATCCGGCAGGTGGTGATTGATCGCAGCGCGGCCATGTCTGACACAGGCAAGCTGGCTGAGGTCAATGCCGCTGTGGCCCAGGTGATCGATCAGGCCCAAACTGGGGATATCCTGGGCCTGATCGCTTACGACGGAGCAGCAGGGATCGTCCAGCCCTTAACATCCATATCCGGCCAGAGTGATAAGGATACCTTGTATGCCGCGCTTGACACAATCCAGGGTGGCAGCGCAGACGCCGCTCTGGGTGAGGCGCTGCAACTGGCATTGGATGGTCTGACCGCGCCCGGTGTCCCCAGCGAAACCCAGCGTATTGTCTATCTCATCACCTCCGGACAGGATGACAGCGGCGTATATCCACTCTCCGTCATTCCAGGGTATGCAGAAAATTTTGTGAGCCTGATGGTGGTTGGCTATGGCGCGCAGCAGGCTGAAGAAGTCATGCTGCGCCAACTGGCGCAGCAGGCTGGTGGAAAATATTCCCCAGCCCAGAATGCCAGCGAACTGAGCAGCGCCCTGTTGAATTTTGACCGGATCAACTCGTTGGAAGTGGAGGCGAACATCAAAACCGGCTGGCAGGAAGTGCAGGCTGGCAGCTCCTTCAGCGTGCCATTTACCATGGACAGCAGCCTGTCCCGGCTGGATCCGCTTGTTGCTTACCAAGGTGATCCTGGTGAATTGCGCCTGGAGTTGAGTGACCCGCAGCATCACACGACCGTGCTCAGCTCCACAGCAGACTGCGAGAGCCAGGGCGCAGGAGATGAGCAGCGCACGATCTGTTCCCTCAGCCTGGATGCACCGGTAACGGGGACCTGGCAGCTGCGCGCCCAGCCCCAGGCTGGCCCGGTTTTTGTTGCTTATTGGATAGATGGCGTGGCCAGATCCGATCAGCAGGCTTATGCCTTGCACTTGCGCTTGCCGAATGGCGCAGTGGTGAACTATCCGCAGCCCATCGTGGTCGAAGCGCTGCTCACGGCAGATTTGCCGGTCGCCGGGGCGGTGATGAGCGGCACGGTGGAAGACCCTGAGGGCGTTTATGACACCTTCCAACTCCACGACGATGGCCTGGCCCCGGATCGGATGGCCACGGATGGCGTCTACTCGGCATACGTGGATTATTGGACGGGGGGGAAGTACCAGCTCACGGTGCAGGCTAACAACAGCGCCGGTACAGCGCTTGCCACCGACAAAGGATTGTCAACTACGGGATCTGTCCCGGACCGGGCGATCACTGAAAACTTTGAGCGCTATGCCGGTGTGGTGGTTGATGTTGCCGGATGGCAGCCCGATGATCACACAAATTTCTCGGATAACCTGCTGTGGCTGCCGACCAGTCTGCCGCTGGATAACCAACCGCTTCATGGGCGGATCGATTTCGCTGGAGACACGGATGTGTTCAGCCTGACCGTGCCGGCAGAATACACTGGCACGCTGGGCCTGCGGGTGGATGGGCTTGGACTGGAGATGATCCCTGCGTACCATCTCTTTGCGTCCGACTGGTCCTGGGAGGTTGAGCGCTCCCTGGGAGACGCGGCGGCTGGTGAGGCCATATTCATTCCGCTGCCGGTAAAGCCGGGTGAGGGCTTCTTCGTCGAGATCCGCCATTCGGAAGATACAGCACAGAGCGGGACCTATGACATCAGCGCCGGACCCTACCTGGCAAGCGACCCTGGGTTTTTGCCAAAGACGCAGTATATCGTTTACCTGCCGGCGGTGCAGCATGCCCGCTAGAGACGGCTAAGCCGAAAACGACTGTACCTGGACTGTACCTGGATTGAACCCCAGGTACAGTGCTATTTGGTGAGAAAAAATTATCATTGGAGCAAGTTTTCCGGGTCGAACCCGGGCAGCAAGAAGATACCCAACCATCAATCGAAAAGGAGCTTTATCATGGATCCGTCTGTACTGTCTTGGATCGAAAAGATCAACAACATCGCCATGTTGATCCTGGCAATTATCGTCCTGGTCCGCCTGTTTCAGCGTAAGGGGGTGCTGCATGGGGTGCTGGGCTTGGTCTCCCTGGGGATCTATCCCTTTATCTGGGGCTGGGTCAAGAACAAGGCGGAGAAGTTGACCCTGGTGATGAGCCTGTGGACGCTGACCATCCTGGTGGAAATTGTCCTGGTGGTGTTTGTGTTACAGGCTGTGGCTGATGCCCTTTCGGCCGGATAAATATCTGCAGCCGGTGTAATCTCCTCCACTGGCGATCGGGTGGGGCTGGGCCAGTTGAGATCCAGTTCCACCCCTATCTAATCTGATACAAGGTAAAGAAAAAAAGAAGGGAAGAAAGATGAAAGCTCATAATCGGATGACTATTATCCTGGCCCTTGTCCTGGCGCTACAGGTGCTGTTGAGTAGCGCCTGCGGCGGTGGTGTAGAAAGCGAAGGGCCAGCTTTAGAAGCATCTGAGGCGACCCAGGCGCCTGTTCTGCAGGCGGCTGAGGCGCCTGAAACAACCGCACCAGCGGATGAGCCCATGGCAACCGTCCAGTCAGAGGAGCAGCAGTCCACCCCAGGTAGTCCGCCAGTTGAAACAGGCGCATTGGTTGCCGATCTAGGGTTCAAGCCCGAGATCAACGGCTTCAGCTTTCCGAATTATGGTGCGGATGCCCCGGTGAAGAATATGACCGAGGTGGAGATGCGGCGACTGTTCGGCGACCAGGTTTGTGCCTTGCTGAAGAATGACAAATGTACCTTGACCCCTCCGGCCCAACAGTGGCTGGCGGAGGCAAATAAGGCCATGAACGGAGGGCACTGCGAAGGGTTTGCTACCCTCAGCCTGCTGATGTACGCTGCCCAAATCAAACCGGACGATTTTGGTGGAGCGAATGCCGCCGCGTTGAGCCTGGACAACGAGCTGCTACAGCGTGAGATTGCTTATTGGTTTATCACCCAGTTTACCAGCCCGGTGGTCGAGTCGGTGATCAAGGGGACGCCGAATGATATCTTGAAACTACTTCAAGGTGAAGACACTGGCGGCGAGACATATACCATCGGCATCTATAAGCCAGATATGAGCGGCGGGCATGCCATCACGCCTTTTGCGATCAATGATAAAGGCGGCGGGATTTTTGAAGTGCTGGTCTACGACAACAACTATCCCAAGGAGACGCGCGTACTGACCATCGACAGCAATGCCAACACCTGGAAGTATGAGGCGTCGATCAATCCCCAGGTCCAGCCGGACCTGTACGAGGGGGATGCTGAAACGCAAACCCTGGAGCTTACCCCGACTTCTGCGCGCCTGGCTCAGCAGGCTTGCCCGTTCTGTGCAGAAAGTTCCGCGACGGGCAAGGCTTTACCAGGCGGCAATGCCCGGTTGGCCAGTCTTGCCAGGGGAAGCACGCCTCGATACAACCAGATCTTTCTGGATGGTGAAGGAGAATTGTTAATCATGGATGCGCAGGGCCACCGGCTGGGCCATGCAGATGGCAAACTGGTCAATGAGATCCCTGGCGCCCGGATGGTGAACTACAAGGTGGATAGTATCCAGACTTATTCGCCGGAGCCGCAGTACTGGATCCCGGATGGCATCAGCGTGTCCGTGACGATTGATGGCGCGGGTCTGAAGGATGCCTCACCCACCGACCTGGTGATGATCGGCCCGGGTTTTTCCATCGGCGTTGAGGAGATCAGCCTTGCGCCCGATCAAAAAGATTATATTTTTTTTGATCCGGTGCTTGAATCGATCGCCTATCGGACGGAAAGTTCAGAATCCCCCAATATTGTGGTGGCGGTGGAACAGCCTGGCAAGGATGATTATTATTTCGAGGTCCAGGGCACAGATATCGAAGGCGGTGGGACAATCGTTGTAGTACTGGATACCAAGGAGTCTGCCTTACTGGTCAATGCCACAGAATTGAAAAACGAGGGAACGTTCAACCTGGCCTTGACCCGCATCACGGATGAGGAAGAAGAAAGCTTTACTGCGGATGAGATTGCCCTGAAATCTACTTCGGTCGTTTACGTTGAGTATGGAAAATGGCAGGGGAATGGCAAAGGACTGTATCTCGGTGTCGACACCAATGGGGACGGCGTGATCGAGGATGAATATGAGATCCAGGACCTGGCACAATAAACGTCCAGGAGTGCCGCGTGGGAATCTGGCTGGCCTGGTTTACCCAGGCCAGCCAGGATGAGCAGGAGATCGGGAGGTAGGATGAATTGTCCCATGTTTCAACACTGGTCCCGGAAAACCGCCGGGAGGCGCCTGGGTGTTTTCCTGCTGCTGGGGCTGCTGATTATCCTGGGGAACGGTCGAGCAGCCTCCTGGCAGGGACAGCTCTCAGAGCAGCCCTGGGGAGAGCCAGGGTTGGCGGCTTTCAAGTTGGCTGCACCGGTTAAGCCTTATGCGCTGGTGTATAACGGGCCGGCGTCTGCAGAGGACGCCCCCGAAGCGGCTGCGGCGGTGGCGCGCAGCGCCGGACTGCCGGTCCGCTATGTGGCTGATCTGGATGAACTGCCAGGGCGCCTGGAAAATGCCCGGGTGTTCATCATCGGCGGCACCCAGGATGATATGAGCCCCTTGTTGGAGGCATTCACGCCTGAGACGGCCGGGGCGCTGCGAGCCTACCTGCGCCGCGGCGGGCGCTACCTGGGGATCTGCGGGGGCGGTTTCATGGCCTCCACCGGCTGGCAGGATGGGGAGGACTTTATTGACGCATTGGGCATCATCCCGGCTGAGTCGGCGGACTATGACAGCAACTACGCACCGCGGGTGATCCCGGTGCGCTGGTCCGGCCAAACCCGGCGCATGTATTTTCAAGCCGGCCCGATTTTTGAGCTGGTGAAAAGTAAAGAAACTGTGCGGGTGATTGCCACCTATGCAGATGGCCGGATTGCCGCACTGATCAGCTCCTATGGAAAGGGCAAGGTGGCAGTCTCCGGGCCGCACCCCGAGGCGCGCCAGGCGTGGAGAGAGGAGGTTCCCGGAAGTGGAAACTGGCCGCTTTCCACGGACCTGGCTGTAAATCTTTTGAATGATCTCCTTTCAGACAGTCCGATTAGGATAAAATAATGGTGCTGGGGTGTGGCGCCCAGGCTGTTATGTCATTCTGCAGATGAAGGAGCGATGAAATGTCCATGATCAAGTTCCAATGTCCAACCTGCGGTGGACCGTTAGACGACCCTGGCCAGGGGGCCACCATGCGCTGCCCGTATTGTTCCACTTCGTTCCTGGTGCCGCAGGAATTAATTGCGGCGCGCTCGACCATGACGGCAGGAGCGGCCTCCCAGCCTGGCAGCGCGGCTGCCGGAAATTCAGCAGCAGCGCCAACCCCCGATGCGGATGAGGCAGAGGAGGGGGAGTATTTTGAGGATGATTTTTCGGACCCGGAGAGCGGCTGGGATGTGGGGCAGCGCAGTGGAGGGGTGACGCTGGCATATGAGAATGGCAGCTACCGCATCTTTCTGGCGGAGGATGAATCCTCCTGGGAGTCCTACGTGGATGAGATCTACTCGGATTTTGTGGCGGAGGTGGATGTTTCCAGGTACAAAGGCCCCAAGGATGGCGAGTATGGTCTGACCTGCCGCGCCGATGACGACGGCTGCTACCGCTTCTGGCTCACAGGGGAGGGCCGATATGGGATTTGCAAGGTCTACTTTGGGGAGGATGATGAAGAAGAATACGTGGACCTGGCTGAAGGAAAGGCTGGCTTCATGCAGTTTAGCAGCTCTTATAACCGTCTGGGGGCCTCCTGCGTGGGGCAGACGCTGACCATGTTATTAAATGGGAAGAAGGTGTTGGAAGCCAGGGATAATGAATTTGCCCAAGGCGATATTGCTTTGATGGCCTCAACCGGCGAGAGCGACAAGGGGGGGCTGGATGTGCGCTTCAAGAACCTGGTGGTAAGAGCGCCCTAGTTTGAAATCGATTTTTCCGCTTTTTGTTGTAAGACTGTACCTGGACTGTGCTGAGATAGCACCCCGGGTGCAGTGTTTTCTATAAGGGGGTATGTTGCTCTATGGACAGACAATTGGCCAAATCAGTTCTCATAAGACCATTGAGTGAGGCACAAAATGAATCAAGGGAAATGGCTGCTTGGATGGGTAGTCTGTGCAGGGCTGTTATTGGCGTTGAACCTGCTGCCTGCACTTCCATCAGGGGGAATGGTGCCGCTGGCACTGGATGCCGTGACTGTCTTGAAGGAAAACTTCGAGACGAACAGCACTCCTACAGGGTGGAGCGTGAACGGCAGCCCGGGTTGGGCATTTAATAACCCGGCGGGACGGACCAACAACACCAGCGGTAGCGGGGGATTTGCCATTGCCGACAGCGACCATAACTTTCAGCCCATGGACACCGAACTGCGCACCCCCGCTCTGGATCTGTCTGCTTTTTCTCAGGTGAGGCTGCAGTTTAACACCGATTATAAAGATTTGGTTGATCAGGATGAGTATGCCCAGGTGGAGGTCTCTACGGACGGCGGAACGAGCTGGATCAGCGCCTGGCGCAGAGCCAATGCGGACTACCAGGGATCGGTGAGCTTGAATCTGGATGCCCTGGCAGGAGGCAGGTCAAACGTGGTGATCCGTTTTCGCTATGCGGAGGCCACGCGGGCCTGGTTCTGGCAGGTGGATGATGTGGAAGTGACCGCCACAGCTGCGCCAGCTCCGACCGGCACCTCGTTGCCAACCACGCCCACTGTGGTCCCCGCGCCGGCAGCGCCCGACGGGCTGGCTGCCAGCGGACAGGCGCTGAAGACGATTAGCCTGACCTGGAATACGGTTGCGAGCGGCGTGCTGGGTTACAAGGTGGAGCGCTCGGCGGACGGGGTGAGCGGTTGGCAGGAGCTGGGTGGCGTAAAAGCGGGCACAACCAGCTTCCAGGACAGCGGGCTGAGCTGCGGTGTCACATACTCTTACCGGGTGCGGGCTTATGGCACAGGGGGCAATTCCGGGTACAGCAGTGTACTGACGGCTAGCACACCAGCCTGCGGCGCAGGACCAGCTGCCCCTTCCGGGCTAGTCGCCAGCGCTCCCGGTCCAGCGCAGGTCACCCTGCGTTGGACAGATAACAGCATGGATGAAGATGGTTTTAAGGTGGAGCGTTCCAGTGACAACGGCGCCACCTGGCCCAAGGAGATGACCATCGCTGCCAACCTGGAGGTGTTGGGGGACAGCGGGCTGGTATGCAATAAAACTTACCGCTACCGGCTGAACGCTTTCAATGCCAGCGGCAGCAGCTCCGGGGGGGAGGTGACCATGACCACTGCTGCTTGCCCGGGGGCGACGGAAGGGCTGTCCGAGGCTTTTGAAAGTGGAGCAACGCCTTCCGGTTGGACGGTGGTTGGCAGCCCGGGGTGGAGCTTTGATAACCCGGCGGGGCGGGTCAACGAGACCGGCGGCGATGGGGCATTTGCCATTGCCGACAGCCAATACGCCAGTGCGGCTATGGACACCCAACTGCTTAGTCCCGTGCTCGACCTGAACGGAAAGCCCAAGGTGGGGCTGGAGTTTCTCACTTCGTTTGGCGGCAGCGGTACGGTAAATGTAGATGTCAGCCTGGATGGCGGGACAAACTGGACAAATGTGTGGTCCAAGTCAGATAGTTTCGGCGGTATTACCCATCTGGATTTAAGCAGCGCCATTGGCGGGAGCAGCAGCGTCCAACTGCGCTTCCACTATGTCACCAGCGTCACCGGGTTGTATTGGCAGGTGGACAGTGTGAGCGTGGCGGCTCTGACGGCGGAGACTGCGCCGGCCGCCCCGATCGCCCTGGTGCAAGCAGGGACGTCGGAGAGCCGCATTGGCATTAAATGGGTCGATACCAGCAACAGCGAAACCGGATTTCGGGTTGAGCGTTCTGCCGATGGTGGCAGCACCTGGATCCTGGTGGGTGAGACCGGGCCGAATGTCAATGCACTTACCGACAGCGGCTTGAGTTGTGCCTCCTCCTATGCCTATCGGGTACGCTCCTTCAACCTGACCGGCGAGTCGACCACAACCGGGTTAGCCAATGCCAGCACCGGCGCCTGCAGTGACAGTCCGGCGGCGCCTTCCGGCCTGGCGGCCCAGGCAGTGGGCGAAAGCGCGATCGACCTGAGCTGGCAGGACAACAGCAGCAACGAGACCGGCTTCATCATCGAAGCCTCAGAGAGCATCACCGAGCCAGGCTGGGTGCAGGTGGGCGTGGCGGATGAGAACGCCGCTACCTTCCAGCGCAGCGGGTTGCGCTGTGCGCAGACAGTGTACTACCGGGTGTATGCGCTCAATGCTGCTGGACGCTCGCAGGCCAGCCCAACTGCCAGCGCCACCACCGCGGCTTGCGCTGTGCCATCAGCGCCTAAGGACCTGGCGGCAAGCGAGGTGCGAGAAACGGCGCTGCGCCTGGCCTGGAGCGACGGCGGAGGCAAGGAGACCAGCTTCAAGGTGGAACGTTCCCTGGATGGCAGCACCTGGAACCAAGTTGGCACGACTGGCATCAATGTTTCCCAATTCAGTGACAGCGGCCTGGTGTGTAACACTTCCTACTCCTACCGAGTGCGCGCCAGCCGCGCCGGGGTGGGCGACTCGGAATATTCCAGCGTGCTGCGCCTGCGCACCCAGGGGTGCACGCTGCTCAACGAAACCTTTACCAACGCCAGCCTGCCTGCCGGCTGGCTGGCGTTAGAAGCCAACAGCACCACGGGCAAACCCGGATGGCTGTTTAACGACCCCGGCGGTTTTGGCAACCGCACCGGCGGCAGCGGTGGTTTTGCCAGTGCTGACCGCTACCAGGCGGGGTTGCCGAACAGATGGTTGATGAATGCCGAGCTGCGCACCCCGGCGCTGAATCTCTCGTCCTATTCTGTTGTTACTCTGACCTACCGCCTGGATTTTGAGGCGGACTCTACCTCAGCAGGTTTGGTTGAGGCTTCCCTCGATAACGGGTTAACCTGGCAGGGGAGCCACGAATGGGATTGGAGCTTAAAAACCAGCACAGATGATACCCAGGAGCTTGACCTGTCGGCGTATGCCGGGCAGCCCAGCGTAATGCTGCGCTTCTACTACAGGGAAGCTGAGAACGGGCGCTTTCAGTTGGACGATGTGCGGGTAACAGCAGGCATGCAGGAAGGGGCAGCTCTCTCAGCTCCCAGCAACCTGGTGCGCACCGGCGGCTCCGAGGACAGCATTGCTATGAGCTGGTCCGACCCGAATAACCCGCCTGCTGGGGCGATCGTGGAGCGTTCTCTGGATGGTGCGACCTGGCTGGTAATGGATCGCACTGGCATGGGTGTGACCATATTCACCGACCGCGGCGTGAACTGCGGCACCAATTACCAGTACCGCCTGCGGGCAGCCAACTTGGCTGGCATCTCGGGGTACAGCAGCGCGGTGAGCATGACCAGCGCTGGCTGCTCGGCGCCACCCGCCGCACCCGGAGGCCTATCCAAAATCGCTGGCGGACCCACCCGGATTGCCTTGAAGTGGTCACAGGCCAGCGGCACCAGGGCTGCAATCGAAGTGGAGCGCTCGCAGGGTGAGTCAGGTTGGCAGGAAATTGCCAGTCTGGGAGGCAGGGAGACGGCTTTTACCGACCAGGGTCTGGCTTGTAATACTGCATATATCTACCGACTGCGTGCGGTCAACGCTGGGGGCGCATCGGAGTATTCCGATGAACTGCGGGTGAGCACGGATGACTGCCCGGCGGCGCCGGTCCCGGCGACACCATCCAACCTTAGATCTCCTGCCCAAACGGCAACTACCATTCGCCTGACCTGGAACGATAACAGCAGCAACGAAGCGGGCTTCCGCATCGAGCGCAGCGCTGACAATCGGGATTGGGTCCAGGTCGGGGCAACCGGCGCCAACGTAGCCGCTTTCACCGACCAGGGGCTGACCTGTGGTTCTCCCTACCTTTACCGGGTAACCGCTTTCTCTGCGGCCGGGGGCAGCTCGGCGCCTGTCGCGCTGACTACCCTAACAGCTGCCTGCCCGCCCAGCAAACCGGCTGTACCGACTGGCTTGGCCCTTTCAGGCAGCACAGCCACCCAGATCACGCTCTCCTGGACGGATAACAGCGACAACGAGGATGGCTTTCAGATCGAACGTTCTCCGAACGGATCCACCGATAGGGGGATGCTGACCAAAGTGGGTGCCAATGTCACGCAGTTTAAGAACCAGTCGCTGAGCTGCGGCAGGACGTATTATTACCGGGTGCGGGCATACAATAAGGTTGCCGGGCAATCCGATTGGAGCAGCAAGCTGAAAGCAGGCACAACAGCCTGTCCAATGGTCCCGCCGTCTTGCAGCGTCCCGCTGGGTGGCAGCTTTAGTCTGCTGGATACCAAGGCGGATCCGACGGCGAACCGCTACCGCATGCTCATGGAAATCAAGGTCTCCAGCATCACCGACGTCAGCTCTTCCGGCTGCAAAATCGGTGGCACCATGCATCTCGTGGTGCACTCCAATAACCTGAGCGGCGTGCCGATCGAGGGTACCATCAACCAGTATAATGACTTCGAATCTACTCGCATGGGCCACTTTTCACTGGTGATCGCCGGGCTGCGCCTGTATACTGGTAAGCCATGGCCGGACGGGGTGGCGAATCCTGGGGACTCCTATGGTAAGCTGCCGGAATATTTCAACGGCAAGCTGCGTTTGAAATCTGCCCACCTGGCGGTACCTGCGGCGTTGGGTGGGGCCTCTGTCGCACTGCTGACTAATCCTGTGCTGAACAAGGACGGGCTGCAGTGGAACGCCAATCCGCTGAAGAGCGCGCACAGTGCCCTCAACCTGCCGGTCATGTTGATCGCCGGCCTGGTCATGGATAAGAAAAAGGGCGGCGGATTTCTATATCTCAATGGTGACCTGGCCTTCACCTCGCGCGGTTTTGAGATCATCGCTGAGGGACAGATCCGGCTGCCAGCGGCTAACTTTTCTGCCGGCTGCTCCAACCTGTCGGCCAGCGCCCGGATCTATGTGAACGAGGCGAGCGGGCAGACAATGGTTGAATACGCCACCCCCGAGGACGAGGCTATCCCCTTTATTGTGGATGGATTGGATCGCCCGGGGCTGGATGCGCTGGCAGGGCTCGGACCGCAGCCAGCAGTGTACCCGTCGGACAGCGTGTCTCCTGAGAATCCCAACGGCCCGGACGGGTTTCCTGCCTGGCAGGAGGTGGGCGGCAAATTTGGCCTGAAGGTGCAGTGCTCGCCGGGGATCCAATTAGGTCCTTATCCGATATTTTACTTGAGCGGCGTTCGCGGTGAAGTCGCAATTGGTATGCAGGGTACAGGGTTTAAGGTTGGCGTGACGGTGGCGGTGACTCCTATTGGCGTGGTCCAGGCGGAAGGCGATGCTGCTGTGCAGGTCATGCCCGAGGTGAAATGGAAGATCAGCGCCGCGGTGAAGGCCTTGTGGGTATTGAAAATAGCCTCGGCGGAGGTCTCGCTCAGTGAGTCGGAGGGTTTCAAAGCCAAAGGGGAAGCCCGCCCTCCCGATTTTCCACTGCTGAAATACCAGGTTTCGCTGCATGCCTGGGTGAGTGGCATCCAGCCCATGGGGATCATGGGTCCCTTCACGCAAAAGTTTATGAGCCCCCGCTTCCCGCGGGGACAGCCTCGCTTTCACCTGACTGGCCAGGGAAAAATGTACCTGGGCATCGAAAAGGGTGAGATCACCCGCGAGATTGAAAATTTGATCGGCACGAAAATTCAGATCCCCAGTCCCTGTCTGTTGGACTGGTGCAGTTACAGTATCGGTCTTCCGGGTTGGTTGGGGGAGCTCTTATCCAAGTTGGGGCTGCCGAATTCGATTTCCATCAAAGTTCCCTGTGGGATCAATCGGAAATTCTTGAAGAGTGTTCATGATCTGACGCTCAAGAAGCCAAGATGGTATATCCTTAAGTTTGGATACTGTTACTACAATACCAGCTCTCAAATTCCATATGTCCCAATCATTGGGCCATGCTGGAACTGGCAGGTCCACCAGACACAACAGGTCACCATTAAGTTACCCATACCAGAATTTAACAAAGGGGCCTTTGAAAACTGCGCTGTCGAGCCGGTCCAGGTTCCGGACCAGGATTGGAAGGCTTTTGAAGCCACCGGCGAGCTGGGTGAGTTTGTCCGCGGCAGCTCCCAACAATCGAAATGGGGGGTCCAGGGGTATGCCAAGTTCCTGGCGATTAATTTCTCCTGGTTCCTGAATGCCACGGACAAGAAATTCTCCTGGTCCAACGTGCGGCAGTACCGCCTGATCGACGGTACCAAGGCGCGGCAAGCGCTGCGCTTGAAGATGGGATTGGAAGCTGATGCGCTGTTGCAGTCAGACGTATCGCCGGAGATGGTCAACAGCGTCAACCTGCTGGAGGATGGCTCTTTGGTGATCCAGACGCCTAATACCGGGCTGGACAGCCTGGGGGCGCCGCTGGTCAGCCCGCAGGACGCTCTCACCTCCACCAACGTGATCACCAGGACGGATACGCTGTTTGAGGTGGGCGCGTGCGTGCCGCTGACCTTGTCGCTGATCACCCCGCGAGGGGTTCCGATCACCCCGGAAAACTATGGCAGCAGCCCGGATGGATACACGGTGCGCTATACCCAGGTGTATACCTACCGGTTAGAGGACGCCCGCGATCCACAGAAAGGCCGCTGGCGCTTGATGAACGTCTCCGCCGAACCAAACGCCATGACGGTGACGTTAAAGCTGGATGGGGTGCCGTCCGTCATGGATGTCAGCCTGGGCACGGTATATACGGATATTGTCTCCGGGACGCACACCCTGGGGGTGACGCTGCGGGATGGCAGCGAAATCAGCACCACTTTCCAGGCAGCGGCGGGCAATGATGTCACCGTTATGCTGGCGGGTGTGAACCGCGGAGACCTGGTGACTTTGTCTGACGACAATTCTGCCCCGGCGGGCCTGGAACAGGGACGATTGCGCGTCTTCAACGCCCTGCCGCAAGCAGAAGCAGTGGACGTGCTGGTGGATGGGGTGGAATGGACCAACAGCCTGGCTTACAAGACGGCCAGCCAGTACGGGAGCCTGACGGCGGGCGAGCACACCGTGGAACTGCGCCAGACAGGGACGCAAGATATCATCATCCGCGGACCGGTGCATATCTGGCAGGGGGCAGTCTACACCCTGCTGGCCCAGCCGGTGCAAGTGAACAGCGGGGTGCTGCTCTTTATGGCGCAGGGAGGGGAGCAAAATGGGCTTGGCCCCGATATCACTGGATTGCTGGCGCCGCTGGCAGCGGCTTCCTCATCTGTCTTCTCAACTCTGGGGGAGTCCATTGATGAGCATTACATCCCAATTACGACCACTGCTTACGGCGTGGACCAGGCGGATGTCGGCAAATGGCAGGTCAAACTGACCGGCGCGGTGACCCAGACCGGCTGGGTGCTCAGTGTCTCGGGCATCCAGAACCCGCCCATCGTCAGCGAGTTCAACGTGCAGAGCTCAGGCCTGGCGCCGGACACCATTGATGCCTCGCTGAAAGTGCGCTCGGACCGCCTGCCCACCGTTTTAAAATTCTACGCTAACCGGGATGCCATCACTGAGACGGTTACTGTGACAGACAGCCAGGGCATCCCGCAAACCTCGGAAATCCCGATGTACCAGGGGCAGATCCTGGATGTGATCACCCTGACCGAGATGTCTCAGGTGGATGGGGGCTTGAAGTTGACTTACCCGCTGACCGTGTCCAATATTGAGTCGGGCAGCTACTATGTGTACGTGGAAGTGGAAGACGGGCTCAACCCGCCGGTCAACGTGTACGCTGCGGTGGGCACAGGCATCCAGGCGGCGCAGGCAGCTCCAGAGGTCAACGTAGCAGCGGAGAGCTACGATCCACTGAAGGCCCTGGCAGCGGCGGGGGTGGTGACCCTGGACCGCCGTACCTCGTTCACTGATGACCTGATGGCGAGCGTGGCGATCACGCCGGAGTTGAATGTCCCCAATTATGAGTGGGACCCGGCTACCCAAGCCTGGGTGGAAACGGGCCGCTCCGCGCTGCGGGTAAAATGGGCGCCGGTCTACCATCCGGATGCGGAGTACCAGGATGTTCTGGTGGAGAAGTTGATAGCGGGCGGTGCCTATACCCAGACTTTTGAGGAAAGCATGGATTTTGGCACCATTTCGCTGACAAATGGCCAGGGTCAGGTGGTCAGCGTGTACGACCAGATGGACATCCCAGGGGTTAACCCGGATGAGACTTACCGTATCACCATTGGGCTGCGGGATGACCAGACGGATACCTTTATCTGGTCGAAGCCAGTCAGCGTGACCATCCCAACCGGCAGCTTCGGGCTGGCCGAGAGCTCGGTGAGAAGCAGCCGCGCTGCGCCGCTGAAGATGGAGTTCCTGCCAGGGGAGGGGTATGGTGTGGTGTGGACGAGCCTGGCGCTGACCAGCACAAGCGACCTGTTCTACACCCCAAGTTTGGACTTCAACCTGGACGACCTGCCCGAGGGGATCGATGCGGAAGTCCTGTTAGACCGGGATCCGCTGCCAGGCGAAAGTCTGCCGGCTGTCCCAGCAGCGCGTGAAGCTGTCCACAGCCAGGCTATTCCCATTGCTATCTACGCCGATAATGACGTGCCGGATGGACAGTATTCACTGCCCGTAGTGGCTTCTGCTGGTGAAGAAGAAGCCACGGTGAATGTGGAGTTTATAGTTCAGCATCCAGACTACGCAGTCAGCCTGTCCAACGCATCAGATCAGAGCGGCAAGCCGGGCAGCCTGCTCACTTATATATTCACCCTCACCAACACCGGCACCGTGACGGACAGCTACCATATCTATCTCGATGGATTGGATGGCTGGCAGGTGCAGATCTCAAGCGGCTCCGGCAGTTGGGAGCCTGTCTGGAAACAGTTGGTGATTAATACTGTCGCCCCAAGGCAAAAGGTTACCATGACAGCTGCGATCACGATCCCTGCAGGCGCAACCATCAAACGGCAAGAGTTTAATCTGATAGCGGAATCGAGCTTCAGCGAGGACATTTACGCCGCGGGCAGCGGCGTGGCGGTAGTTACCCGCATTAATCGCATCTATGCGCCGTTCGTGTGCAGGAAGAAGTAGTTACCTACCAGATAAGGAGGAAGGATGGCTGCCCGGTCCGCGCCGGGCAGCCTGTTTGAGACGTTACTATTCCGGCTGCGGCTGGGCAATGTGCTTATCCAACTGGCGCTAGGCATTTTAAACGAAGCAAGATGGGTGATCCCTGGTGGGCACAAGGATGAATTGGAATATCTAATTTAAAATTTTGTTATAATTCTGTTAGTTAAAATTATCTTGTGGTACCCTTGTTGATTTTTATGGAATCCCTTATAGGTGAGGTGTTCATCCTGGCAATTGGCCAAGTTTATTAAGGGGTTCAAAGGAGAAGTCAATGAGAAGTGAGGTGCAACATGAATCCCAAAATCAATCAATCCAGGTGGATGGATGGGAAGAGAGTCAGCGCTGCGTGCCTGTTGGCGCTGGTCGTGCTGTACTTGGCTGTGCTGCTGCTCATACCGTTGCCAGCCCTGGCAGTTGCTCCAAGCGGCGCGCCTCGACCAGCCCTTCCAGCGGGGCTTACCGCCGACCCGGCAGTTCAGGCGATGATTAACTTGGTGGATGTTGCCACGCTGACCACCCTGGCCGGTGACCTGACCGGGCACAACAGCCCGTTGATCGACGGCGCGCCGTACCAGTTCCGCACACGTTACACCGATGCAGCCACCCCGGCAGCCAAAGCCACCCAGTATGTCTATTCCTACCTGGCAGGGTTAGGCCTGAGTGTGCAGTTCAAGAACTGGTCTGCCGGCGGGAGCTCTGGGCGGAACGTAGTGGCGGAACAGTCTGGGACGCGCCTGGCGAACCCGTGCATCT
Source organism: uncultured Chloroflexota bacterium (assembly GCA_903871905.1). Taxonomy (GTDB): domain Bacteria; phylum Chloroflexota; class Anaerolineae; order Anaerolineales; family UBA4823; genus CAIQIV01. The sequence continues at coordinate 5,186 of CAIQIV010000256.1, read as the reverse complement.
ACCTGGTTACCGCCCACGTGGATTCGACCAATGATGATGGGAACCCGATAACCCGGGCGCCTGGGGCGGATGATAACGCCAGCGGCGCGGTGGGGGTGATGATGGCGGCTAAGGCGCTGAAGAGCCACCAGTTCTTGTGTACGCTGCGTTACCTGGTCACCACCGGTGAAGAGCAGGACCTGTATGGCAGCGCGGCTTATGCCAACGCGGCTGCGGCGGCCGGGGAGCCGATCCTGGGGGTGATCAACCTGGACATGATCGGTTACAAGACCAACTCGACCTACAACTTTGAGGTCATCTTTCGCAGTGGGGCGGCCGGCGACCGCCAGCTAGTCACCCTGGTGGAATATGTGAACTCGACCTATCAGCTTGGCCTTATTCCGGTGGAGGATGCCAGCGGTGAGGCTGACTCGGACCAGGCCTCCTTCTGGGACGCGGGCTACCCAGCGATCTGGTTTTTTGAAGATTCGACCGATTCTACTCCTTACTATCATACCGGTGAGGACACCTTTGATACATTGAACACGACATACGCGGCACAGATCGTAAAGGTAGTGGTTGGGACGCTGGCGCACCTGGCTGGACCCACAAGCCCGGCAGTGCCCACCCCAACGGCAATCTCCACTCCTGTGCTCCCCCCACCGGCGCCAGCGCACGCGTCTTTCCTACCCATGGCGGAAAAGCAGGATGCTTACTGGTACACCAAATCCGGTAGGGCTGCCTGTAGAACGCTCACGTACAATGTAGCCTGGTGCGGATTTCTGCCACGGCGTTAGCATTTTTATTGGACTTCCTGTTCAGGGAGAATTTGCGATTTTGGAGAAGAGGAAGGAAAGGGGCCTCCCGCGGCGGGTGCTGGGCGGGTTTGATAATATCCAGGCTTGTTGCAATATTGTTCAAAAAGAAAATCATAATGTAAAATAGCAGGAAGATACAAGGTCAATGGGGTACGCGCCCATGGATCTTGTCAAATACCCTCGCAGGAGAGTGACCTATGGAAGAAGCAGATGAGAAAAGTAATGAGCGTTTAGAGACCCTGGTAGCCATCCTGATTGCAGTGGTGATCGCCATCGCAGCCGTGGTGGCCTGGCGGGCCTCGGTGGCTGATGACGCCGCCGGGGATTTCGATTTTGAAGGGATGCGCTCGCTGGTAGATGCTGAAAACACGGACGCCATCAACCATGTCATGGCTTATGTGGATTACAGCTCTTACCTGAATTACTGGCGCAATACCAACCTGGCAGATCTGCTGGACAGCGACATGGAAACTGCGGCTGAGGAGCAACAACCCGTCCTGCAGGAGCAGCTGAACACCGCCAGCACGCTGGCAGACGCCACATCCTCTTTCTTCGAGATGCGCTACCTCAACCGGGATGGCAGCTATGATGTGCAGCGCCAACTGGGGGCGATGTGGGCGGATGCGCAGCGCGAGAAGGATCTGGAATTCGAGAGCAAGTTTGCCTCTGCTGATCGGCTGCGAAATAAGACGCGCAGCCTGTTGATTGCCCTGATGGTCCTGAGTATTGCCCCGGTATTGTTCTCTCTGGTTGAGTCGGTCTCACGGCGCATGCAGTATGTGCTGATTGGTCTGGGTGTGTTGTTTATGGTGGCCGGCACCATCCTGGCCGTTGTGGTAGATCTGACGTGATGAGGAGATCGACATGGAAGCGAAAAAAACAGGTTCTATTTTCTCAATGAGTGACGACCAGTTCAAGCGTTTTGTGGCAGTGTCGATCGCTTTGATCAGTGTGTTGGTGGCGTTGATCACTTACCTGCAAAGCGACGCAGCGGCTCGCGATGACCAGGCAAACCGGGACAGCAAGCGCTATTCCGTCGAGGCGTTCGGGCGGCAGGTGAGCGGTCAGACCCGGGTGAACTTTGATGACAGCGCGGCGTACCAATCGAAGTATGAGCTGGATATGCAAGCTGCTGCAGCTGAGCAGAAGGATGATGCCGCGGCAGCCCGGCGCTACCAGACTCTGTCGGAAAAAGTGCGCGGTTTTGCTCCCTTGCTGAACCCACCGTACATGGACGCGGCCCCAGGCGCCGTGCCGGATGTGCCGCGTTATGAGGGGGATGTTTACCTGAGAGAGATTACCATCCTGGCGGAACAGTTTACTGCCGCCTGGGATGTAAAAGGCGCCTGGGATTACAAAGCCAACACATATATTTTTTACCTGATGCTGCTGGCGGTGGCGCTCTTCCTGTTTGGCCTGTCTGTCACGGTCTCCAATGCCCGCACGCGCTGGTTGTTTGCCGGGGCGGGGATCGTGGTTTCTGTGATTGCTGTGGTTGCCTCGGTTGTATTGTGGATGAAGCCAGTATTTGATTTGCGGGAGCAGGGAAACGCCATCCCGGATTATGCCGAGGGGGTAGTGCTGGCGCACCAGGAAAAATATTCCGAGGCGGTCCAGGCTTATGACCGGGCGGTTGCGGCATATCCGGCGTACACCAATGCCCTGGCCGAGCGGGGAGCTGCGCACATGGAGCTGAACGAGTATGAAAAAGCGGTTGCAGACTATACCGCGGCGCAGGCGAGCGGGGACCGCCGGGCATACGTGGCTGGCGACCTGGCCTGGGCTTACTACCTGTTGGGGCAGTTCCCGCAATCGATTGACATGAACCTCAAGGGGTTGCAGATCAGCCCGGACGAGCTGTGGATCCAGTTTGACCTGGGTTTAAGCCACCTGGCGGCCGGGCATGCTGAGGAGGCCAGGGCAGCCTATGAGAAGGGTATGGAAATGGCCAGCCGCTGGGTGGCGGATGCAGCCGCGGCAAAGAAAGAGCCTCCCTCATTCTTGTGGTGGAGCCTGGGAGACGCCTCCGAGTCGCTGGACGGCCTGTTTGAGGTGCTGGACAGCGGCCAGGGGAACCCACCGGCGGGCTCTGTCGCCGATGCTGCCCTGGTGGAGAGCCTGGGGGGCGAGATGCTGACCAGGTTGAAGAGCCTGGAGGCGTCCCTGGAGTATACGAACCTGCAGCCCAGCGGGCAGGTGAGCGCCCAGATCAGCCCGCTGCAGTTTGTGCAGGCAGCTTATAACGACCAGGGCGAGGTGACCGGCTATTCTGAGCCGAGTGATACCTTTGAAAGTGGGATCAAAGAGGTTTATGCCCGCTTTGATTATTCAGGGATGAAGGATGGACAGAATTACCTGTTCAAGGTGTATGTCAACGGGGTGGAGGATCCCTCCTGGCGCATCCACGCCCCCTGGGACCTGGGACCGGACGGCACGGCAGATGTGCGCATTAACTATGCCTATAACGATGCCTTCTCTTTTGCACCTGGCGTTTATACGGTGGAACTGTATATTGACTATAACCTGGTGCAGCGCGCAGACTTCACGGTCAGCGAGTAGCCGGGCAGTTTCCGCTTGAAGCGCGGCTATCTTTTTATTATCGCTGCTGCCGTATTGTGGGGGACAACCGGCACGTCCCAGGCCCTGGCGCCTGAAGGAGCGCAGCCGCTGGCCATCGGCGCACTGCGCCTGGTGGTCGGCGGGCTGGCGCTGCTGGCGGTGTTTGCAGTCAGCCAGCGGAAGCTGCCGCGCCTGCCTGGTTCACGGGGGGCGCTGTTCCCCTGGCTGCTGGCTGCAGCGTGCATGGCGGCTTACCAGGTGCTGTTCTTTGGGGGGGTCAAGCTGACTGGCGTAGCGGTTGGGACGATCACCGGGATTGGCAGCTCGCCGGTTTTTGCCGGGTTGTTGGGCTTCTTTTTCCGGGGAGAGAAGCCGGGGTGGAAATGGGGGGGCGCCACCCTGCTGGCGGTGATTGGGTGTGGGCTGCTGGCAACGACCGGAGGGGAGGTGCATGTTGATCCGCTGGGCATCCTGCTGGCTATCGGCGCGGGGGCATCTTATGCCACCTTCTCGCTGATCAGCAAAGGCCTGCTGGATGAGCAGCCGGCGGAGCTGGTGATGGCGGTGGTGTTTTGCCTGGGGGCGCTGATGCTGTCTCCGCTGCTGCTGACCCAGGACCTGCACTGGCTGGCGCAGCCGCGCGGTATGCTGGTGATCCTGCACCTGGGGTTATTCGCCACCGCCCTGGCTTACATCTTTTTTGGCAAAGGTCTCAAGCTGGTTCCGCTGGCGACAGCTGTGACGCTGACGCTGGCGGAACCGCTGACTGCCGCCACCCTGGGACTGCTGCTGCTGGGAGAGCAGCTGTCCCTGCAGGCGGCGGCTGGCATCCTGCTGATCTTTGGCGGCCTGGTGGTCCTGGCGGTAAAAACCCGGCGGTCAAACCCGGCGGTCAAACCCGGCGATCAAAGCCGGCGGTAAAACCCGGCGCCGGGAGCACTCAACCGGGTGAGCGCCTCAAAGGCTGAATTCTGCCCTTGCCACTCCTCTCGCACTGGAATATAATTGTCCTGTTAACTTGCCAAACAAGGGAGCGTTTCCCTTTTAATTTTTTTGTATGAGGAACCTGTATGATTGACGTCAATGATCTGCGAAAGGGCGTAACATTTGAGCTGGATGGCGCCCTTTACAAAGTCCTGGATTACCACCACCACAAACCCGGCCGCGGCAACGCCACCATCCGCGTGAAAGCAGTTAATTTGCGCACCGGCACCACACTGGAAAAGACCTTTTCTTCCGGCGATCGCGTCCAGGACGCCCGCCTTGATTTCCACAACGTCCAGTACCTGTATTCCGATGGCACCTTCTATCACTTTATGGACCTGGAGACATTTGAGCAGCCAGCCCTGACCGCGGAGGTGGTGGGGGAGATGGCAGACTACCTTAAAGAAGGCCTGGAGGCCAAGCTGACCTTCTACCAGGGTGAGCCACTGGATATTGAGCTTCCGATCACCATTGATTTGAAGATCGTGCGTGCCGATGCCTCCGTGCGCGGGGATACTGCCACCAATGTGACCAAGCGTGTGGTCACCGAGACTGGCCTGGAAGTAAACTGCCCTCAATTTGTCAACGAAGGCGACACCATCCGCGTTGACACGCGCACCGGGCAGTATGTGACCCGGGTATAACCCACCGGGTAACACCCGCAGCATATGCGCACCCCGGCTGGCAAGGAATGCCAGTATTTCTATGCCGATTATTATCGCGGCCGTAATCACCAGGAATGCCGGTTGCTGGGAGATGCTTCCCCGGCGCTCAAGTGGGAGCCGGCGCTGTGCGAAACCTGCCCGGCGCCAGAGATCCAGCTGGCCAATGCCTGCCAGCACATGC